>DHFK01000161.1 GCA_002400365.1 Anaerolineales bacterium UBA4826 | reverse complement strand
GAGTTGTATGGGCTGACGGAGGAAGAAGTGAGGGTGGTGGAGGGAAATCTGGATCACGAAACCCACGCAACGACGCGAAAATCACGAAAGGGTGTGCGCGTTTCGCGGCTTTCGTGAACTTGCGCGAGTTTCGTGTTCCAAAGTTTTTGCGCGACGAACACGCGGAAAGGAAAACTGCATGCCCTCAGTCAAATTCCCAGTCGTCAAAGGCAAACGCGTCGTCTTTCCCAAAGACCACCTCTGTCCGTGGTGCCGGAAACGCAAACTGGGCAAGCCGCCCGGCATGGCGATCCTCAACGCCGGCGCGCTGCGTCCAACCGCGCCGGAATGTTACACGATGGCAGACACCGACGCCGCGTTTATGACGCTGGTTTGGCACAGCAACGATCCAGCGAACTACGATGACACCTCCATCCACATCGCCGATCTGGTAAACACCGGGCAATTCGAATTGTACTTTTGCTCGACCGAATGCTTGCGCGCGTTTCTGAATTATTGCGTGGATGAACTGGAAAGACGCAGAAGGTCGTACCGGCATCGCCAGGTGCGGTATCAGAAGGGGAATCCAGGAAGGCAATTTGCAACTGCTTACCCGCTGTCAAGGAGCAGAAAATGATTCGCGAACTCGAAAGTATAGTTCTATCAGAAGACATCTCCGAGCACGGTCTCAAGCGCGGTGACATTGGCACGGTCGTTTTGGTGCATCGCGGCGGCGAGGGCTATGAAGTCGAGTTTGTTACGCTCGCTGGAGAGACCGTTGCCGTTATCTCATTGTCGGCGTCGCAAGTGCGCCCAATTCGCAAGCATGAATTGGCGCACGCACGAGCATTAGGGTCTTTTGCTACGGCGTAAGGAGAGACCCTTCGAGTTCTGGAGAACCCAGAGGGTCTCTTGATTCGCGGCGCGCCGCGCAAACCGCCGCTGACCGCGACGCGCGTAAGGAGACATCTATGCGCGAACTAACCGACTGGTTACTCGAAGGACCCGCGTGGGTGCAGTATCGCACCCGAGTGGATTTGCTCAAGCAGAAGGAAAGCGATCCGCGCGTGGCTGCCGCGCGCAAGGCGATGCTCGCCGATCTGCTGGTGCGCGAGATACTGAAGGAACTGGCGGAATGGCCCTGCGCCGTTCTCACCAGCCACAAGAGCGCAGGGCATCCCATCCACAAACTCGTCTTCCTCGCCGACCTCGGACTGCGCGCGGGCGATCCCGGCGTGGGCAAAATCATCGCGCGCATTCTGAAACACCAATCGTCCGAGGGTCCATTCCAAGTGCTGATGAATATCCCGGTACATTTCGGCGGCACGGGCAAAGACCAATTCGCCTGGGCATTGTGCGATGCGCCGCTTGTCGTTTACGCGCTCACCAAGTTTGGCTTGGGGCAAGACCCGCGCGTGCAGGCAGCCACTCGGTATTTGGTCAGTTTGGTTCGCGCGAATGGATTTCCCTGCGCCGTCTCGAAAGAACTCGGCAAGTTTCGAGGACCCGGGCGCAAAGACGATCCTTGCCCGTACGCGAATCTAATCATGCTCAAGACGCTGGCGCAAGACAAGCCATGGCGCAACAGCCAAGCCNNAAAGCCCCGCTGGTTTGGTACGATATCCTGAACGTGGTGGACACTTTGACCCAGTTCCCCTGGCTGCAACAGGACAAGCGTTTGCGCCAAATGGCAGACCTGGTTCAAGCCAAAGCCGATGAACAAAATCGCTTCACTCCCGAATCCATCTGGAAAGCATGGGAGGCATGGGAATTCGGGCAAAAGAAAACGGCATCGCGCTGGCTGACCCTGATCGCCCATCGAGCGCTCAGGCGCGTCGAGGCATAATTGCCGCCATTGCCCACCCCATGAGTCACTCCCGATCACCTTCCCTCTCGCCCCGCGCGATGCTTGCGTACGTCGCGCGCGCTATACAAGCCCTCGCGTTGTTGGCGATCATCTACTGGCTCGCCGCGCCGCCGCCGATTCTCGTGACCCTCGGCGCGCAGCAAACCGTCCGCACGACGAATCCAAAGATCGGCGTGCACACGCGCCTGACCGACGAAGCCGAAGAGTGGAAAATCAAAAAGACGCTGGAAATGGTTCGTGCGATGGGCGCGCCGTGGATCGTCGAATACTTTCCCTGGGCGTATATCGAGTCCAGCGAGAGACAATATGACTGGGCGCACGCGGACCTTGTCGTGGCTCACGCGGAACGCCAGGGACTGACCGTCATCGCGCGGCTGGGGTTTGTGCCGGAATGGGCGCGTCCCAAGAATTCGGTGACGAGTTACCTCGATCAAGTGCGCTATCAGTACTTTGCCGATTTCGTCGCCGAGTTCATCACGCANNTTCGAGTGGGGTTATCGCGGCATAGACCCAGCCGGTTACGCGCGACTGTTGGAGGCGGTCTACCCGCGCGCCAAGCAAGCCGATCCGTCGGTGCAAATCCTTGCGGGCGCGCTCGCGCCGACACTCGCGCCGCCGGGTTCGACTGACGCGATGAGCGATCTCGAGTACCTGCAAAAGATGTACGACGCCGGGGCAAAAGATTATTTCGATATTCTCGCGGTGCACGCGTACGGGTGGTCAAGCCCCGCCGACGAGCCGCCCGCGCCCAATCGCATCAACTTTCGCCGCGCCGAGTTGCTGCGCGACAGCATGATTCGAAATGGCGACGCGAAGCGCGTGATGATCACCGAAGGCGGCTGGAACGATCATCCGCGCTGGACCAAAGCGGTGCGCCCGGCAGAGCGCATCGAGAACACGCTGCGCGCGTACGACATCTGCCGGCAATGGGATTGGCTGGACGCGTGCGTCATGTGGGCGTTTCGCTATCCCTTTCCCGCACAAACCTACCAGGACTATTTCACGTTCGTGACGCCGGGGTTCGACGCCAAGCCGATTTACTACGAAGTACAAAAGTATGCTGCACGATAGTCGCCAGTCGCCAGTCGCCAGTCAACAGTCCTTCGTCGCGTATCACGCATCACGTATTACGCTTTACGTTTTACGTTTTACGCGTTGGCGCGTCGGAACGTTGCCAGTGATGCTCCTCGCGTTCCTCGCGCTCGCGTACTTTGCCTACGCCACTTGGTTCCCCAAACCGCCGGCGAAACCGGACGCGACGTGGACGCGGATTTTGGAGACAGGCGAGTTTCGCGTTGGGATCGATCCGTCGTTCCCGCCGTTTGAGTCGGAGGATGGCAAGGGAAATTTGAAAGGACTCGACATNNGATGCGATCGTCTCCGCGCTGCCGTACGATCCGAAAAAGACCGAGGACGTGCGCTTTTCCCATGCGTACTTTAACAGCGGTCCCCTCATCGTCGTACGCGAGAACGCTACGACGACGAAAACGTACAATGACCTGGCAGGCAGAACCGTCGGCGTCGAGTTGGGTTCGACCGGGGATGCGTTCGCGCGGCGCTGGCAGCGGCGCCTGCAGTACGACCTGCGCGAGTTCAACACGCCCGCCGATGCGCTGCGCGCGCTGCGTGCGGGTCAGGTAGACGGCGTCTTTACCGATTTGATCGCGTTTAACGATTTCGCGCGGGTTACCGGCGGCGTGAAAACTGTCGGCGAGCCGCTGGTCAACGAACTGATCGTCGTTGCAGTGAGGAAGGATACGTACACGCTGCTGGGGCAAATCAACGCGGTGATTGATGCGATGAAGGGAGATGGGAGGCTGGAAAAGTTGTGGCAAGAGTGGTTGGGAAGAGACGAGAAATGAGTGCGCGCAAGATTCCGAGCACTATTGAGCATTGCTTCCTATACCGCCGGCTTCCGCTTGTGCCACTCCGTCGCCCGTTCGTACGCGTACGCGACGCGCAATACGCGTTCCTCGTCAAACGCGCGTCCCATGATCTGCAAACCAACTGGCAGGTTCTCCGCAAATCCGCATGGAATTGAAATCGCGGGGATGCCGGCAAGCGCCTGCGCGAGCGTGAACACGTCTGCCAGATACATTTGCAGCGGGTCGTCCACTTTCTCGCCGATCTTGAACGCGACGCTGGGTGAAGTGGGCCCGACGAGCACATCAACGTTGTCAAACGCGCGGTCGAAATCCTGCTTGATGAGTGTACGAACTTTTTGCGCCTTTAGATAGTACGCGTCGTAATAGCCCGCGCTCAGCGCATAGGTGCCGAGCATGATGCGCCGCTTGACCTCCGCGCCAAAGCCATCGCCGCGCGTCGCGCGCATCACCTCCCACATTTCGTTGGCAGGCTGAGCGGAGTCAAAGCCCCAACGATAGCCGTACTTGACGCCATCGTAGCGCGCGAGATTTGCCGATGCTTCCGCCGGCGCGATTAGATAGTACGCCGGCAGCGCATAGTCGGTGTGCGGCAAGGTCACCTCTTGCGTCGTCGCGCCAAGCGATTCCAACACGCGAATTGCCTCGCGCACCGCGTGCTCGACGCCCGGCTGCATCCCTTGGATAAAGTACTCGCGCGGCACGCCGACGCGCACGCCTTGTAATGGCGCAACGACGTGCGCCCCTACGTCCAACACGCTTGCATAATCCGGCACAGGACGATTGACCGACGTCGCCTCGCGTGGATCGTGTCCGGCGATCACGCTGAGAACGATTGCCGCGTCGCGCACGTCTTTGGTGATCGGGCCAACCTGGTCGAGCGACGACGCAAAGGCGATGACCCCATAGCGCGAGACGCGTCCGTACGTCGGGCGCAAGCCGACTGTATTGGTCAGTCCCGCCGGTTGCCGCACGCTGCCGCCGGTGTCCGTGCCGAGCGCGAAGAGCGCTTCGTCCGCGGCGACTGCCGCCGCGCTGCCGCCACTGGAACCGCCCGGCACGCGTTCGAGGTCCCAGGGATTGCGCGTTGTGAAATAGCGCGAGTTCTCGGTGGACGAGCCCATGGCGAATTCGTCCTGGTTCGTCTTGCCGATCAAGATGCCGCCTGCCGCGTTCAACTTTTCCATCACCGTCGCGTCGTACGGCGGCACAAAGTTGCCGAGGATTTTCGACCCGGCGGTTGTGCGAACGCCGCGCGTGCAAATCTCGTCCTTGAGCGCCATCGGGATCCCCAGTAGGGGCGGGGTTGCCCCGCCCTTGCGACGATGCTCTGTCCAACGCGCGTCCGCTGCGCGCGCCTGCTCCAGCGCGCGATCCGCGACGACGGTGAGGTACGCTTGCACGCGCGCGTCCACCGCGTCAATGCGGTCGAGCACCGCGCGGGTCAATGCGGCGCTGCTAATTTCGCCGGTTTCCAAAAGGGCGCGCGCTTGATGGAGCGTGAGGCGGCAGAGTTCCACTATGCTTCCTTTGTCACTTGCGCTTGGTCAAGTCGCGATACAAGTCCACCACGCGGTCAATGTTCGTTTCTAGCGAATAATGGGTCACCGCGCGCTGGCGCGCGCGCACGGCAAGGTCGCGGCGAAAATCGGGATATTCGATCAGCGTGCGTAGGGCAAGCGGCAATTGGGCTTCCATTGCCGCTAGATCAATTACGATGCCTGCGCCGTGCAGCGCCTCGGCGTCTGCGCCCACGTCGGTTGCGATGACCGCGGTGCCGGTTGCCATCGCTTCGAGCATCGCCTGCGCCAAACCTTCGATGGACGAAGGCAATACGAAAATGTCTGCCGCGCGCAGAATCCGTCTGCGCTCGCGCCAATCGCTGACATAGCCGGTGAAGATAATTCGGCGATCATCGTGGTACTTGCGGCGCAGCCGCGACAAATCCATTCCGTTTCCGACGACGACCGCTTTGTGGTCGCGGGGCAGATCGAGTTCGTGGATTACTTTCAAGAAATCCCCGACGTTCTTTTCCGGATCCATGCGTCCGATGTACGCCGTCAGCACGGACGCGCCGATGCTTTCTTTGTAATCTGAGGGACCCGGCGAGTACTTGACAACGTCAATGCCATTGGGGATCACGCGCACGCGTTCGGGCGCAACGCCGTAATTCACCAACAATTCGCCCTGCTTCTCCGAAAAGACGATTACGGCGTCGTAGTTTTTTAGTGAGCCGGAGTACGCGCGGTACAGCAGGCGCACGGCGCTGCCCCAGAATGTTTCGGGGGGTCCGTACGGAAAATGCAACGTCGCGACGGCCGGGATGCCCAGCGCGTGGCATATATCGGGCAAACTGAAATCGAGTTGCGAGAACGAGAGCGAAATGTGCGCGACGTCAATCTGTTTCTGCTCGACGACCTCCTCGATCATCTGCCGCGCTTGCGGCGAAGACAGCATCGCGCGGTTCAGAATGTCGAACGAGCCGATGCGGATGCCGTTGGGATCGCGCTGTCCCAGTCCGCGCTCGCGACTGATGTGGTAAAAGAACGTGACCGCGTGACCGCGCTGGCGCAATCCGGCGACCAGTTCGCTCGAATAGGTGACGATACCGTTTGCGCGCGCTGAAGCCACGTGCCCTAGCCAGGCGATTCTCATATAAACTCCGAATTGCAAACTGCGAATTGCGAAACCCGTAATTCGCAATTCCTAATTCGCTATTCTCTCAGAATTGCTTTGACGCGGAAGAATTCGTTGCTTGCATCCTTGTCCGGCGCGTTCGCCAACACATCGTCGCGCGGCATGGATGGCTCAACGCGGTCATCGCGCATGACATTTTGCAGCGGCACGACGGTCGCCGTCGGCGGGATGGCGTCAGTATCGAGTTCTTGCAGGCGCGCGGCGTGATCCAAGATCGCCGACAGTTGTTGCGTCATTCGGTCTATCTCTTCCTCGCCGAGTTTCAGCTTGGCAAGTTCTGCGATGTGCTGGACTTGGGTGCGCGTCAGCGGCATGGCTTCCTCCTCGCGTGGTATTATAGCACGGGGCGCGTTGCGCGACAAATGCCTCGACGAGTGGCGGGTGGCATGTGACGAGTGACGTGGGAATATCCTCGCCACCCGTCACCTCGCCACCCGTCACTCGACACTTTGGGTAACGCGCGTTATAATCGGCTCGATGAAATTCCTCGCCGACACCATGCTCGGTCGGTTGGCGACCTGGTTGCGGTTGCTTGGATACGACACGCTCTATCTGCCGCACGCGGACGATCCGGCGCTGGCGCGCATCGCGCGCGCGGAGGATCGCATCCTGCTGACGCGCGATGTCGAATTGACGCGACGGCGCGGCGTGCAGAGTCTGTTGATCGAATCCGAGCAGGTAGAGGCGCAATTGCAGCAGGTTTTTCGCGCCTTGAACCTGACCGCGCGCGCCGCGTTCTCGCGCTGCGCCGAATGTAACCATCGGCTAGACGCGGTGAGCAAAGAGTCGGTGCGAGATCTCGTGCCGCCGTACGTGTTCCAGACCCAGGAGCGCTTCCGCCGCTGCGCGCGCTGCGGGCGCATCTATTGGCGCGGCACGCACTGGGCGCGGATGGCGGGAATGTTGCAAGACGCGTTAGGCGATTGGCAATGAGAAAGACGCGTCGGGGCTTGTCACCGAGTCTACCTCATGCTATACTATGGGCGTCAGGTCAGTTTATGCCTCACCGGTTTCGGTCCGTGATTCAAGGAGACAGGATCATTGCGCTCGGCAGATGTTCTGATCACAGGGAATGTGGTGGATGTCCGGGAACTGCAAGCCGCCGTTGAGCAACTGGAACCTGTGGATGCCGGACGATCCATTGCCCAAGCCATTCGGGATCACGGGGTGATGATTAGATTTGGTATGACGGCGGATGACGCCAGTGCTCAATTCGATCCGACAACGAACGAGATCACAATTCACGCAAGCCAAAGCGATGCGGGCCCGGCTATCTTGGCTGCCTATCTTGCTCACGAAGGAACGCATGTTCAGTTAGGCAACCCAACTTCGGCGGCTGATGCGCTTGACCAAGAGTACAGGTGCTTCAAAGCAGAAGTAGAAGTTTGGAGTGTCGTCAAGGGTTCAGAAGAGAATTGGGAAGAAGGCGACATCGCAGCAATGATTGACAAAGGCGAGGCGGACGCAAAAGCCGATATACGCAGGCGCTATGGGGATGAGTGTTTTACGCGCTGGGGCGGCAAGCTGTAGTAGCGGGTGAGGTTACCAGTAATGGCAACAGACAATTATATCAGGTTCACTAGCACGAACCCAAGATTCGATTTCTCGTTTCTGTATCCGGCGAGTTGGCAAGCCTCAGAAACAGAGGAGAAAGGCTATAGCCAGGTATTTGTGCGGGGACCGCGTAACAAGGCAAACACCTACAGCACGACGCTCGTCGTGAACATTCTGCCTGCTGGGGAAATGACCCTCGAAGAGAAGGTAGCCGACTATTTAACCAAAGCAGCCAAAGCACGCGCTTTCAAGATAGTCTCGACTGTCAAAGGATTCTTGGCCGGCGCAGAAGCAGCAGAACTGCTTATGTCTTACAAGACTTCTCTCCCGATTTACAGTGTCAAAGCCACAGACACAACCATCATTGAGAGACGCATCATCGTGAGATACGCAAACCGCTTCTACGAACTTGAGTACAATGCCGTGGAAGAAGATTACGATGCTTCCCTGCAGGCTTTCGAGAACGCCGCTCGAACGTTCGCGTTCCGCGATGGCGAGGCGCAAGGATTTCGCTCGATTGTCGTCCCTGTTACAGTTCCCGCGCCGGCTCTTGCCGTCGCCGAGAAGCGGGAAACCTACAAACCGGAAGGATAGGGTGAACACAGGTGCTCTCGATTCGCCGACGGCATTCTTGTTTATTCGATTTGTCGCGGCGAGCCCCCTATTGCGTCGTCCCAAAACAAGTGCTATAATCTAGACACTCTCGAATCCTAGTCCTCAGGAGGTAATCATGGACATCGGCAAGGCGTTTACGTACGTCTTTGAGGATCCGAACTGGATTATGAAAGTCCTCATCGGCGGCATTGTGCTCTTCATCCCGATCGTAGATTTCGCAGTCATCGGGTACATGCTCACCACGTTGAAGAACGTGGCGGACGGTCAATCACAACCTCTGCCGGAATGGGGCGATTTCGGCAATCACTTTATGAAAGGGTTGTACGCGTTCATCGGCGTCTTGGTGTACTTCCTGCCCATGATCCTGATCTGGTGCTGCGTCTTTCTCTTCACGTTTGCCGGCAGCGCGGTGGCGGGTTCCGCAGGGAGAAACGGCGGCGATGCGATCGGTGGATTGGTCGGCATTGTCATCCTCTGCTTGCAGTGCATCATGGGGCTGTATGCTCTCGTCGCCGGCTTGACCATTTGGGCGCCCATGACTCGCTTTGCGATGAGCGCGAACCAACTCTCGCTCTTCTGGGATTTTCGCGGCACCTTCGACTTTGTCTCCAAGAACGTTGCAAACTACATCATCGCGCTCTTGCTTGCCTGGGTGGCAAGTTTCGTCGCCGGGTTTGGCGTCATTCTGTGCTTCGTCGGCGTTCTCTTCACATCCTTCTGGGCGAACCTGGTCTCCGCGCATCTCTTTGGACAACTGTGGCGCACCAGCCAGGGGCAAGGTACGGTTCCCGCCGCATAGTAGTTTGTCGGAGAAACCCGTTTTCTCGACTGTTTCTGCGTCGTTCTTTGACATGCTAACCAGAAAAACGGGTTTCTGAGTTGAAGACCTGTCGGGTTCTTGCGAAGCACCCCGGAGCGAAGCGAAGGGGCAGTAACCCGACAGGTCTCGAAACTCGATTCGTCGGGTTAGCCCCATTGTCTGAGAAGAAAAAACGCACACGCGAATCGTGCCCACGCTCAGATTCCTCACGCCAGTTTCTCCGCGCGCGCTGTTGACACGTCTTTTCCTCCACATCGCCACGCCGGCGATCTATGGATGCACGAGGAGGTGTGTCCTCGACAGGTTATTTCGTACGCGATGCCTGCTCCAACTATGAGGTTGATTGCAAGGAGGTATTATGACCGCGACCACCCAGTCCAGTTCAAGGACCAAAAGCCGCTTGATGCGCAGCGTAACCATTTACCTCTACATTCTCCCCGCGCTGATCATCATGGCGATCATGACCTATTGGCCCATGCTTTTCAACTTGTGGATGTCAATGACCGACTATGGGATCAAGAATCTGCGGTTTGACGCTCCGTTGCCCAATTGGGTGGACATTCAGAACTACATCGGTATCCTGATTAACGAATTTGGCATCCCCAACTTTGATTTCGCGCGCGTGCTTTTCTTCAACCTCTTCTGGACTTTTTCGAACGTCATCTTCCACGTGACCATCGGCATCTTGATTGCCGTTGCGCTCAACGTGGAAGGTTTGTGGTTCAAGGGCATCTATCGCGCCATCTACGTGCTGCCCATCGTCATTCCGACCCTGGTCGTCGGCACGGTGTGGCGCAACATCTTCGACGCCGATTACGGCGCGATCAATCAGGCGCTGATGGCAGCGGGCAGTCTCTTTGGCATCAATCCCCAGACCTTTCATATCCGCTGGATTGATCAGGTGGACCCGCCGATCCCCGGGATTCCGCTCACACTTTCGTACTTTGCCTTGCTCATCGCCAACATCTGGCTCGGCTGGCCCTTTATGACGATCGTCGCCACGGGCGCGCTGCAAAGCATCAGCAAGGAATTCTACGAAGCCGCGTCCATTGACGGCGCGTCGGGCGTTCAGCAGTTCTTCCGCATCACGCTGCCGCTGCTGCGCCCGGCGATGGTGCCGGCGACGATGTACGGAATCATCGTCACCTTTAACTTGTTCAACCTGATCTACTTTATCACCGGCGGAGGTCCGCTGCGGCAAACAGAAATCCTCGTAACGACCGCCTTTCGCCTGGTCAACGAACAGCGCCTCTACGGTCCAGCCGCGGCATTCGGCGTCTACACCATGATCATTCTGATTATTCTGACGATGCTCACGAACCGCGTCTCGCGCGCAACGGAGAGTTACGATGTCTAGTTCAAATGTCCTCGGCGGCGTTTCCGCCCCAACCGATGGCGCTCCCAAGTACGTCGAAACGAAAGCGGTGACCAAGAAACTGGGTTGGGGCAAGCAACTGGTTCTGCAACTGCTGTTAGCGTTCATCGCTTTCACCGTGCTCTTCCCGCTCTTGTGGGTCTTTAGCATGTCGCTCGACCCGCGCAACATCTCGCGCCCGACCACGCTGAATCTGATTCCCCCGGGCGCATCGCTGCAGGCGTACCTTGACGTGATGAAGCAGCCGACTTCCAACCCGGTCAGTTTGCCGATCCTCGCGCTCAACAGTTTCTTGTTGGCGGCAAGTACCTCGATCGGCTCGGTGATTATCGGCGTCTTTGCAGCATACGCCTTTTCGCGTTTCAAGTTTACCGGGCGCCAGGTGCTGATGGTCGGGATCATCACCGTCTTGATGTTGCCGCAGATCGCCTCGCTCGCGCCGCTCTTCGTGCTGCTGAACAAAGTCCAGTTCGCCATCGGCGATGTGAACTTTAATCTGCGCAACTCGCTCATCGGCGTGGGCTTGGCGATGATTTCAGGGCTGCTTCCTTTCGCCATTTGGAATTTGAAGGGTTATCTGGATACGATCCCGAAAGAACTTGAAGAAGCGGCGTTGATCGACGGCGCATCATTCAACCAGACTTTCTTCCGAATCATCTTGCCGTTGGCGACACCCGCGCTGGCGGTTACCGCGTTTCTGGGCTTTTTGAGCGGCTGGACCGAGTTTGCGCTGTCGTGGCAATTCCTCACCAACCCGGAAAACTTTACGCTTTCGATGGCGCTGTGGGGCATGACCGGGCAGTTCTCGGACAACACGCCGTGGAGCAAGTTCTCGGCGATGGCGATTCTGGTCGCGCTACCGGTCACGGTGGTGTACCTGGCGCTGCAAAAGTATATCGTTTCCGGTCTCGCGATTGGCGGCGTCAAGGGCTAACCGATGGCGTGACAAGTGGCGAGTGGCGGGTGACGCGGTTGCCTGCCACTCTTCGTTTTTGGAGTGACAGTGAAGATTCTGCGCTTGGGTTTTTGGGTTTGTGTTTTCGTTTCTTTGATCGCCTGCGCGCCAACTAACCAACCATCCTTCGGCTACGCTCAGGACAAGCCCAACTATCCAACCACCCAACTACCCAACTACCCAACCACCCAGCCCCGTCCAACGCGCGCGCCAACCCCAACCCCTTCACAGCCGGCGATCAAGACGCCCGCGTGGTTCAACGACATCGTCCTGTACGAAATTTTTCCGCGTAGTTTTTACGACACGAACGGCGATGGCATTGGCGATCTGAAAGGCATCACCGCGCAACTCGACTACCTCAAAGACCTGGGTGTTGGCGCGCTCTGGCTCACGCCGATCTTCGCGTCGCCGAGTTATCACGGCTACGATACCACGGACTATTACGCGATCAATCCCGACTTGGGCACCGAAGACGATCTGCGCGAACTCGTCCGCGCGGCGCACGCACGTAACATTCGCGTCCTCCTTGATTACGTCGTCGCGCACACGTCGAATCAGCATCCGTTTTTCAAAGACGCGTACGGCAACCCAAACTCCAAGTACGCCGACTGGTATCGCTGGCGAAATCCAGAGCGCACCTCGTACGAATCATTTGCGAGCGTCGCCGAAATGCCGACGCTGAATCATGACAATCCAGAGGTACAAAGGTATTTGATTGACGTGGCAAAGTACTGGATGAAGACGGGGATTGACGGCTATCGCGCGGACTATGTGTTGAACGTCCCGCACGACTTTTGGAAAAAACTGCGCGCCGAGTTGAAGGCGGTCAATCCGGATTTTCTGCTCCTTGCCGAGGCGTGGACGAGCGGGCGCGGCATCAAGCCGTACTACGACGACGAATTCGACGCGGCGTTCGACTTTCCGCTCTACGGCGACATCGAAGGCAGCCAGTCCTCCGTAGGCGACAGCGTTCTGTTAGGCAGTCGCTCCGCCCGGGCGCTGGATGGAACGCTGGCAGCCGCCCAAGTCCTGTTTCCGCCCGGCGCGCAGCGTGTCGTCTTTCTCAACAATCACGACACGAACCGCGCGCGAAGCGAGGTCAACGGCGATCTCCGTCGCGCGAAACTGGGCGCGACCTTGTTGCTCGCACTGCCGGGCACGCCGATGATTTACTACGGCGAAGAGATCGGCATGGCGGGCGTCAAAGGTACGGACGACAAGCCGCTCCGTGAGCCGATGGACTGGTACGCGGTGGAAACCGGGCAGGGGATGACGATGTGGCACAAGCCCGCCGATCGCAACAACACGCCAACGGATGGCATATCGGTCGAGGAGCAACTGGGCAAGCCGGGATCGCTCTTGGAACATTACCGCGCGCTCGTCGCGCTGCGAAACGGGAACCCCGCGCTGCGAACGGGATTCTGGGAAAGGGTGGAGACGGAGAACGACAAGGTTTACGCGTACCTGCGCCGTGATTCTGCCGCGTCGTTTCTCATCGTCCTGAATTTTGACGATGCGCCCGCGCTGCTCACGCTTGATCTCGGCGCGTCCTCTCTGCCCGATGGACGATACGCGGCAACCGACGTCTTGACGAACAAGACCTTTAGTTTGGATGGATTGACGCTCAAGACAGATCTTGCTCCGGTCACGGGCTATGTGTGGCGACTTGTGCCTGGCAGGGCAGCGCTTTCGTCCCGCGGCGCTTTTTGGCAACGCCGCAAAACTCACTTTGGGTGCAGCAATTAGCGCGACGCGGTTGCACAAGCCGCGCGGTGTGATATAATCGGCGGCAAGCGAGGATGATATGAACAGACCCTCAAGATTCTTGAAATCCTGAGGGTCTGTGGTTTCTACTCCAGATAATCGCGCAACTTGCGCGACCGCGACGGATGCCGCAACTTGCGTAGCGCTTTTGCTTCGATCTGGCGGATGCGCTCGCGCGTCACGCCGAATTTCTTGCCCACTTCTTCCAGCGTGTGCGCCTTGCCATCCTTCAAGCCAAAGCGCAATTGCAGCACGCGCCCCTCGCGCGGGCTGAGCGACGTCAGGATGTCTTCCATCTGCTCGCGCAAAAGTTGATGCGACGCCGCGTCGGTCGGACCCAGCGTCATCTCGTCCGGGATGAAATCGCCGAGGTGCGAATCTTGCTCCTCGCCCACCGGCATCTCGAGCGAGAGCGGGCGCTGCGAGATCTTGATGATGCGCTCGACCTTGCGCGACGTCGTGTTCAACTCGGTCGCGATTTCTTCACTGGTCGGCTCGCGCCCGAGTTCCTGGACCAACTGCCGCGAAACGCGCGTCAGTTTGTTGATGCGCTCGCACATGTGCACCGGCACGCGGATCGTGCGCCCCTGGTCCGCGATCGCGCGCGTGATCGCCTGGCGAATCCACCACGTCGCGTACGTGCTGAACTTGAAACCACGTTGATAGTCGAACTTTTCGACCGCGCGAATCAAGCCGATGTTCCCTTCCTGGATCAGGTCGAGGAACGACACACCGCGCCCGATATATTTCTTGGCAATCGAGACGACGAGCCGAAAGTTCGCCTTGATCAGTTTCTGCCGCGAGACTTCGCCTTCGCGGATGCGCTGTTCCAGCCGGACGCGTTCGTTCGGCGACACGTGATTCCGGTTCAGCCGATAGTGCGCGCGCTTGCCGGCTTCCATCCCGCGCGCGTACTCGACTTCTTGCGCCGCAGTCAGCAACGGGATGCGCGAAATCTCTTTGAGGTACAGACTGACGGTATCGTCAATGCCGATCGCGCTGAGATCCAAGTCCTCTTGAGCGCCCTTGGACGGTTCGCCCTCTTCGGTTTCTTCAGTCGTGGCTGGCTTTTCGGCTTCGACAACCGAGATGCCTTCATCGAAAAGAACGATGTACAATTCCTCAAGTTGTTCCAGATTTGACTCTGCCTCGGGAAAAACTTGGAGAATATCGTCCTGGGTCAGATAGCCCTGTTCCTTACCCTTTTTGATCAACTCTTCGGCAGGAGTTGGTTCCTCTTCCGGCGGTTGTCCCATCACCAGCGCGGGATCGGTCGCGTGAGCCGCGAGCGCGGCGCGCAGAGTCCGCAACGCCTTGCTCGGGCGCGTGAGTTGCGCCACCAAACGCTCTTTCTTCGTTGGCTTGACCTTCAGCATCTTGTTCTTGATTGTTCCACTAGTCTTTCTTGACATTTTTGTAGACACCAGACCCACAATCCCATATCTAGGCGGAGCAAACAATAAAATTGAGACAGGACAGCCCCGTCTCACCGCTCCCATTATACGACGTTCATTTCGTCAAGTCAAGGGTTTTGACGATTTCTTTACAGGTAGGATTCTTGTCTTAACGATTCCTGTGCCTCAAAACCCTCGACTTATGACAACCACAATCGGCATCTAGCCACAACATCTGGCGTTCCCTCGACCGGGTATGCCCAAGCCATCCGCCCGGTTTTGTAGGCAGAGCCGATGCGTTTCAGGCGATCGGTGAGGATGCTGTCGCCGGTCTCACCGACGCGGCGGGTCAGCATTTCGATTGCCGCGCGCGCCGCGTCGGTTGGATGCCGATCATTCACGCGCGCGTCCACCGAACTTGATTCCATCGGCAGATGCGTCTAATGCCAATCACGTTTTCGCCTCCGTCGCAGAAACCAGGTTGTCGCCGCAGGCGAAAAAACTTGGTGTCCCCATGATATTGCGAAGGCGCGGTCGGCGCGAATGTGTTGCGCGCCCTTGACGGCGCGCGGGACTTGTGATAATATGATTCCGCAACCCGGCGACACCAACCCGCAGAAGGAGGTTTCGCCATGATCGAGGTTCCATTGTTAAAGCGTTTGCTCGCTCTTGCGCTGGTTGTCCTTTTGGCAACCAGTGCCGTCGCGTGTACCCGCGAAAAGCCCGCCGAAACTGTTACCCCGCCGACGGTCTCGTCGCTCAATATTCCACCGAGCGCGACGCCGGCACTCGTCGTCCCAACGCTGATTGCCCTCACGACGCCGGTGACGCCCACGCTGGAACTGCCGACGCCGGTGATTATCACGGCGACTGCCACACCTCCACCCACTGCGCTTCCCGCGCCCGTCACCACCACTCCCGGCACCTACACCGTCCAGTGGGGCGATTGGATCAACAAGATCGCGGGACAATTTGGAGTTACCTCCCAGGCAATCATCGCGGCGAACCCGGGAATCAATCCGAACCGGATCTATCCGGGTCAGGTTTTGAACATTCCCTCCAATGCGCCGGCGTCGCCCACCGCGCCGAGCGGGGCTACGCCAACGCCACTGCCTCCCCCGCCTGGGCCCACGACTTATACCGTCCAGCGCGGCGATTGGTTCTACGCGATCGCGCGCAAGTTCGGCGTGTCGGTGCCCGCGCTGCAAGCCGCGAACCCAGGGGTCAATCCCAATTTTGTGTTTCCAGGACAGGTGTTGAACATTCCTGGCAGCGGCGCGCCCAGCCCGAATCCGACGCCGGGCGCTAACCCGACTCCAACTGGAACGGGCGGCGGCACGACCTATACCGTGATGCCGGGCGATACCCTGTTCTCGATCGCCGTGCGTTTCCGAACCACGACGATCGCGTTGCAGATCAAGAACAACTTGGCGAACCCTAACTTTATTTACCCCGGTCAGGTGTTGACTATACCCTGACAACATTCGAGGGTATGGCTCGCGATGAGAGGCGCTACGTCCAGAGCGACGCATGGGGGAGCGCCTCTCTTGCTGTATGAAGGAAAGATGCCTGAAGAAATCATTCATAGCGAATACCTGTATCGCGGTCATGTCGTCAAACTCCGGTTGGACCAGGTGCGCTTGCCGAACAAGCAGGTCGTCGCGCGCGAGATCGTCGAGCATCGCGGCGCGGCGGCGATCGTCGCGCTCGATGACCAGGCGCGCGTGGCGCTGGTGCGGCAATATCGCGTCGGCGCAAAAAGCGAAACGCTGGAAATTCCGGCGGGCACATTGGAGGAGGGCGAAGACCCCGCGCGTTGCGCGACGCGCGAACTGACGGAAGAAACCGGTTTTCACGCGCTCAAATGGGATGACCTGGGATATTTTTATTCCAGCCCCGGTTTTCTGACGGAGAAGATGCATCTCTTTCTGGCGCGCGAACTCACACGGGGACAAGCCGCGCCGGAAGCGGACGAGCAAATCAAGGTCGAGTTGGTGGCGCTCGATCAAGCCGTCAAAATGATCGAGCGCGGCGAAATTGTGGATGCCAAGACGATGGTGGGCCTGTTGCGCGTCCAGCGCTTGCTGGCGGGATAGTCGGTTGGATGACTATGCTCTGGGGCGACGCCATCGGCTTGCGCGCGTTTGAAGACCCGGCAACAGATGCGGAGATCGAGCGCGTCTACCGGTGGAGTCGCGACGAACGCATCTTGCGCTGGAGCGGCGGCTCACCCACTGAACTGACGCTGCAGGAATTTTGCGAACGCTTGCGCGGCGAACAGCGCAATCCCTCCGACCATCGCCGCGCGTTTTTTATCGTCACCCGCCCCTTGAACTTGCAAGCGAGCGAACTGATCGGGCGGATCGGCTGCTTTGGGATTGATTGGGACAAACGCGAAGGCGAATTGGGCATCGTGATTGGCGAGCCGGCGCGGTGGGGCAGGGGCTATGGTCGCGCAGCGGTCGCCTTGCTGTTGCGTCATCTTTTTCAAGCGACTGTGCTGGAACGGGTCAACCTGTTCACCTATGCGGAGAACCTGCGCGCGCAGCGTTGTTTCGCCGCGTGCGGATTTCGCGCTATCAGTACGGCGCGGCGATTTTCGCCGGACATTGGCGCGTACGACGGCGTCGAAATGGAAATCACCCGGCGCGAGTTCTTGGGGCAGCATGGAGCGCCGTCCGTTCTTTACACAGACGAAATCAAAATCTATGAGGAAGCAAAATGAGCGAACGCGATCTGTTGATGATCCCTGGTCCGATCAACTTTGATCCCGGCGTGCTGCGCGCGCTGAGCGCGCCGACCGCGGGACACACCTCCCCGGAATTCGTCGCGCTTTTTGGCGAGACGCTCGATCGCATGAAGCAAGTCTTCGCTGCGCCGACCGGCGTTCCCTTTGTCATCGCCGGCTCCGGCACGCTCGCCATGGACATTGCCGCCGCGAACCTTACCGAGCCGGGCGACCGCGCCCTCGTCGTCTCGACCGGCTACTTTGGCGACCGCATGGCGACGATTCTCGAGCGCTATGGCGCGCAAGTGACGACGTTGCGCGCGCCAGTCGGCGAGGTCGTCCCGCTCGATCAGGTCGAAGCAGAACTCGCGCGCGCCAAGCCCAAAATCTTTGCGCTGACGCACGTGGACACTTCGACGGGTGTGGCGGTGGACGTTCGCGCGCTCGCGCAACTTGGGCGCAAGTATGGCGCGCTGGTCGTCGTGGACGGCGTCTGCTCGATCGCAGGGATGGAACTGCAACAGGAGGCGTGGGGCGTGGACATTGCGTTGACCGCGTCGCAAAAAGCGATTGGCGTTCCGCCGGGGCTTGCGCTTTTGGTGGCTTTGCCGCGCGCGGTTGCCACATTCAAAGCGCGCCAGAAACCGGTCGCCAACTATTACGCCGATTGGGCGAACTGGCTGCCGGTGATGGAGGCGTACAGCGCGCGCAAGCCGGCGTACTTTGGAACGCCGCCGGTCAACCTGGTGTATGCGCTGCATGAGAGTTTGCGCCAGATTCTCGCCGAAGGAATGGCTCAGCGCGTGGCGCGGCACAAAAAGATGAGCGCTGCGTTCAAAGCCGGCGTCGCGGCAATCGGCTTCAAGCCGGTTCCCGCGCGCGGGGACATTGCCGCGACGACGATGAGCGCGCTCTATTTTCCAGATGGCGTGGACGCGAAACTGCTCGGCAAGATTCGTGAACGCGACGTGGTGGTCGCCGGCGGCTTGCACCCCGCGATCCGCGAGAAATACTTTCGCGTCGGGCACATGGGCGTCATTTCGCCGGCAGACATCGCCGCCACGCTCTCTGCGATCGAAGGCGCGCTGCTGGCGTCCGGCTTCAGGTTTGACGTAGGCGCAGGGTTGGCGGCAGCGGAAAAGACGCTGTGATAAAACCTAGTGCGTGAAACGTGAGACGTAATGGTTGGCGCGTTGGGCTGGGTATGTCGCTGGCGGTTCTCGCCGCGTTCATCCTCCCCAACGCGCGTTCGCTGTACGAAGGCGTCTTCTTTTATCTGCGCGATGTCGTAACGTACGATCCGCGCGCGGTCAAGCCGATTGACCCGGCTGGAAGGTACGCATCGCTGTACGATCTCATCCACTTGAAGAATGTGGAGCGGCTGGCATATCTCCAGCGACGACTGGATTTGCCGAACGCGCAGGTCGTCCAAATCGCAATTCCTCAATCTCAATTCCCCGATCTCTTCGTCCGCTTTGGGAAGACCGCCGAACCGTACACGATTTTCTCCGCGCACTATGACAAACTGCATGACGATCCCGATTACCAAGGCGCGTCCGACAACACGGCGGCGGTGAGTGTGCTGCTGGCAAGCGTCGCAGAATGGGCGCGGCGCGGCGATGCAGGCAATCGCGCGTTCTTGTTCACCGGCGAGGAGGAAACCGGCATGCGCGGCGCAGCGGCGTTCGTCGAGCACGCGCGCGCACACGGCATCGCGATTCGCGAAATCGTGAATTTCGACAACCTGGGGCGCGGCAAACTCGCGATTCGTCCCTCTGCCGAAATACCCGGCTATGTGTTCACGCTGCCGCTGTACGGCGACGTCGCGTACGACGGTCGAACCTTGCGAAGGGTTGAGAACCTTCGCAAGGTTGATCCGCGTGCAAACCCGCGCCTGACGCAAGCGCTCTTGCGCGCGCAGCCGGATCTCGTCGTGTACGAGCGATTCACCGCGCGCGGCGATTCCAACGTGTTTGAAGCGAACGGGATTGACACGGTAGCTATCAGCGGCGACGACATGCGTTATCTCGAACTCACCTGGCACACGTACGCCGACCGCGTCGAGTTGCTGGACGAGCGCAATCTGGATCGCGCGTATGGGTTGATGGTGGGAGAGTGAATGAAAGCCCAAATCGCGCGCCGCGCGCTTGAGTTTTTATTTTCATTGTGCTATAATGCGCCCGCTCTTGAGCGACCGGTAATTTCTCCAAGGAGTAGAAATACTATGGCGGCTGAAGCCCACGCCAGCGCAACCTCTCTTCCCGAAATGCCTCCCCTGACTCGACGCGAGTTTCTCAACTACGCGTGGCTGGCGAGTCTGGGGTTTGTTTTTCTCGTCGGGTTTGGCGGCGCGACGTACTTTTTCGCGTTTCCGCGATTCAAGACCGGCGAGTTCGGCGGGCTCTTTCCGCTGGGCAAAGCCGGCGACGCACTGCCCGGTCCCAACGATCCGCCCAAACACGATACCGCCGGCAAGTTCTGGCTCGCGAACGTCAACGGCATGATCCTCGCGCTGTACGATGTCTGCGTCCACCTCGGTTGTCTGTACGAATGGCAGCCGGTCAGCGGACGCTTTGAATGTCCGTGCCACGGCTCCAAGTACACCAAAGAGGGCAAGTACATCGAGGGCCCCGCGCCGCGCAGTCTCGACCGCATGGTCATCACCTTTGCCGGCGCAAACAATCAAGCGATCGCCGCGACGGACGCCAAAGGCGATCCGCTGCCGATCCCAGCCGATCCGAACGCGCAGATCGTGATTGATACCGGCAAGATCATCCAGGGCGAGTCGCATGGCTAAAATCAAAGAATGAAAGATGAAGGATGAATAAGAAAACATTCTGAAATTCATTCTTTATCTTTCACCCTTCATTCTTTATTGACGAGGAACATCATGTTCGAACGGAAAGCAAGTCGCAATCCGCTCGCCGCGTTCGGCGATAAAATGGGCGAGCGACTCCCGGCAGGACTCAAGAATCTGGTTGCCGTCCTCGGCGATTTACGCACGTCCGAAGGGCGCGCGCGCCTCCGGCAGCAGAGCCGCGAGACCTCCTTCAAGGTGGCCGATGACACCCTGCGCGCCGTCTCCGCTGGCATGGGCATCGCCGACGTGCGCGCGATGTTTCGCGGCGACCCGCCGGTAGAGAAACCCAACCCGCGCTATAAAGTTTTCACCAACGCGTTCTTCGCGCACATCCGCCCGCGCTATTACGAAAAATCCTCGACCAAGTTCACGCACACGTTCGGTCTCGGTTTTCTCAGCGCGCTGACCTTTGTCGTCGAAAGCGTCACCGGCGTCATCCTGATGGTCTTTTACATTCCGTCGCAGGAACACGCCTACCAGTCCATGATCAAGATCATCACCGAGGTTCCCTTTGGGCAACTGATGCGCGACATTCATCGCGTCGGCGCGGAGTTGATGGTGATCTTCGTCGCGCTGCACATGCTCCGCGTGTACTTGACCGGCTCGTTCAAGCATCCGCGCCAGTTCACCTGGGTCACCGGCGTTATCCTGCTGATCCTCACGCTCGGCTTGTCGTACTCTGGCTATCTGCTGCCCTGGGATCAATTGGCGTACTGGGCGGTGACCATCGGCACGAGCATGGCGAAATCCGCGCCGCCGAAAGAAATCATGGGGTACATTTCCAATCTGCTCCTGCGCGGCGGCGATACGATCGGTCAGAATGGTTTGCTGCGCTTTTATCTCGGTCACGTGATTCTCTTGCCCGCGCTCGCGGCGATCTTGATCTCGGTGCATTACTATCGCGTCTCGCGCTTGCACGGCATCAGTCTGCCGGCCGGCGAAGAAGAGTCGCCCGATCCTGCGGTCCGCAAAGCCGCGAAAGGACGCCTGGATTACTTGCCCGAAATTCTGACGAAGGAATTGATGTGGGTGGCGATCGGCGTTTTTGCGATGGTCGCGTTTGCGGTGTTCGCGTTCCACGCGCCGCTGGAACACCACGCCGACCCATTCCGCACCCCACTGCACACGACCGCGCCGTGGTACTTTCTCTGGATTCAGGGCATGTTGAAAGACCCATTCGTCCTGCCGATTCTGCGCGGCATTCGCGATTTCCTCGGCGTTGATCTGGTGCAGTTCTACGACAGCCCGGCGATTCAAGGCGTGATCCTGCCGACGGTGATTTTTGTCATTCTCTTCGCGGTCCCGTACATTGACGAATGGTGGGATCGCTTTTGGGGGCGCGCGCCATCGCGCGTTGGCAAGAATCGTAAACTGGGAATCGCCATGGGCTTGATGGCGGTCCTGCTCGTCATCCTGTTCTCGTACTTTGGCACGCCGTTGTACGCCGTGAGCGCGCCGCCCGCGGTCGAAATCGGCCAAGAGTTCATGCCGGAGGAATGTGTCCTGCCGCCGGTTCCGCTGTTGCCGGATAACTGCGGCGAGGTGCGGCGCTTGGGCTATGCCAATCTGCCCGCCGGCACGTACGATCTGGCGCAGTACGGCGCAGCGCCGGCGAACGCGACCCGCTTCCAGGCGCTCCTGGTCAATCTGCAACAGGCGGTCCAGACCCAAGCCGATCACGCAAAAAAATCGAGTACGCAGGGTTTGGCGGACGCGCAAGGATTTTTCATCGTCGAGGAATGGCAGACGAACCTCAAAAAGGTGACGCTGCGCATTACCTGGACGCCGCGCGAAAAAGGGGACACCGGTGCGTACGAACGAATCATCTATCTCCACAAAGACTCGGCGTATGAATAGTCTGATGGTCGAATAGTCACATAGTCACGTAGTCGCATTGACGATCTGACTATCAGACTACGCGACCACGCGACTAGGAGACTAAGGATGTCCACTCAACTCAAAATCTTGGTTGGTATGATTTTCACGCTGCTCACCTGTGTCCCGCTCGGCGTGATTGCGCTGAACGACCTGGGACACGACCTCGGCGCGGTGCCCAAGAATCAGGCGACGGGCATGGATCAGCGCGCCGCCGCGTTCGACGGTCGCGCGATCGAAGTTGGCGCGGATTTGTTCGGGCAGTACTGCTATCCCTGTCACGGCAAACGCGGCGAAGGCATTCCCCAGGTCGCGCCACCGATCAATCGCAAAGATCTGTTCGACGGTCGCCGCGCGAAAGAAATCGGTTGGGCGGGCAGCATCGCGGGCATGCTCAAGAACACGATTGCAGCGGGACGCGCGGTGCAAGCGCGCCCGGATCTGTACTCAGCGAAAATGCCGACGTGGAGCCAGGAGTACGGCGGTCCGCTGCGCCCCGATCAAGTTGACGCGCTCGTGGCGTTCGTGCTGAACTGGCAAGCCGAGGCGCCCGAAGTGAACGCGTGGCCCCCCGCGGGCGCGCCGCCGCCGACGCGCACGCCCGGCCCCACGGCGACGCCTGGCCCCACGCCAACACCCGCGCCGACCAAAGCCGGGCTGATCGCGGTCTGCCAGAATGTCCCCGCGCCGTACGCCGGCAAAAAGGCGCCGTTCAAATTCGACGACAAGGCAGTCCTCGCGGCGGGCAAGCAAATCTACGACGACAAGTGCGCGGCGTGTCACGGTCCGCTGGGCAAAGCCGATGGTCCCGCGGCGGCGGCGCTCAATCCCAAGCCGGCGAATCTCGCCGACAAGACCTTTGTGCAGGGGATGCCGGTGGACTGCCATTTCTACGTGATCTCGGAAGGCGTGAAAGGCACGGGCATGGCGCCGTGGAAATCGTTGGGCGACGACGCGCTGTGGAAAGTGTTGATCTACGAGCGGTCGTTCACCGGTCTGCAATGATTCTGGGAAACCCGTTTTCTNNGCGCTCGTCGCGCTCGGCTCGCTCGTCGGTTTGTCGTGGACCGTTGCCAACTGGGTCGAAGCGGACAGCCCGCCGCCAGCGCCGCTGCCGCCGCGCTTGATCCCCGATACCGACGTGAATCCGTACGGCGCGAATTTCTTCCTCGACCGCGAGGTGGAGGATTGGAAACGCGACCGCACGGTGCGCATGGCGCGCGAAGCCGGCATCATTTGGGCGAAACAGCAATTCTCGTGGGAAGAAATCGAAAAGCGCAAGAATCAATTCGACTGGGACAAGTCGGATCAAATCATCGCGACGTTTGAAAAGCACAATCTGCAGATCATCGCGCGCCTGGATCGTCCGCCGGCATGGGCGCACAAGGACAAGACGATCGCGCAAGCGCCGCCGGATGATCTCAACGACTATGGCGATTTCGTGGACGCCTTCGTGCGCCGCTACCGCGGTCGCGTCAACTATATCCAGGTCTGGAACGAGCCCAACATCTTTCCCGAGTGGGGCAATCGCCCGGTGGACCCCTTTGGTTACGCCGCGCTGTTGCAGATCGCGTACACGCGCGCCAAAGCCGCGAACCCGAATATCCGCGTCCTCTCCGCCCCACTCGCGATCACGACGCCCGGCGAACCCTGGGCGCCGGGTTCGGACAAATGGCGCGCGACGGACGACCTGGTTTACCTCGATGCGCTGTACAAAGCCGGCGCGAAAGACTACTTTGACATTCTCTCGGCAAATGCGTTTGGCTTGCGCGCGTCGCCGGACGATCCCCCCGACCCCAAGCGACTGAATTTCCAGCGCGTCGCGCTCGCGCGCCAGATCATGGAAAAGTACGGCGATAGCGACAAAGCCGTCTGGATCAACGAGTACGGCTGGAATGCGGCGCCGCCGGATTTCAAGGACGATAGACTGATCTGGGGGCGCGTCACCGAGCAGCAGCAAGCCGATTACACGGTGCGCGGCATTACGCAAGCGCGCGCGGACTGGCAGTGGGTCGGCGTGTTCAACATCTGGTACTTTCGCCAGGTCGGCGATCTCTCTCCCGAAAGTTCCGATTACTATTTTCGAATGGTGGACGTGGACTTTACGCCGCGCCTCGTCTATCTCCGGCTGAAAGAAGTGGCGACCTTTCCGGTGGTGGCTCAGCCCGGTTTGCATCAAGAGACGAATCCCGCGATCGAGTTGCGCGGACCGGAAGGCGGCTCCCGCGGCAATTGGCAGCCGGCGCTGGATGCGCGCGCGAGCGGCGAGCGCGCAATGGTCACGCGGCATCCTGGCGATCGCGCGGTCGTCAAATTCTGGGGCGACGGATTCGATTTCGTGCTGCGCCGTGGCCCGACGGAGGGGCGGGCGTGGATCACGCTGGACGGACAACGCGTGCCCAACTTGCCGCTCGATACCAACGGCAACAGTTACGTGGACTTGGCGTCGCCGAACGACGAGTGGCAAGTGCGCGTGCCGGTCGCGAAGGACATCGCGCGGCGCACGCACACCGTCGAATTGGTGGTCGGTCAAACCGGCGAAGTGGCGTTGGATGGCTTTGTGGTCTCTGCCGACGGCGCGCTCGAGTTCCCCTGGTTGTTAGTCGTCGTGTTTAGCGTGACGCTGTTGCTCTCGGGTGGGCTGTTCACGCTCAGTTGGTTGAATCGGCGCAAGTAGGGGCAGGCATTGGAAGAACAAGTGCGTGAGCGTCTGACGAATCTGCTTTTGACGTTGCTCATCATTCTGGCGGCGTTGTTCCTGGCGCAGATGGTGTGGCAACTGTTGAGCGGCTATGCCGATTTGTTACTGCTGTTCGCGTTGGGATGGCTCGTCTCCTTTGTGCTTAATCCGCTGGTCTTTCAACTCAGCGTCCATCCGATTCCAGACGCGCTCGCGCCGGTCTTGAAAACCCTCCTGGGCGAAACGCGTGCGCAGGCATTGCTGCGCTTGCGTTTCTCGCGCGATGCCGCGGTCGTCGTCGTCTATCTGGTCTTGGTTCTGGCGATCGTGCTGGCGGTTGCTTTGTTCGCCCCGACCGCGATCGCGCAGTTATCGTTGTTGGCAAGCCACTTGCCGGGGTACATGGCACAGGTGCCGACCGCGAGCGCGTGGGTGCAGACCCAGATCGCGCAGTTCGGCGTGCATCTGAACGTCGAGCAGACGGTGCAGAGCGCGTTGGGCAGTCTGCAAACTTATGCAGCCGCGATCATTCAAAACGCCTTGGGCATTTTCACCAGTCTGCTGAGTCTGCTCGCCAACCTGTTCTTCGTGTTGATTTTGGGGTTTTACATCACGTTGGATGGTCCGCGTCTGAGCCGCGCGCTTCTGGCGCAGGTTCCGAAATCTTACCATGATGAAATCAACTTTTTTTCCCGGAGCGTAGATCGCACCTTCGGCGGATTCATTCGCGGTCAGTTGTTTCAGGCGGTGTTGGTCGGCATAGGCACTGCCGTGGCGATGACAGCGTTGGGATTGAATTTTGTTTTGGTTGCCACGCTCTTCGCTGGGCTGTTCATGCTGATTCCGCTGGTCGGACCCTTTCTGGCGCTGATTCCCCCGGCGCTCGCAGCGCTGCTCCAATCGCCCGAACTGACGCTGTGGCTGTTGATCGCGCTGTTCATCTATCAATTCATCATCGTCAATGTATTGATGCCGCGGATGCTGAGCGATGCGGTCGGCTTGCATCCACTGCTCGTCTTGGCGGCGATTCTCATTAGCGTCAAGGTCGCGGGCTTTTGGGGCGCGTTCTTTGGCATCCCGGTCGCCGGCGTGCTGTGGGCGATGGCGTTGTTCTTTTTCGAGCGCTGGCAGCGCGAGCGCGCGGCAGGCGAAGCGCGGGCGCAGCGCGAAATGGATTAGGCGGCGTCAGACCTTCCAGGTCTCTAACCAACCTGGAAGGTCTCTTTATGTACGCCAAATGGCGCGCTTGACAAGCGAGACGCCAGTGCGTATACTGGACTCACCTACCCCCTCCGGTGGGGGGTGGGGTCGCATGAGGATGGTCGCCATGGCGGAAATTCAAAAGCACGAACTCAAGAACCGCGCGCTGAGCATCCAGGGACACATGGGCGCCGTCGCGCGGATGATCGAAGCAGACGCGTATTGCATTGACATTATCAAGCAAACGCAAGCCATCGAGAAAGCGTTGGACAAACTGAACACGCTCTTGCTGGAGCGCCATCTCGGTTCCTGTGTCACGACGGCGATTCGCGGCAACAAGCCCAAGGAACGCGCGCGCGTGATCAAAGAACTGTTGGATGTCTTTGAAACGACGAGCAAAATATAGAGATTGGAGTTAAGAGATTGGAGGTTGGAAATCGCATGTGTCTCCAATCTCTAATCTCCAATCTCTGATCTCTAATCTCTGATCCTTGGAGCATAAATGTCTGCCAAACAAATCACCTTTCCCATCGCCGGCATGACCTGCGCCAGTTGCGTGGTGCACGTCGAGGGCGGATTGAAAGGGGTCGCCGGCGTTGAAGGCGCAACAGTCAACCTCGCGAACGAACGCGCGACGGTGCGGTTTGACCCGGAGAAAGCCAAGATCGAGGAAATGGTCGCGGCGGTGCGCGAGGTCGGCTACGACGTGGTCGTGGATAAGATCACGCTGCCGATTGGCGGCATGACCTGCGCGAGTTGCGTCGCGCACGTGGAAGGCGGATTGCGGTCAGTGCCCGGCGTGCTGAGCGCGAGCGTGAATCTTGCAACCGAACGCGCAACCGTCGAGATGATTCCCGGCGCGGCGACGCTGGCGGATTTAAAGCGCGCGGTCGAGGATGTGGGCTATGCGGTGCTCGACCTCAGCGACAAACCAGAGGAACTGGTTGACCGCGAGCGGGCATTGCGCGAGGCGGAACGTCAGCGCGAGTGGCGCGATCTCGTCATCGGCATCATCTTTACGTTGCCGCTTTTCGCGTTGGCGATGGCACACGACATTCTGCACTATGCGCTGGATCGGATGGATGTCCTGCCATGGCTGTTCAACTGGCAGTATTTCGATTGGCTGTTGTTCGCGCTCGCAACGCCGGTGCAGTTTTACGTCGGGCGCGGCTATCATCGCGGCGCGTGGAAATCGCTGCGCGCCGGCGCGCCGAACATGGACTTGCTGATTTCGCTCGGCACGAACGCGGCGTACTTTTTCAGCGTGGTCGTTTTGCTCGCGCCGCTGTTCGGCTTGACGCTTGACGCGCACGTGTATTTCGAAAGCGCAGCGGTTATCATCACGCTCATCAAGGTGGGCAAGTACCTCGAAGCGCGCGCAAAAGGGCAAACATCGGAAGCGATCAAGAATCTGATGAAACTCCAAGCCAAGACGGCGCGCGTCGAACGCGACGGCGCGGAAATCGAAATCCCGGTGCACGACGTGCGCGTCGGTGACATCGTCAGCGTCCGCCCCGGCGAAAAGATTCCGGTGGACGGTGTCATCACCGCGGGCTACTCGTCGGTGGACGAATCCATGATTACCGGCGAGAGTCTGCCCGTCGAGAAACACGTCGGCGATGCGGTCATCGGCGCGACGATCAACAAGATGGGCGCGTTCAAGTTCCAAGCGCGCAAAGTCGGGCGGGAGACCGCGCTCGCGCAGATCATCCACCTGGTGGAGGAGGCGCAAGGGTCGAAAGCGCCAATCCAGCGCCTCGCCGACCAGATTTCGGCGGTGTTCGTGCCGATCGTCGTCGGCATCGCGCTGGTGACGTTCGCGCTCTGGCTGATCTTTGGTCCGCCGCCCGCGTTCAACTTTGCGTTCGTCAATTTCGTCGCGGTGCTGATTATCGCGTGCCCGTGCGCGCTGGGNNGTGCTGATTCGCAGCGGCGGCGCGCTCGAAACCGCGCACAAGGTGACGGCGATCATTCTGGACAAGACGGGAACGCTGACGCAAGGCGCGCCGGCGGTCACCGATGTGATTTCAGATTTCAGATTTCAGATTTCAGATTTAGGATTGGAAAAGAAATCTGAAATCATAAATCATAAATCTGAAATTCTGCGATTGGTTGCATCCGCTGAGAAGAGCAGTGAGCATCCCCTCGGTCAAGCCATCGTCAAGCACGCGCAAGACGCGGGGCTGACGCTGAGCGCGCCATCGGAATTCGGCGCGGTCGCGGGGCACGGCGTGCGCGCGCGGGTGGACGGGCATGCGGTTTTGGTCGGCAACGCGAAATTGCTCGGCGACGAAAAGATCGCACTCGATGGCTTGGAGGCGCAAGCACGTACGCTGGCGGACGAAGGCAAGACCGCGATGTTCGCCGCGATTGATGGTCAAGCCGCGGGCTTGCTCGCGGTCGCGGACACACTCAAGCCGAACTCCAAGGCAGCGGTCGCCGAGTTGAGAAAACTGGGATTGCAAGTCTATATGCTGACCGGCGACAATCCGCGCACGGCGGCAGCCATCGCCAAGCAGGTGGGCATTGATCATTACTTTGCCGAAGTCTTGCCGGGGCAAAAGGCGGACAAGGTCAAGGAATTGCAGGGACAAAAGCACGTCGTTGCCATGGTCGGCGATGGCATCAACGACGCGCCCGCGCTCGCGCAAGCGGACATCGGCATCGCGATTGGCACCGGCACAGACGTCGCGATGCAAGCCGCGGAGATCACGCTGATCTCCGGCGATTTGCGTGGCGTCGTCACCGCGATCGCGTTGTCGAAACGGACGATTCGCACAATCAAGGGCAATCTCTTTTGGGCATTCTTCTACAACGTCGCGGGCATTCCGATTGCGGCGGGCGCGCTGTATCCATTCTTGGGCTGGCTGCTGAACCCGATCATCGCCGCGGCGGCGATGGCGTTCTCGTCGGTGTTCGTCGTGACCAACTCGTTGCGGCTGCGAAATTTCCGCGCGCCAGCGATTTGATGTATAATGCGAGCGGATTGGGGACAGAGTTGTTCGCGTTGACTCCGTCCCCGATTACTTTTGCAGGGTAACTGCTCAGCCTTGCGAAGGTTCGTCGGTCGTCTTCGGATGAGATGTATTTCCTGCCCCAAGAACCGTCGCTTTCGCAACCTTCGCAAGGTTGGCTGAGTACTTTGCAGGAAGGCGGCACGCCAGTACGTTGGAAAAATTATTGCTCGCATTCAAGCACACGCTCGTCGGGATTTTCGAGGCGGGCGCGTTTGCGATCATGATTGGAGCGACCATGATGCTTCAGTCACCGCTGGGGATGTACCTGGTTCTCGTAGGCTTGTTCATCGGCGTCGTCGGACTCGCGATTCACGATGTCTGGCGCGTGTAAGTAGCCAATTCACGTTTCACGGGAGGACACCTGACGATGGGTGAACTGCTCGCCATGCTGTACGATCCACTGATCGCGCCGCTCGATCCGATGGGGGTGCGCCGGTGGCGCGAGTGGGTCGTGCGCGCGGCGCGTGGGCGCGTGCTGGAACTGGGCGTTGGCACCGGCTTGAATCTGCCGCGCTATCGCATGAGCCAGTCAGTCGCCGCGATCGATCCAGACGGCGCGTCGCTGCGGCGCGCGATGCTGCGCCGCAATGGACGCGGCGACGGCATTGCGCTGCAGCAAGCGCGCGCGGAAGAGTTGCCGTTCGCCGACGAAGCGTTCGACGCGGTGCTTGGCACGCTGGTTTTCTGCACCATCGGCGACCCGGCGCGCGCGTTGCGCGAAGCGCGGCGCGTGTTGAAGACGGGCGGCGTGTTTCGCTTGGTCGAGCACGTGCGCGTCGAGAATCGTTTGATCGCGGGCGCGCAGGATGCGATCACACCGCTGTGGAAACAGATCGCCGGTGGATGTCATCTCAATCGCGATACGTTGGCGGCGGTCGCGCGCGCGGGGTTCCGCGTGCGCGGGACAAGTCGGCATATCGGCGGTTTGTTTATCGGCATTGACGCGATCAAGTAGGGGTTGGAAGTTGGAGGTTGGGAGTTGGAGGTTGGAAGTTGGAATGTAATGCTACTTGAGTTCATTCCCCAACGTCAAACATCTAACGTCCAACATCCAAATTCCAACATCCATTCCAAAAGGAGGAATTCAAATGGAACACAAAGACCCGGTGTGCGGAATGACGGTGACCGAGGGAAAGGAAGCCGCCAAGTCTGAGTACATGGGCGCGACGTACTACTTTTGCTCCAGGGGCTGCAAGGTCGCCTTCGACAAGGACCCGGAAAAGTTCTTGAAGGCAGGTCCCTCGATGAGTATGGCGGGGCATTAGCAGTTCGTCGATATATTTTTGCGGGTAGGAGCCCAGCCGTCCTGAGCTTGTCGAAGGACGGCTGCCCGCCTACCCCGCAATCAGAACACTAGTGGCATTAATCTTGCGAAGGTCAGCAACCCTTCGCAAGATTTTTTTGTCCGCAGGAATCTCTTGCTAACTTTTAACGAAATTCTCTTCCTTTCTTGTTATAATCCGCGCACTGAAAAAGGTTCTTCTTTGTGTTCTTCGTGACCTTCGTGGACAAAACTATTTTCAAGAGAGCAAACATGGTCATAACCATTTTGGAAGCGCGCGTTGAGAGCGCCAAATGGAGCGCGCTTGCAGACGCGTTCAAAACCGGCATCGCGCATTTGGATCCAGGAATCGCGGAAACATCTCTGATCCACAGTCCGGCAGACCCCACGTTGTGGCGAATCCATACCGTATGGCAAAGCCGCGCAGCGCTTGATCAAATGCGGCAATCCGGCGAAACGCCGCGCGGCGTGCGGATGTTTCGCGCGGCGGGCGCGGAGCCGACGTTGTCTGTCTTCAGTGTGGCGATGCACAGCGCGAGCATGAACTATGGCTGAAAGTCGTTCTCTGCGTACGATCCTCCCTGCCGCATTCCTGTCGTTGCTTGCGATCTTTATCGCGGCGACAAACCAGCCAAGCGTGCGCGCGGCTGTTCCCCAGGTCGCGCCCACGGGCGAATTGCGCGTGTGCAAAACCGGCGGCGCGCCGTACACGACGATTCAAGCGGCAGTAGATGCCGCCCAACCGGGCGATGTGATCAAAGTCGCCGCGGGAACGTACACCGAAACCAAGAACACGAGCAATTTGTACATCACCAAGACCGTTACGCTGCTCGGCGGCTATACTTGCGCGGATTTTACGAATCGAAATCCGACGGTGAACGTCACGACGATTCGCCCTTCGACTGCAGACATATCGGTGGTATACGTCCAGGGGCAAATCGGACAGCCCACTCAGGTTGCGCCAACGCTGGACGGTTTCACAATCACTGGCGGCGGTGGCGGCAATCATGGTGGCGGCATCGCGATCCGCGACAGCGATGCTGTCGTCAGCAACAATGTCATCACTGGCAACGTTGGCTACCTGCTTGGCGGCGGGATTTGGGTCCAGCGCGGCGCCGCGCACATTCGGCATAATCGCATCGAGAACAACACGGCAACTGCTGGCGGCAGCACGGTGCTCGGCGGCGGCATTGAGTTGGAGAATACGCAAGCAACCGTCGTCGGCAACATCATCGCCAACAACACCGTCAGCGGATCGGTTGCCTATGGCGGCGGAGTAGATATTTCCGGCGGCGGACCCATTTTGCTGGCGAACAATACCATCGTCGGCAACGGCGGACAGGGCGTTCGGGCTAATTCGAATCTCACGCTCGTCAACAACATCGTCATGAGCCACACCGTCGGCGTCAGCGCGACCGCGACGGTCAACACGAGTTACACCATTTACTTTGGCAACACGACGAGCGCGCAGGGCTATACGCTTGGCGGGACCGACCTGACCGTGAATCCGCAACTCACGGCGGATTTTCATCTCAACGCCGGCTCGCCGGCGATCGACGCGGGTACGCACACGAACGCGCCAAATCGCGACATTGATGGCGAGCCGCGCGCGATGATGGGCGCATCGGGACTGTACAAGATTGACATCGGCGCGGATGAATTCACTGGCGCCGCGCAGCGAATGCTCGACGTAGAGGCAGGGCAAGCCGATCTAACGATCATCGGTCCCGGCGGCATCCTCGGTCATCCCGATCCGAACGCGAACAACTGGATGGGCATGTCCGTGATGGGCGCGGATGTGAACGGCGACGGGCGCGCCGATTTGGTCATGGCGGCGCACGATTGGGCGGAGGATTTCAATACGCTCAACGCGACGGGACGCGTGTGGAGTTTTTCCAATTTCGGCGCGCGAACACTCGGCACGCTTGACATGTACACGCGCACCGCCGATCTCACTGTCGTCAGCAAGTACTTGTACCAGCACGTCGGGTCAGGCGCGTTCGCCGGCGGCGATCTCAACGGCGACGGCAAGCGCGATCTGATCGTCAGTTCCAATCAGGATGACAACACGGCGATTCCCTGGCCCACAGTGTTTGTTCTGTTCGGCGGTTCAGCGCTCAGCGGTACGCGCACCATCACCGACACAAACGTGAACAGCACGACCAAGCCCGCGGATTTCATGCTGCGCGCGCCGGCGAAAGATTTCGGCGCGTACGGCAATCACAACGCGCTCGCGGCGGCGGACTTGAACGGCGATGGCATTGACGATTTGCTCGTCGGCGATGCGCTGGCGAATGACGGCGCGACGACGGGAACGGGCGCGGTCTTTGGAATCTTCGGCAGTTCTGCGCTTGCCGGCTCGTTCAACATCAGCGCGACGGCGCCGAGTCTCGCGATCTACGGTCCAGCCGCGAACGCGCATCTAGAAAACTTCGCGCTCGGACGACTCAACAGCGACGCGCCGCGTGATCTGGTCGTGCGCACCGACAACACGGCGTATGTGCTCTTCGGCCCGCGTTCTGGCGCAATTCATTTGGGTAGCGCGTCCGCCGACGTGACGATTACCGGCTTGCAAGCCGGCGGCGTCGCGGTGATGGATTTCAACGGCGATGGGAAAGCGGATTTGATTCTCGGCTCAGGCAGTAACATTTACATCCTTCCCGGACCATTCACGGGCGGACAATCGTTCAGCGTGACAAGCCGCGCGACGCTCACGCTGACCGGCGTCACGGCGAGCGCGTTTGCAGTCGGCGCTGTCATCGGCGACGCGCGCCCGGACCTGGTCATCGGCGCGGGCTTCGATGCGCCGCCGCGCGTGTTGGTTGCGCCGGGCGGAACGACGCGCGCCGGCGCCGTCGCCGCCGATGATCTCGCGCCGATGATCGCGCGTTCGAACAGCAACGCGGCGCGTTATCTCGGCATTGCCGTCGGCGTGGGCGACTTGGATGGAGACGGCAAGGACGATGTGATTATCGGCTCTTTGTTTGCGGATACCGACACGCATCCAACCGATTTCCGACACAGCGGCAAAGTCTTTGTCGTCTACGGCGCGCTTGTCGTCGAGAAATCGTATTTGCCGCTTGTAGCCAGGTGAGTGATGAATCGACGGCTTACCCTCCGCTTGATCCGGCTCGCGTCGTTCCTGACATTCGTCGCCGCGAGCCTGATGGTGTTCCTGGATCGGACGCCGGCGCGCTCGGCCATACCGCGCGCGAACGAACTTCACGTCTGCAATACGCGCAGCGGCTTTTTCCAAAGCATCCAAGCCGCAGTGGACGCAGCCGCGCCGGGGGATGTGGTACAGGTGGCGGCGGGGATATATACGGAAACCAAAGCCCAGAACAACTTGTACATCAACAAGACGATCACGCTCCTCGGCGGCTACACCTGCGCGGATTTCACAAGTCGCAATCCAACGGCGAACGTGACGATCATTCGCCCCTCAACGGCAAGTATATCAGTCGTGTACATCCAAGGTGTGATGGGCAACCCGTCTGCGATCGCGCCAACCGTTGACGGTTTCGTGATCACCGGCGGGGGCGGCGGCAATCACGGCGGCGGAATACGCCTGGTAGACAGCAACGCGATTGTCAGCCACAACGTCATCACTGGGAACCTTGGCTACTTGTTCGGCGGCGGGATTTGGGTGCAGCGCGGCGCGCCCACGCTAACGAACAATCACATTCAGAACAATAGCGTAAACACGCGCGGCGCGTACGGCGGCGGGATCGAACTGGAAAATTCGCAGGCGACGCTGACCGGTAACGTGATCGCGCATAATGTTGTCACCGCGTCCATCGGATACGGCGGAGGCGTTGCGATCCTCGGCGGGGGACCGGTTACGCTGAATGGCAACACGATTCAGAGTAACTCAGCCGCGGCGATCACCAGCACAACGTCGCAAAACGACGTAGGGTACGGCGGCGGCGTGTACGTTTCGAACGCGCCGGTGAATCTGACGGGGAACACCGTGATGAGCAACACCGCGAATGGAGTTTTCGCTTTCAGTTTTGGCGGGGCGTTCGGTTATGGTGGAGGCATCTACATCACCCATTCTCCCGCGTTCACTCTGACCGGGAACACCATCGTCACTAATACGGCGAGTTACAAATATTACTTCTATCCGTCTGGCGGTGGGCTTGAGATCGCTTACAGTCGCGGCATTCTATCCGACAATGTGATCGCGGGTAATTCCGCCAATGGCAACATCCTTTTTGGCAACGGCGGCGGCTTGGCGGTCTATACGAGCACGCTCACCATCCAGGGCGGACAGATCTCGAACAACAAGACCGCGATCAATTACGAGGGCTACGGCGGCGGGTTGTTTGCCCAAAACAGTTCCGTCACAATTGACTCCACGCGCGTCGACAACAATGCCGCGGGAAACTCGCCGTACTACGGCTTGGGCGGCGGACTGGATTTTCTCAACAGTCCGTACACCCTGACGAATGTGATCGTGAGCAACAACTACGCGTACTACAACGATACGTCAGTGGGCGGACTCGATGCGCGTGGCAACAGTCCGGGATTCTTGGTCAACAACACGTTCGCAAATAACAAGGGACAGGGCATTCGCGTTGGGTCGGCGCTGACCGCGACGAACAACATTCTTCAAGGTTTGGGCGTTGCGGGTACGACGGGTATTAGTCTAACTGCCAACATACCCGTCAACGTCACGTTCAATGACTTTTATGATTATCCCAACACCGTGAAGGGCTTTTCGCTCGATCCTTCCAATATCGTCATCAATCCCCGGCTTGATTCAACTTTTCATCTCACCCTGCCATCACCTGCCATCGACGCGGGGACGAACACGAACGCGCCCAACCACGATATTGATGGTCAGCCGCGTCCGCTGGTCGGCAAGCCCGGATTGCCGAAGGTAGACATCGGCGCAGATGAATTTGGTTCGTTGCTGTACCTGCCGTATATTTCCAGGTGAGCGATGGAATCGGAATGCCCATCTCTAGGAACTTGCGCTATCAATCGCTCTGCGTGAACGCGTTGGTCGCTGCCGCGCAGCGCGGCGTCGAGATCAGGGGCTTGATCGCGAACAACATCGCCGGCAACGCGGCAAGCGCCGGCAAGATCAACGCGGCGGGAGGTCAGGTGCGCTACCTGGCGAATCCGTACGAACATGCCAAAGCGGCGATTGCGGACAGCCGCATCGTCTACATCGGCTCGATCAATTACACCGCCACGTCCATGGACAAGAATCGTGAACTGGGAATCATCACTTGGCAGAGCGACATCGCCTCCCAGATGGAAAGCGCGTTTACGCGCTTCTGGACGCAAGCCAGTGTAACGCCTTGAGATAAGCAGAGACCAGGTTCCTCCAAGAAACCTGGTCTCTCAATCAGCCTCCCAGCGCCTTGAGCATATCCTCGACGCGCGTGATCTTTAGACGCGGACGACCTAGTTTAGCCCCGTTCGCAACTTCGATCTGATCGAGTTTCAGCCAATCGGCGAAGGTGATGACCTTGGGCTGGCGACTGCAGACCAGGTGCTCTGCGCTGGCAAGATCGGGCCGCGCGGGCTGAAGCGTCAAACCTTGCCGCAAATCCTCCAGCATCGCGTTCACCGTCGCCGCCGAATCCGGCTTGTTTGTGCCGATCACGCCGCTCGGTCCACGCTTGATCCAACCCGCGGTGTACTCGCCGACGCGCGGCAGTTTTGAATTCGGGTCAATGACGCGTTCCTCTTCGTTGAGGATCACACCCCAGCGATCGTTGAAAGGCACATCCGGCAGGACGACCCCGCGATAACCCACCGAGCGGAAAACCAAACCGATTTCAAGTTCTTCGGTCTTGTCCGTTGCCTTGGCGCTGAGCGTGCCGGTTTCGCTTTTGACCAGCACATTACGCACCAGCCGCATCTTGGCCACGCGCCCACTCGCGTCCCCGATCAATTCGACCGGCGAAATGAGAAAGCGAATGAAAAGTCTGCGCGATTTTCCGGTGGGCCGGTGAAGCGCGTACCCCTGGAGAATTTCCACTTTTTTCCTGACAGCGGGATCGGCGTCGCTGTCCACGGCGGCTTGGGCCAACTCGTCCAGTTGCGTTTCCGCCGGCAGCGTAAACACGTCGGCGTCTGCCATCTCGCCGACTTCTTTGATCTCAGGATTCGTGAACGCGGCTTGCGCGGGACCGCGCCGACCCAGCAGGTACACTTCTTTGACCCGGCTCTTCCTCAAGGCTTCGAGCGCGTAATCGGCGATGTCGGTCGTTTCCAATTCTTTCGGCGTGCGGCACAAGATGCGCGCCACGTCAATCGCGACATTGCCGATGCCGACGACCGCCACGCGTTCCGCCGATAGATCGAACGCGTAATCCCGGTAGTCAGGATGACCGTTGTACCATGCGACAAATTCAGTCGCCGGGTGACTGCCCTTCAAATCCTCGCCGGGGATGCCCATGCGACGATCGGTCTGCGCGCCCGTCGCGTACAGAATCTGATGATAGTGTTCTCGGAGGTCGGAAAGGCAAACGTGCTTGCCGAACTCGACGTTGCCGAAGAATCGCAAGCGCGGGTTCGCGGCGAGTTTTTCGTACACCTTGGTCACGCTCTTGATCTTGGGGTGATCGGGCGCGACGCCATAGCGCACCAAGCCGTACGGCGTGGGCAGACGATCGAACATGTCAACCTGCACGACAAGATTCGTTTGCTTGAACAGCGCTTCGACGGCGTAGAACGCCGCGGGACCTGATCCGATGATGGCGACGCGTAACGGATTTGTTTCAGTGCCTAGTTGTGACACGAATCGAACCTCACGCAATTTGGGTCTAAAGCGTTTCCACTTCGATGTATTGGTCGAGCCGGGCATGAATCAAGTCTGACTTTCGAATTCCACCTTGTCGTAGATTGGCTTGAGTGAAATCTCGCATCCCACCGATCCGAAATGCAGAACCGCGTCGAGATTGTCGTACATTTCGATCGTCCACTGCGCGCTCTCCTCCGAGCGGTGCAGGTGCGTGACGTGGACTTGGTCCGAATCAACGAGAACATAGTCGCGCAACGAATCGAGTTGCCTGTACAGAGCGAACTTTTTCACTCGATCATATTCGCGCGTGGACGGCGACAAGACCTCGACGATGAGGACCGGGTTGGTAAGAGTGTCGTTGCGCCCTTCGACGAACTGAACCTTGCCGCAGACCACCATCACGTCGGGATAGGTGTACAGCCCGTTCCGTCTCACGAGCAGGCGCATATCGTTGACATATACGCGGCACGGCTTGGCTCTCAGCGCCATGTTCAACGCGGTGTGAAGATTTCCTGTGATCAGATTGTGATTGCTCGAGCCGCCCGCCAACGCAAAGATCTCTCCGCGAAAAAACTCGCTCTTGTAATCGGCGGTTTCCTCCATCGCCAGGTATTCCTCTGGTGTGTACAACTGCCTCGCTAACTGTGCCATTGGACGCCTCCTTTTGCGCTCTCCGATCATTGGAATTATATCACGCTCCAATGTCGCGCGCAATTTCTAGGCGCGTGCCCGCGCGAATTGCCGCGCGCACCTCGCGCATAAAGCGCATCATAAAGCGCAGATTGTGAATCGAAGCGAGCCGATAGTAGATCAACTCTTTCGCGCGGTGCAAGTGATGCAGGTACGCGCGTGAGAAATGTTGGCAGGTATAGCAATCGCAGTTCGGATCAATCGGCGCGCGATCCAGCGCAAAGCGCGCGTTGGAAATGCTGATGCGTTGCTCCGCGTTCTCCGCGCGCGCGCGCGAGACGAGCAACGCGCCGTTGCGCGCCCAGCGCGTCGGCGACGCGCAGTCGAACAAGTCAATGCCGCGCACCACGCCTTCGACGATATCCTGGAGTTCGCCGATGCCGAGCAAGTGGCGCGGCTTGGCGTCGGGCAAAAGCGGGAGCGTCCAGTCCAGGATCGCGTGCATCTCTTTTTTCGATTTGCCGAGCGATCCGCCGATGGCGAGTCCTTCGAACGGCAGACGGCCGATCGCGCGTGCGCTCTCCTCGCGCAAATCGCGATACGCGCCGCCTTGTACGATGCCGAATAGCGATTGATAATCGCGCCGCGTCTTGGCGTGTTGTTCGAGGCAACGTTCCGCCCAACGATGCGTGCGCTGCATTGCCGCGCGCGTGTACTCGTACGTATCGAGCGGCGAGGTGCACTCGTCGAACGCGAGGATGAAATCCGCGCCGAGTTGATGTTGGATCTGAATCGCGCGCTCGGGATCGAGCCGCATCACCGCGCCGTCGAGGTGGCTTTTGAACGTAACCCCATCGTCGTCAATTCTACACAGTGGTGTTCCAGCGGAATTGGGTGACCGGGTGACAAGGTGACGGGGTGACAAGGAGAGATTCACCTTGTCACCTTGTCTCCTTGTCACCTTGTCAGTGTCTTCTTCGGGGAATATGTCCGCGATCTTCCCTACCCCGTCCCGAATCGCCGCGCCGAGAGAGAACACTTGAAAGCCGCCGCTGTCGGTCATCAACGGATGCTGCCAGTTCATAAACGCGTGCAACCCATCGAGTTCCGCGATCTTATCCGCGCCCGGTCGCAGCGCGAGATGATAGGTGTTCGCAATGACGAGTTGCACGCCGATGCTTTCGAGATCGTCGGGCGTCAGCGCTTTGACCGCGGCTTGTGTCGCGACCGCCATGAACGCCGGCGTCTCGATGTCGCCGTGCGCGGTGTGAAGGATGCCGGCGCGGGCGCGGGTGGCGGGGGCGCGGGCGGTGATTTCAAATGTGAGGGACATAATTTACCAAGAGGGGGAGAGAGGGTGATGCTTTCTCTCCCCTCTCCTTGTCTCCTGTTCTCCCGCTCAGTAGTAGATCGTTCTTACGCGGTGGTACGGCTTTATGCTCCAACCTTGCGNNAAAATCCAGTCCACTTGAATACTCCACAGGTTGCGTCCGCGCGCGGCGAGGACTTGGCGCAGAAATTCGACTGCCCACAGCGTCGCCGCGCGGATTTCCATTTCCTCAGGGCTGCCAGCGGCGAGTTCGATTTGCGCGTCTACCTTGCGCGCGAGCGTCGGCGCGTATTTCAGGATTCCCCACGCGCGCAGAATTTGGGGTAGTTTGTAATCCGCGAACGCGGTCAGGTGTTCAACGTTCTCGAATTCGCCCCAGTCTTTGCCGCCGAACGCGCCCCATAGGTCCGCGACGAGAATCTGCGCGCGTTTGAAAAAACGCACTTCGCGGTTGTCGTAGATGGTAATATCGTCGAACGACGACAAGTTCTCGGCGATCAACTGCGCGAGCCGCGCCGCGTCACGCTCCGCGCACTCGACCAGCCGCGCGGCTTGTCCCGCCCACAGATTCTTGAGCACGGTACCCAGTTCGCGCATATTGCGCCAGCGTTCGGTGAAGAGTGGAATAGCGCCTGTGCCGTGCAGGATGCCGGCGAGTTCTTGCGGCGAAATACGTGCCATGAAATCCGCGTCAACAATGTGCGGGTCTTCTTCGGCCGCGCGTTTCAGCGACGCGGCAAGCGCCCAGTAGCCGTCGAGTTTCTTGCCGTGGTATTCGATCTTCCAACGCGGTTTGCCCCAGAAGCAAAAGTTGAGCGCATCGAGGAGAAACAGGTAGTTGACCGTGCGCGGCGTGGCATCGAAGAAATGGTATTCGTAGTTCCACGCGGGCGGCTCGACGCGCTTTTCCGCGAGCGCGTCCGCCGCGCGTTCAACTGCGGCGGGATTGATTTTGACGGAGCGCGCGTGCTGGACGACGTACGCAGTGGTTTTCAAAACGTCGAGCGGGTCGGGGCGGTGGGAAAGGACTTTGGCAAAAGGGGAGTTCATGCTTCATCGTGAGAGACAAAGTGACGCGGTGAGCGGGAGACACGAAGAGATTTACCATGTCACTGTGTCACTTCGTCACAGCGGTTTTCCAGCCAATCGTTTCAACCGCTCGCTGTCTTCTTCCCAAGTGATTGTGGACAGCCCAAGTTTCTGGCGAATGTGGTCTTCGGACATTCCGTTCTTGTAATCCTGCACGGCACACGTCCAGCGCAAACTCTCAAACGAAACGGTATCGCCGAGGCCGGTCAGCTTGGCGAGATCGGCAAGGACGTACTCCAGGTTGCGCGCGGTACATTCAAAGAGATGTTCTTTCGGATGGTACTGTTCGAGATAGCGCGGCAGCGTCGTCGCGAATTCGCTCGACAATTTGAGTTTGCGTTCTTTGTGACGCTTTTTGGCCTCGGAGTAGCGGATGTATAACGCGGCATTCTTCGGATCGGCGGCGTCAATATCAGATAGGCGGATTGCCATCGCCTCGCTCTTTTTGATGCCCGTCGAAAGAAGCAATGTCACGAGCAACAGCGGACGCGCGTCGCGCTTGTCAGCCGTCAACAGCGCGCGCGTGGCGTCGAGCAGTTTGGCGATTTGATCGTCGTACAGGATTTCGGGGAGCGGACTGGTAACGGGGATGTGCGCGATCGGCGCGGCAGGATCTTGCGCGATGACCTGCGTTTGTTTCAGCCACGCGAAAAAGACCTTGAGCGTGGTCAAGCGGCGCTGGTACGATTTCGGCTTGCACGGCACGCCGCGTTCGTAACGCAGCCAGTTGAGGAATCGGCTGATCGTCTCGGTCGTGATTTCGTTCAGCGCAGCATTTGCGCCGAGCCACTTGCGGAAGATATTCAAGTCGCCGCCGAATGCCTGGATGGTGTAGTGCGACCAGCCCTGGCGCTTCATCTGTTCATGATATGCGGTGATCGCGGCGGCGAGCGAAGAATTCGCAGTGAGTGGAGCGCTCGCAGCGAGTGGGCTGGTTTCCACGGGTGGTGCGTGCGCGGCACTGGGCGGAGCATCGCGCGGCTCGGTCTCGCGCGGTTTGGGTTTTGCGCCAGAGGGCGGGAAGAGCGCAAGTTGTTGGTTTGGCATCTGGCTGAGTTTTACCACACTCGCCGCGCGGTGTCAAGAACGCAAGATGCATGGTTTTCTTTGCGCTGTTTTGTTTGCGTTTGTTGCCGCGCGGGATTGGTGGTAGAATACGGACAGCATAGAAGGGAGAACTATGAGCGTCATCAGCGATAAGCAAATCCTTACTGAGATAACCAACCTCAAGCAGGAAATTCGACAGTTACGCGAGACGGTGACGCAATACCAGGTCGCCCAAACCGCACATCCGCATATCGTGAGAATTGCCGGTGTGCAAGGCGGCGAACCGATGGTTCGCAGCGCCCACGTCACGGTGCGAACGATTGTCGAGCAGACCCGACTCGGCACGACGCCCGAAGAATTCGTCAAAGATCATCCGCCAATGGTACTCGCCGAATTCTACGACGCGCTCAGTTACTATTACGACCACACAGAAGAGGTCGAACAGATTATTGCGGAAAACAACGCCGCGCTTGAACGTGCGATAGAATTATCCAAACGACTTGCCAAGAAAACGTAAGGCGATCTGATTTTCTTCGATCACAGATTATGGCTGCCGAAGAACCACGTCTTTTGATCGCGCTCTTCACGGACGCCGACGTTAGTCTAAAGTTGGCAAAGCAGTTGCGCGAGCGCGGATGCGACGCTGTATCTGCGCTTGAGTTGGGCAGATACCGACCCTTGGATCAAGAGCAGTTGGATTTCGCAGTTTCTGAACGACGCACGATTCTCACCTTCAACATCAGACACTTTACGCCATTATTCGAAGCATATTGGAAAGCAGGCAAGGAACATTACAGCGTCATCGTCTCCGATCAAATTGCGTTTGGAGAACTGTTACGCCGCATGCTGAATCTGCTCAACACTGTTTCCGCCGACGAGATGAAAAACAATCTCAAGTACCTCGGCGAATTCGCGGAGCGATAACATGCCCACCCCACCCCGCAATCCGTACATTGCCGGCAAGTTTCCGCCCAGCGCGATCCAACTGGCGGCAGAGTTCGTCAAGAGTTTGTTCAAGAAATGATTCGCCGCGCGTTCATCTGCCTCGGCTTGCTCTTGTTGCTGGGATGTTCTCCCGCCCCCAGGTCCGATCCAGTTGCTTCAACGCAAACTCCGCCCCCGGCTTGGACGGCGACTGCGCCGTCTGCTATCAATCCAACCTCGACCGCTAGCAGTCTCTCGGAGAATCCCGTTTTCTCGACCATTTCCGCGTCATTCTTTGACTTGCTAACCAGAAAACGGGTTTCTGATCTCCATCTCCGGCAACCTGCTGGATCATCGTCAATTCAAACGCCGACGCGCGTTCCACCCGTTAGACCAACTGTCGTGCGAACCCGCGCGCCTACTCGAACGGCGGTCCCTCGTAGAACCGCAACCGTGTCCGCTGATCCATCGCCTACCCCAAGCATTCTGGCGCAAACTGAGATTCGACAAGATGGCGACAAGTTCGTGTTCGTGGTCAACGGTCAGCCCCAAATCGTCAAAGGGATGAACTATAACGTCAACTATACGGAACTCCCGGAAGATACGAAACGGAAACTGCATCGCCGCGATTTTCAAATTCTGCGCGCTGCCGGCGTCAATGCGATTATCGGCTGGGGTATCTATGACGAAACCACGCTCGAAATCGCTCAGGAATTTGGCATTGGCGTCATCATGCCCTTTGAACTCGATCCCAAGGGCGCGTATGAAAACGAGAATTATCGAGAACAGATCAAGTACGACTATCGTGACTACGTCAAGCGCTTTCGCGATTTCCCAGCCGTGTGGGCGTGGAACGTGGGCGGCGACGAATTGCTCTATCGCATGAAAACAGACGAGCACCGGACGATTGACAAACTTCAAGCGGCGGCGGATTTTGAACTCGAATTGGTCGTGCTGTCTCATGTGCTCGATCCCAAGCACGTGGTGATCGTGAAGGAGCCGCGCGACTGGTACATCAGGTACCTTGACGAGTCGCTGCGGCGATTCAAAACACGCGCTGATTACCAAGACCCGAGCGCCTACCTGATCTATGGAGTCAACGTTTACGGACGCCTTGACGATGTCGAGACAGTCCTCCAGATCTCGAAAGGAAGCGTCGAGACGATGCTCGGCTTGGGCATGCTGGTCAGCGAGTTTGCGCCTTTCCTCTTGCCGCGCGCCGATCGCCCGGCGAACTACGCCGCGATGTGGGATATCGTCTCGCGGGTTTCGAGCATCGGCGGATGCGCCTACGTCTTTGGTCCCGATCAACCGAATCCAAACGTTCCAAATCCGTACGACCCGCTCACACTCTTGCCGAGCGAATTCAGTCTCGTGGATATGGATGGCGTCCCGGTTGACGATTCGCTNNGCGTCCTATCTGAATGGTTACCATTCGAAGACGACTGTCGCACCTTCGCAAGGGCGTGAGCGCGTTTTTGTTTTAATCGGTCAGTCGTGGTAGAATCGTTTTGATCCTCGGAAAGGGCGCACGCATTCATCGCCGATAACATCGAGTGCGGATGAAAGGGATGTCGAACCGGGTAGCCAGAATTTTGTTAGCGTTTGTCCTCTTGCAGCCGACCCTCGCGCTGGCGCACGAAATCCTCGTCGTCGCCGTTGCAGCGCTCGTGGGCGCGTTCTCCAGCACAGACTTGCTCTATCAATTGGTCAAGCAATTTCTTGCCAGCCCCGTCCATGCCAAGATCATGGTCGAGACGTTGGGCGGAGTTCGTGCCGAAGGCATCGTCGTCGCGGGTCTGCCCGGCCTGATGCTCAACCAGTTCTTGCCGGCGCTGTTCATCGCGCCCGGCACCATCATTACGTCGGCGTGGATCAGCGCGATCGTTGACAAGGACAGCACGGTGCTGGGATTCCTCGCCACGCAAGCCATCGTCGAATTCCTCGTCATCGTCCTCGGCGTCCGCCTCCTCCAGATCGGTCTATGCAAGCGCTCGATTTGGAACGTCTTGAAAATCGCGCCGGCGCGCGACGCGCTGAGTGTCGTCATCGGCTTGTTCATGATCGCGCAGGCAATCCGCGCGACCTTCGGTCTCACCCTATCCCCAGCCCTCGCTGGGCTGCGCGAAACCGGCATCGGCGTAGGATTTTCGCTGCTGCTGCAATTGGACAAATCGCGCTACAGTTGGCTGATGGACGAAGCGCTGCCAGTGCTGATACCGACCACTTTGATTGGGGCAGCCATCGGGACAGCGTGGCTGACCGGTAAACTTTTGGTCCGAATTCAAATGCTTCTGGGAAAACAAGCGCCGGCTGCCAAGCGACCGATCAGCGCGCGCGTTGTTCGTAAAGCGCATCTTGCCGTCGCGCTCGCGCCACTTTTAGTGGTCGCGTCGGTATCGCCGCGCTACTTTGGCATAGCCGATACATCGCTGGTCGCGCAAGTCGCGCAGAGTCCGGCGGAGCAACCGAATGAATTTGTCGCTTTGGTTCCACCCACGCCAACGCGCGCGCTACCTACTCCGGCCGCTACGCCAACCGCAATCCCTATCGTCATCACGACGCCGAATGTGCCCACGGCGATCCTCTCGCCGACGAATACGCCGACGGCGTTCCCCTCTGCGACGCCAACGCCGGTGCGCCAGCGCCAGGTCGAACTACAGCGCGCGGGCAAAAAGTTTTCGCTCGCGGTCAATGGTCGCCCTACTTATGTAACCGGACTGAACTATAATGTCAACTATACCGCGCTCCCCGACGACGTCAAACGCAAATTCCACAAGCGCGATTTCCAAATCATGCGAAACGCCGGCGTCAACGCGGTCATCGGCTGGGGTGTGTACGATCAGGTCACACTCGAAATCGCGAACGAGTTTGGCATCGGCGTGGTGATGCCGTTCGAACTCGATCCCAAAGGCGCGTACGGGAACAAGGGCTATCGCGAGCAGATCAAGAATGAGTTTCGCAAGTTCGTCAACACCTACAAGAATGCGCCGGCGGTGTGGGGCTGGAATCCCGGCGGAGACGAGTTGCTGCACCGCATGGAGACGGAGCATCGTCGAACGCCGGACAAACTCCAGTTCGCCGCCGATTTCCTGCTCGAGTTATCCACGCTGGCGTACACGCTGGATCCCAATCACGTCAGCATCGTCAAAGAACCGCGCGACTGGTACGTGCCGTACGTCGAAGAATCCATTCGTAGGGCGCGTGTCCAGCGACCGGCAGCGGACCCCAGCCAGTATTTCATTTTCGCTTCGAACACCTATGGCAAACCGGACGGCGTCGCATTGGTTCTGCACACCACCAAGCAAAGCATCGAAGAGCGCGTCGGCGTGGCACTTGCCGTCGGCGAGTATGCGCCGTTCGGTTTGGCGCGCAACGATCGCCCCGGTCACTATGGAATGATGTGGAACACGGTGCGCGCGGTTTCGTCCGTCGGCGGCTTTGCCTACGTCTTTGGACCTGACCAGCCAAACCCGCGCGCGCCAAACCCGTACGATCCATTGCGCTTGCTCGTGAGCGAGTTCAGTCTCGTTGATAGCGAAGGGAATCCGGTGGATGGCTCGCTGAACGCGTTGGCAAGCCAGTGGCGTCTGCTATCGCCGGACTCGCCGGCGAAACCGCGCTTGAACGATCTGGAATGAACCTCTCTCATCTGCTCCGCGCGCTTCCCGCGTACCAGGTCCAAAACGCACGCGACATTGAAATTGCCCAAATCACTGCGGACTCGCGCCAGGTCACACCGGGCGCGTTGTTTGTTGCATACCCCGGCGTGAACGTGGACGGCGCGCGCTTTATCCCCGAAGCCATCGCGCGCGGCGCGATTGCCATCGTCACCGAATCTCCAATCTCCAATCTCCAATTTCCAATCATTCTAGTCCCTAACGCGCGCTCTGCGCTGGCGTACTTGAGCGCCGCCTGGCACGATTTCCCCTCGCGCAAACTGCGCGTCATCGGCGTCACCGGCACCGACGGCAAGACGACCACCTGCGCGCTCGCCGCGTCCATCCTCGAAGCCGCCGGGCACAAGGTTGGGACGATCACGACCGTCAGCGCGACGATTGGCGATCAGCAAATGGACACCGGCTTGCACACGACGACGCCCGACGCGCCCGACATCCAGCGCTATCTCGCGCAGATGGTGGATGCGGGCGCCGAGTACGCCGTCATCGAAGCCACGTCGCACGGATTGGAGCAGCGCCGCCTCGACGCGGTCGAGTTCGACGTTGCCGTCGTCACCAATATCACGCATGACCACCTCGACCTCCACAAGACGTGGGAAAACTATCGCGATGCCAAGGCAATGCTCTTTCGCGCGCTTGCCACTGCGTACCGCAAGCCGCGCACCGCCAAGGTCGCCGTGCTGAACGCGGATGACGCGGAACGGGGAGTGTTTGAGTTCTTGCGGCAGATTCCGGCGGACGAGCAAATCGTCTATAGCACGAATNNCCGTCGTCACGCCGCACGGCGAATTACCCATTACCAGTCCCTTGATTGGACGCTACAACGTGTCGAACATTCTCGCGGCGATCGGCGTGGGCATGGCGCGGCGCGTGCCGTTCGACGCGATGCGTGCGGGCGTGGCGCGCGTGCGCGGCATCGTCGGCAGGATGCAAGTGATGCAGTCCTGCGACTCCGCTCAGGATGAACCGTTCACAGCCATCGTAGATTTCGCGCACACGCCGAACGCGCTGCGCGTCGCGCTGGAAACCGCGCGCGAGATTGCGCGTGGCAGAGTGATCGTCGTCTTCGGCTGCGCGGGCTTGCGGGACGTTGGCAAACGCGCGCTGATGGGCCAAATCGCGGGAAGACTCGCGGACAGAATCGTGGTGACGGCGGAAGACCCGCGCACCGAATCGCTCGACGCGATCAACGCGCAGATTGCGGAAGGATTACGGCGCGCGGGACGGCGCGAACGCGAGGATTATTTCATCGTCAACGATCGCGCAGAGGCAATTGTGTTCGCAATCAAAATGGCACAAGCCGGCGACCTGGTCATCATCACCGGCAAAGGGCACGAACGTTCGATGTGTTTCGGCACAACCGAGTACCCGTGGAGCGACCAGGAAGCCGTCACGGCGGCGATAGGCGCTGCTTGAACTCAGCGTCCGCAATCAACGCGCAGTGGAACCGCCGATTGCTCAGCCGCCCCCGCTTGCCTGACACTAAAGATCGTGACGCCGTCGCGATCGTAGCGCGGAGTATAGCGCGCCGGCTGACACGCGAAAAATGTTCTGCTCAAGACGCCGGCGCGCCGCCCCAGATAGACGTACGTGACCTGCTGCGATTCCACCCACCGCGCGAGCGCGGCAGCGTCCGCGCCGGCGGCTTGCGAAGACGCATCAAGAAAAACGACCGAGCGTTGTGCCAGGTAAGGAATCCAACCGCCGCCGTCCGCAGGAACGAACGCGCCCTCAAACCAATCGAATGAGTTGACCAGAAACCGCGCCGCGCCCGGCGTATGCGTTTTGATCCAAGCCATCGCCGGCTCATCCGCGCGGCTGTAAAGAATCGTCGCGGGATTGACGATAGACGCCATGTCGCGCGCGCCGAGCAAACTGACGACGACGAGGACGATCACCCAGCCCGCGCGCGTCTCGGCATCGGCAATAACCGCGCGCGCCAAATCGCCAATCAACAACGCCGCCGGCATAAAGCCCATGAGGAGCACGAACGACGGCGCGATCAACTCGCCCCCGACGAGACTCGTCGCGACCAGCACCGCGAACCACACCAGGACGACGAGCGCGACTCGGCTGCGGCGCAGCAAGGCGATCGCCGCGCCGATCGCCGTCAGCACGATGACCTCGCGCCCGTGCTGCAATTGGAGAATCGCGAACGCCGTCGAGACGTCAATCATCTGCGCGCCGGCGTTCTGCCTCAGAATATCCGCCGCGCTGACGTGGCGCGCGAACAGCGTCGCCAACCAGACCAAGCCCAGCAGCGCGCTCGCACCGAGAACCCCGGCAACGCGCCGCGCGGCGGGGCGGCGCGGCGCGCGCAACGCGAGATACACTACCAGGAATACGACGTAGAACAAGATCAGACGAAAGTGCGCGAACGACATACCGACGCACAAGATCGCCGCGTAGAAAAGGACGCGCCAATCCAAACGCGGCTGTTCGATCAAGACGACAGCCGCGAAGAGCGCAAGCGGCAGCAGCGCCGCGCCGAGCAAGAGCGGATAACGTCCCCAGGTCAAAAAGTACGCCGGCGTCGGCGAGAGAAACCACACGCAGGCCGCGCTCGCCAAGCCAGCCGCCGCGCTGCCGGACAATCGTTTGGCAAGCAGGAACGCACCCAATCCGATTTGCGTGATGAGCAATTGCCCGAGTACCAGCATCGTTACGGGAATCGAAACACCGGACAGGCGCACGATCAACGCGGCGAGCGTGTGAAAACCAAAGTGATAGAAAGCGCTCGCCAGCAGCGGCGCGGATTCGACCAGCGTCTGGATGAACGCCGCGTGCGCGGGCGAATCAACCCACAGCGGGACCGCGAGATCGCGAATTTGCAGCAACCCGACGCCGAGCGAAAGGAGCGCGAGCGCGGCGAGGGTCCAGAATGAGGAATTGCGGAATTGCGAATTGCGAATTGCGAAAAAGCCGAACGCCGCGCGCGCGCGAAAGATGAGCGCGGCGACACCGCTCACAACAACCAGCGCGACGATTGCCACGAGTCTTTCAGTCGAAACGCCGAAAGCCAACACGAGGAACGCGCCGGCTGACAGCACGCCGAGTCCCAGTCCGTTCGCCAACGCTACGCCTTCGCTCAAGTCGAATGGAGTGAGACTGCTCCAGAGGAACACCAGCGCGAGACCAAGCAGGAGGGGAAGAAGCAAAGCGAAGGCAAACGCGGACCAGTACTTGGTCAGCGTGTCTTGAAAGGACTGCGCCAAGAACGCGAGGTCGGGTTCGTAGTACGCGCGAAGGACAAGGTCGCGCTCAGTCGGCTGCCCGGCGAGGTCCATCGCGCCGTCGGGGTAGTCGTCTGCGCCGCTTGCCCACAGCGAAACATAGCCGCGCGTGATCTCGACTTGCGCCGCGTCAACATAGAAATAGAACGCTTGGTTTTGCGAATCGGGGATGGGGGGAAACTCGAATCTGCTGTACTCGTCGGGCTGAAGCGCGCTCAGAGGCAGCGCGGTTGTGGCTGCATCGAAAGAACTATTCGCGCGGCGCAGATGCAGCACGATTCGACTCGCGCTCGAGTATGCCAGATCGGCGGAAACGACCCAGCGTACTTCAATCGCGCGGAGGCGCGGGTAGTGAAAGACAAACGTTTGACCAATTGGATTCGAGCCCGTCAGCGCGCCGGCAGGCAGAGCGGCATTGTCCTGAATCGCGAGCGAATCAACCGCATCACTTTTCCCGGTCCACGCCGTAAGCAGAATCAAGCCAACGCCCAAGATCCCGGCGATCAGACGATAACGCATCGCGTCGGGCGCGTCACGGATAGCGCCGCGGCGTCGGCGGCGGCGGCGCGCCGGGCTGCACGATCGGGAGCGCGTCCAGCGAACCGGTGAGGTCTACGAATTCAGCGGAAACCCACCCGTGCGCGCTCGGGTTCGTCGGGAGACGGATTTGCAGCCAGTCACGCGCCGCGGTGCGCCCAACAACCTGAAATTGATCGCCTTTGTTCAGCCGATCCAAAATCGCCGCGCTGGTAGAGGGCAAGGCGCGCACGCGCAGATTCTCTCTGGCAGTTCCCATGATCGGCTCCGGCACCGGCGTCGGGGGAACGACAACCTGCGGCACGGGCGTCGGCGGGCGTGGAATCGGCGGCGGCGGAAGGGTTCGCGTCGCTGAGGCGCGTGTGGGGGTTGGCGTTGGGGTCGCCGACGGCAGCAAATTAGTGATTTGACACGCCAATGTAAAGCCAACCGCCAAAACGGTTATACTTGCGCGCAGGTTCATACTTTTCCCTCTCTTTCCATTTTGCTTAACCTCGCCGGTTCGCTGCGACATTAGTCCTCCACGATTACGCCCTTACTATACTGGGATTCTCCAATTCGTCAAATGCTGTTGCAATTTGCGCGTGCTTGCGCTATAATCCCGTCATCAACCTTGCGAAGGTTGCGCGCGCTTTGCCGACCTTGCTCACTGTGAACCTTCGCAAGGTTTTCACTCGCTTGTGAGGCAACCCATGCCCGGTTTTGTTGGACACACAACCGCCAACGCCGTCGTGCTCGCCGGCACCACGGCATTCATGTGGTGGCAGGGCTGGTCGGTCCAAGACATTCTCGCGGTGGATGCCGGCATCGGCATCTCTACGCTCGTGCTGTCGCCCGACATGGACTTGTTCAACTCCAAGTCCATGGAGGATTGGGGCTTGCTGCGGTTCTTTTGGTGGCCCTATGCCAGACTGGTCAAGCATCGCGACCGCATGCACATTCCGATTCTGGGCACCACGGTGCGGTGGCTGTACGTCCTCGGCATTGTGCTGCTCTTCGTCGTGCTATTCCGATTCTGGTTCCGGCGCATCGGCTTGCAGATCGAATTCGACTTTGCCGGCGACACCGACGACATCATCTACAATCTGCTCTACGTGGTGGACATCTACATCGGCGCAGTGCTTGCGGATGCATGTCACTATGTTCTGGACGTTGCCACCACCGAGTTGAAACGCGATCTTGGGGGCAACCACCAGCGCAGCCGCGATCGTTATGCCTGAGCCCAATCGCCGCGGACGCATACTATCACACGGAGACCGATAATGAAAGAGAAGTTAGAGGAACTGAAGAAACGCCTGGCGCTGGTCAGCGACCTGCATAACGCCGAAGGCGTCCTGAGCTGGGATCAGCAAACCTACATGCCGCCGCGCGGCGCGCCGGCGCGCGCGGAACAACTGGCGACGCTGGGTCGGCTGGCGCACGAGCATTTCATCGCCGACCAAGTGGGCGCGCTGCTGAACGAACTCGCGGATGGCGCCGCCAAACTCGACTATGCATCGGACGAGGCGAGTCTGATCCGCGTGACCCGGCGCGATTACGACAAAGCCAAGCGCGTGCCCCCGGCGCTGGTCGAAGAGATCACGCGCACCACGTCCATCGCGCTGGAGGTGTGGACCCAGGCGCGCGCGGAATCGAATTTCAAACTGTTCCAGCCGCACCTTGAAAAGATCATTGACCTCCACATTCAACTGGCAGACTGCCTCGGCTATTCGGCGCGCATCTACGACGCGCTGCTCGATCAGTACGAGCCGGAGATGACGACCGCGCAAGTGGAAGCCATCTTCACGCCCTTGCGGACCGAATTGACTGCGCTTGTCCAAGCGATCGCGCGCAAACTCGACGGGGTTGACGATGCCTGCCTGCATCGCGAGTTCGACGAGCAAGAGCAATGGGATTTCGGCATCGCCGTCATGCGGCAACTTGGTTTCGACTTTGACAGCGGTCGCCAGGATAAATCGGTGCATCCGTTCACTACCGGCTTTGGCTTGGGGGATACGCGCATTACGACGCGCGTGGACAAGCACTTTATGCCGGCGATGTTGTTCGGCACCATCCACGAAACCGGGCACGCGCTCTACGACATGGGCTATCGCCCGGCATTGGATCGCTCGCCGCTCGCGGGCGGGGCGTCTCTCGGCGCGCACGAATCGCAATCGCGCCTGTGGGAAAATGTCGTCGGGCGCAGCCGCGGCTTTTGGAAATACTGGTTCCCGCGTCTGCGCGAAGCGTTTCCGGCGCAACTCGCCGATCGGGACGCCGAGTCGTTTTACCGCGCGATCAACAAGGTCGAGCCATCGTTCATCCGCGTCGAAGCGGACGAGGTGACGTACAGTTTGCACATCATGCTCCGTTTCGAAATCGAAAACGCGTTGGTCGAACGCAAGTTAAAAGTGGCGGACATCCCCGAGGCGTGGAACGCCAAGATGAAGGAATACCTCGGCATCGTCCCGCCCAATGACGCGCAGGGCTGCTTGCAAGATATTCATTGGTCCATCGGCAGCGTCGGCTACTTTGCGACGTACTCGCTCGGCTCGATGTTCGCGGTGCAACTGTGGGAGCAGGCGGTGCGCGATGCGCCAACGCTGCCCGCGCAGATCGAGCGCGGCGATTTCGCCGGCTTGTTGGGCTGGCTGCGCGGGAACTTGCATACGCACGGGCGCAAGTTCACGCTGGACGAACTGGCGCGCAAGATCACCGGCGAGCCGTTGCAAGCGCGGTCGTACGTGGCGTATCTGAAGAACAAGTACGGAGAGATTTACGGCGTGTAACACGTGCGACGCACCTCGGAGGTGCGTCGCACTTTTTTCCGCGCGTTTGACAGACCCACCGCGCTGGTGGATAATATAGCCATATTGGACCAGATGGCTATTTGGTAAGTGGAGGTTTCTATGGAAAAGACGGTTAGCGTGGCAGAAGCCAAGAACAAGTTCTCGGATTTGCTCAACCGGGTCATTTACCGGCACGAGCGCGTGAAGATTACCAAACGCGGTAAACTGGTCGGCGTCATCATGAGCGCAGAGGATTCGCGGCGACTGGAGGAATTTGAGGATCGCGAGCGCGTCAAGCGCGTGCGCGCGCTCAAAAAGTCTACCAAGAAGTATATTCCATTCGAGCAGGTCGTTCGCAACTATGAAAAGAAATGGGGTGTTGATCTCGGTTTGGACTTTACAGAGGGCGGCAATGTACGCGAATGAAGTGACGCCTCAAGTCTCCGCTCAAATCGAAACATTGCATCCCAAGAGATTCAGACAAGTGGCACTGCGCATTTTCACCCTGCAAATGAATCCGCGCCCACCCGACAGCGTACTGATTGACATTGCAGCATACCGCGTCGATGTTGGACCGTACGCGATTACGTACGAGGTTGACGACGCCCGGCACCGGGTCCGCGTGTTCTTGCTCGAAGAGAGAGAAGAGCCTTAAACGTGCGATGCGCCTGACAGGCGCGTCGCACGTTCTACTTTGCCGCCGGACTCAAAATCCACTGCTGGTATTCGCTCTGCAAACCGCACGCGCACGCGTCTTCCGCCGTCTTGAGAATATCCTCAGGGAATGCGATCTGGTAGCGAAAGCGCTCGTAGTACGTTCGCATGAACTTGAAAAACTTGGCATCCCCCATCTTTTTGCGAATCGCGTCGTAGAACAGCGGACCCTTGTCGTACACGATGGCGCTGTAATCGCTCTCGTCGAACGCGCTGACCGGTTGATTGACCGCCGCGTCGCGTCCATTGTTTCTGGCGCGGTTGTACAACGACTGAAAGACATTGCGCAGGATGAATTGCCCCGCCGCGCTACCGTGCCGGTCTTCAAAGTAAATGAGCGTGCTGTACTGCGCCAGCGCTTCATCCACCCACGGATCATTCACCTGATCGCCCCCCACCGTCCCGTACCACCACTGATGCGCGACCTCGTGCCCGATCGTGAACTCCAAGTTGTCTTGCGCGCGACGGTCTTGGTACAGCGCGCGATTGATGACGATGACACCCGGATACTCGATGCCAGCCGCCGTCGTTGGCGTTTCGACGACGTCCAGTTCGCGGTACGGGTATGCGCCAAAACGCTTGGCATACACTTGAAACGCGTCCTGCGCGAATTGGAGCGCTTGCTTGCCGCCCTCGGCATCCGCTGGCTCGAACCACGCATTGATCGTCGTCTCGCCGACGACCGCGCTGTCCTTGCGCAACTGACGCGTCAGGTTGAAATCGAAATCGCGCATCGGCGCGCCCACCAGTTGCCAGGTCGTCGTGCCGTTGCCATTGTCGCGCGTTGCGGTCGTCGAACCGGACGCGATGACGACCAGGTTTGACGGCACGGTCAACGTCACCGCGTACAACGAGACATCGGCATGAACCAGATCGCCATACGGCGGCGGAAGTTCGATGTGCCAGCCGGCGGCATCGTACGCGGGAATCAGCGGGTAAACCGTCGGCAGCGTGGTGATCGTGTCGCTCGCGGTGAAATCAGAGTAATGCGCTTTGCCGTTGCGCGGGACGGACACCGCAAATTCGAGACGCAAATTCGCGGAGGCGTTTGGCGCTAGCGGCTTGTCTAGTGGCACACGCAGCGCTGTGTTTTGCGCTTCGAGGACAGGCGTTACTCCCACGCCATCCACCGTGAGGCGCGTGACAGTGATCTTGCCGCCCGCGTCGGGATAGTTAGCAAAGAGTCGAAAGTAGATCTCGCCGAGCGGCGCGGTTTGGCGGTTGAAATACCGCGCCTCCTCACTGCCCGAAAGTGTCAGCGTGGCGGGATCGTACGTCAGCGTAAGACTATAGCGCGTTGGGCGATCGAGGAGCGCCAAATCGTTCTGCGCCGGTGCGGTGAGCGCAACGCGATAGATGGCGAGATCGTCTGCCGGCGTCGGAGTCGGCGCAAGCGTCGGCGTTGCGGTGGCGACAAGATTGCACGCGCTTGCCAGTATCGAGAGCGCGAGCACAAGCCAGAGTCTTTTCAACCGGTTCCCCCCTCACAGGATAAGCAAAGACCCGCCTCGCTATCGAGACGGGCCCTTGATGGATAATCACGAACTATTAGGCGGCGACAGTCGGCGGAGTGGGCGCGCTGGGAGGCGTGGAAGTTGTCGCTGCCTTTTTGGCGGAAACGAACTTCATCATCTTCGTGCCGCAAGACGCGCACACGCCTTGCATTGCATGCTTGCCGTTCTTCAGCGTCACCTCTTTTGCGTCCTTCATGGGCTTGGATGCTTTTTCTTTCACGCAATAGCCCATGATTACCTCGTCTGCCATTCTCTATGCCTCCTTTTCCGGGCAAAATCGGCGGTACGGCCGTACCGCACTTTTGTTCGATAGATGCCGTTATTCTAGCATCAATCGTGCGGCTTGGCAAGTGAGAAAAAGGTTGCGGCTTTGACATAAAGACAGACCTTCGCAAGGTTTGCTCACCCGCGCAGAAAGCCGATGCCTGAACTGACAAAGTAGAAACTCAACACGATCAAGAACGCGCCGCAGACGACGAGGATGCCACGATAGACCTGATCGCTCATCACGCGGCGACCGGTCGCGACGACGAACGCGACGACGTTGTTCCACACCCAGTCCGCGAGCGTGTGCCCGACGTAGAACGCGACGATGCCGGCGATGCCGAACGCGCGGAACGTGATCAGGTACGCCGCGCCGATCGTCGCCCACCACATCAGCCAGTACGGATTCGAGATGCTCGTCAGAATCCCGGCGACGACCGGGTTCGTGGACGATGGCGTGCGGTCGCCGCGCGGCGCGCGGTTCAGCGACACCTTGCCCTGCCACGCGCTGCGAACGATGTCGAGTCCCATCCACAACAGAAACAGCCCGCCGAGCAGACCGATCGCGCCGGCGATGCTGTTCTGCTTGAGCCAATCGCCCAAGCCGAAGAAGAGCGCGACGACCATCACGAGTTCGAGCGCCACGTGACCCAGCGTGACCAGCGGACCGGCGATGAATCCGCGCTTGGTCGTTTCCGTTACGACGAGCGTCGTCACGGGACCGGGCATCATCGCGCCGGTGAATCCGATCAACCACCACGAACCAGCCAGCAACAGCAGTTCCATTCCGATTCCTCCCTCACGCATGACCGTGCGCCGTCACATCGCTTTTCCATTATACCACACCTCAATTTCAATTTGCGAAAAGCCCCGACCTGTGCTATAATGCCGTCAACTGCAAGACCTAGAAATGGAAGGGAGACACGCATGGCGTTGAAAAAGGCTGAGAAAACAGCCATCATGGAAAAGTACCACGTCCACGCCAAGGATACCGGCTCACCCGAAGTCCAGATCGCCCTCCTGACCACTCGCATCAACCAACTTGTCGAGCACCTCAAGGGTCACAAGCAAGACAACCATTCCCGGCGCGGTCTGCTCAAGATGGTCGGCGAGCGGCGGCGGCACCTGACTTATCTCAGCAAAAAGGATGCAGCCCGGTACAAGGAGATCGTCGGCAGGCTCGGGTTGCGCAAATAGCAAGTGGAAGACGAGTAGATGCGGAGCGCGGCGACCCCATCTACTCGTTTGTTTGTAGTTAGAGATTGGAAGTTGGAAATTGGAGGTTAGAAATGGCTCACCCATTTCGGCGTTTTTCTGACTTGATCCCCTATCCAACTTCCAGAGTCCCACCGTAATTAACAACACGATACCAACATCGCCCCATCGAGGACGGGAATTGGAGAGAGCGCCGCTTTGTCCTATAGTCATGTAGTCGCGTGGTCACCTAGTCAAGGCCATCTGACCACTTGACTACGCGACCAAGAGACTCTCTCTCCAGTCCCTGACCTCCGATGGGAGCGTTTAGTCGCCTAGTGTATTAGTCGTGTAGTCGGCTAGTCAAATGCCGCGCCGTCCGACTATTTGACTACGAGACTTGGCGACCACAAGACTACATTGGAGGTCACATGAACGACACACACACATTCTCGACCGCGTTCGGCGATGGCCAGATCACGATCGAGACCGGCAAACTGGCTGGACAGGCAAACGGCGCGGTCACCGTCCGTCACGGCGATACCGTGATCCTCGCGACCGCGACCGGCGCGAACGAACCACGCCCCGGCGTGGACTTTTTCCCGCTCACCGTTGACTATGAAGAGCGGCTCTACGCGGCAGGCAAAATCCCCGGCGGCTTTTTCAAACGCGAAGGTCGTCCCGGCGAAAACGCGATCTTGCTCTGCCGTCTCACCGACCGTCCCCTGCGCCCGCTATTCCCCAAAGGATTCCGCAATGACGTCAACATTGTCATCACTGCGCTCAGCGCCGACCAAGAACACTATATTGACATCCTGGCGATCATCGGCGCGTCCGCTGCGCTGACGATCAGCGACATCCCGTTCAACGGACCGGTCGGCGCAGTCCGGGTGGGCTATCTTGACGGCAAACTCGCGTTCAATCCCACTTCGAGCGAGATGGAGAAATCCATCCTCGACCTGCGTCTCGCCGGCACCAAAGAAGCCGTCATCATGGTCGAAGCCGGCGCCAGTGAAGTGACCGAAGAACTCATGCTCGACGCGCTGCAACAGGGTCACGCGGCGATGCAAACCGTCATCGAACTGCAAGAGAAAATGCGCGCCGAACTTGGCAAAGCCAAGAAACAGTTTCCGCTCCACGTTTTGAGCGACGAACTACGAGCCGCCGTCAAAGCGAAACTCGACGGACGCATCACCGCGACGATCAAAGAACGCGGCGTGAAATCGGAACGCAACGAAGCGCTCGACGCGCTCAAGCAAGAACTGATCCAAGCGTTCGTCGGTATCCACGACCCCCTCGACGTCGCCGAAGCGTTCGATTACCAAGTCAAATCCGAACTGCGCGCGCTGGTGTTGAACGAAGGTCGCCGCGCCGACGGACGCGATTGCACGACGATTCGCCCGATCGTGTGCGAAACCGGCTTGCTCCCGCGCGCGCACGGCTCCGGTTTGTTCACGCGCGGTGAGACTCAGGTGCTGACGATCGCGACCCTCGGTATGCCAAGCGAATCGCAAACGATTGACTCACTTTCGCCGGAAGACGAAAAACGCTACATGCACCACTATAACTTTCCGCCGTACTCGGTCGGCGAAGCGCGCTCCTCGCGCGGACCGGGGCGCCGCGAAATCGGGCACGGCGCGCTCGCGGAACGCGCGCTCGCCGAAGTGATTCCAGACGAAGCGGAATTTCCCTACACTATCCGGCTGGTCTCCGAAGTGATGTCGTCCAACGGCTCGACTTCGATGGCGAGCGTGTGCGGCTCGACGCTGGCGCTGATGGACGCCGGCGTGCCGATCAAAGCGCCGGTCGCCGGCGTCGCGATGGGGCTTATCACGGAAGGCGAGCGCGCCGCGATCCTCACCGACATCATCGGCATGGAAGATTTTCTCGGCGATATGGATTTCAAAGTCGCCGGCACCGCGCAAGGGATCACCGCGCTGCAACTCGATCTAAAGTTGCAGGGCGTCCCGCCGGATCTCTTGCACAAAGCCCTGATGCAAGCGCGCGACGCGCGTCTCTTCATCCTCGACAAAATGCTCCAAGTGATGCCGGAGCCGCGCACCGATATTTCGCAGTACGCGCCGCGCATCATGACGACCAAGATTGACCCGGAGAAGATCGGCGCGCTGATTGGACCGGGCGGCAAGAACGTCCGCAAAATCCAGGAAGAGTTTGGCGTCAAAGTGGACATCGAGGAAGACGGCACCGTGTTCATTGCCTCGACCAACCGCGAGGGCACGCTGCTGGCCGTGGAGCGCATTCGCGGCATGACCGAATCGCCCAAAGTGGGCAGCATCTACACCGGCAAAGTCGTCCGCGTCGAGGACTATGGCGTGTTCGTCGAACTCGCGCCGGGCGTGGATGGCATGGTGCATGTCTCGCAACTGGCTGAGTTCCCGGTCAAGAATGTCCGCGACGTCGTGAAACTGGGCGACGAGATCATGGTCATGGTCACGGCGATTGACGACGCCGGCAAGATTCGGCTCTCGCGCCAAGCCGTACTCGAGGGTTGGACCGTCGAGCAAGCGCTCGAACGCGATCGCGGCGGACGCGGCGGCGGAGGTGAGCGCGGCGGACGCGGCGGCTATGCGCGCGGCGGCGACCGTGACCGACGACCGCGCGACGATGCTCGCAGTCATCCGAGCGATCGCGGCAGCCGCAGCGGTTTTCGTTCACGACGTTAAGATGGGATGAGTCCGAGGGCTGTCCGCAAATTGCGCGACAGCCCTTTTTGTCCTGGAGAACACTCTGTCACAAGGGCTATCACCGTGCGAGTTCATGTCAAGTTCTTTGCGATCTTTCGCGAAATGGTCGGCGTGAAAACCGAGTGGAAAGAAATCGCGGAAGGCGTGACCGTCGAGCAACTGTGGGAAACATACGCGTCGCGTAGCCCACGCGCCGCCGCGGGGGTTCGTGCAGCGTACGCGGTCAACCAGAAACTGGTCAAGCCCGATCACGTTTTGCACGCTGGCGACGAGGTGGGATTCTTGCCGCCGGTGAGCGGGGGCGCGCAATCAAAACGTGAAACGAAAAACGTAAAACCCTCCGCCCACAAACCATCGCGAATTCCGCGCATGGGGAAAAAGATTCGCGATGATTCGCGTGATTCGCGGGGCAGAGAAGCAATCATCACGCGCAAGCCGTTGGATTTGGGCGCGCTCGTCCGGCGCGTGGCATTTCCCGGCGCGGGCGCGATCGTCACCTTTGGCGGCGTCGTGCGCGACAACGCGCATGGCAAGTCGGTCAAGTATTTGGAGTACGAGGCGTACCCGGCGATGGCAGAGCAATCGCTGCGCGACATTATCGCCGAGATCAAGGATCGCTGGGCAGAGGTGCGCGTCGCGATCGCGCATCGAGTCGGGAGATTGAAAATAGGGGAAGCGAGTCTAGTCATTGCCGTCGCCGCGCCGCATCGCGCGGAAGCGTACGCCGCGTCGCGTTATGCCATCGAACGGATCAAGGCGATTCTGCCGGTGTGGAAAAAGGAATTTGCGTCGGACGGCGAACACTGGGTCGAGGGACCGATCGCGGGCGAGATGCCGCCGGAGAAAGCGGAAGCGATCGCGCGAGAAAGCGCGCGCGCGCGTTAGAGGGGGACGACGATGCCAACTCTTACGTGGGAAGAACGAACCGAATTGGCGCAACGCTTTGCGCCGCGGCTGGTCTTGTTTCCCGAACAACAGAATCTGAGCCGACCGGGCAAAGAAGACAAGAACATCGGCGACTATCACCCGCGCGGCATCGGACCTTTATTGGAACGCGGCGTCATCGCCACCGGCGCTTTCCAACCGCGCCAACCGGCTGCGCTGGATACACTCGCCGACTGCGCGAGTTCGACGGCGCAGTTGATCCTGTTGGGCAAACCGCTGCCGAATCCCGACCGTGCCTGGCAATCGTACTTTGACATCCTCGGCGCAGCCGATCGCGATGGACGAGCCGGCAGAGAGCGTTTTCCGTTGACGATCTACGCCTGCGCGCGCACTCGCGCCGAAGCGTACGCCGCATCCCAAAGCGCCGCTGCGCTCGGCAAAGACTCGCCGCCAGATTCCAACGAAGTAGGCCGCCCATTCTTCAAGCCGGAAAACGCCGCCGCCGATGATGTAGCGATCCAGTATTGGTTTTGCTACTACTATGACGATTGGGCGAATCAGCACGAGGGCGACTGGGAAGGCATCTGCGTCTTTCTGCGTCGCGACCGCGCGGACTATGCGGCTGTCGGCGCGAGTTATTACGCGCACGAGACCGGCAAGCGCCGGCATTGGACAGAAGTCGAATGCGCGGGCGCGGGCAGAACGCATCCGCTCGTGTTCGTCGCCGCCGGTTCGCACGCATCGTATTTCCAGCACGTTGATTTGGGCTATGTGACGACCGTGCCGGGTTTCATCATTCCGGTGCTGGGCTTGCGCTTGCAGGTAGATGTGTCCACCACCCGCGTGGATCGCGTGGCAGACAGCCGCGCGGATCAACCGATCGCGCCGCGCGTCGAGTTGTTGCCTAACCCAATCGGGCCCGCCGATCCAGACGATCCGGCGTGGCAACACGTCAAGTGGCTGGCGTTTCCAGGCACGTGGGGCGTCCGGCTGATGGGCGGGTTGATTTACGGCGGTCCCCGCGGTCCCAGTCACAAAGGATTGAAATGGCACAATCCTTTCGCGTGGATGGAGCGCTATTGTTCGCCCGATTTCTTGGCGTACTGAGTTCGCGACCCCTCGACCTCGTTCCTCATCAGATCCGCATGTTTTTCCAACGGCACATTCGGTCGCGTGAGCAACTCACGCGCGACTTGCCACAGTGTTGGCGGATGCAGCAGCATATTCGCGTACGACGCGTTTGCCATCGGACACGCGCACTCCCCCGCCGCGATGCTGCGCCGCAAGTTCCTCATCGTCCCCACTTGTTCGAACCAGATCGGACGTAAATCGTAATTCGCATTGCGTAGGTTACCGACTGGTTCCGCGCGAATGCAACACGACCACACGTCGCCGTTTGGCGCGATATGCCCACTTGCCCAGCCCGCAAAGCACGGAATGATTTGCCGCTGTTCGATGAGCGTGCGCTTTGCCATTTGGTAGTACCGCGCGCGGAACGATTGTGTGACGCGCGCCAAGCCACGCGCCGGCGTCGCGTGTGCGTGAGCGCTGAGGAAATCGGCGATCGGCGCGTACTCGCGCGCCATCGGCGTGATGTTCAAGCCCACGGTGTCGAGTTCGACACGCTCTTCGGCAACTTCGGTGATGTACGAATCGGGCGCAAGCGGTTGCAAGCCCGCGTAGGTCTCGCGGAAACGTTTGATGTTGAATTGCGAGATGACGGTGTGGATGCTCAACACCAGATTCGTGTATTCGTTTTTCAATTCGTTGAGTTGCTGCCACGTCGCCATCGCTTTCTCCCAATTGCCGGGGACGAGGCGAATGTCGTCGTGTTCCGCGCCAATGCCGTCGAGCGAGAGGTTGATGCCGATACGCGATTGGGGCGCGCTCGCGCAAATTTTCGCGACGCCTTCCGCGATGCGCTGCGTCAGAATGCCGTTCGTCGGAATCGTGATGTATTCCGGCTGACAATGCTGGTACGCGGCGATCACCATCTCAGGCAAATCCTTACGCAGGAACGGCTCACCGCCAGTGAAGGTCAAGTAGATCGGTCCACGCCCGATACGCTGAAACACGCGCGTCCACTCGTCGAGCGTCAAGTCATCGTTCGGCTTGCGCCACACGTCGCACGTGCGGCATTTGCTGTTGCAGCGATACGAAACGCTGACGACGATGCTGAACGGCAAGAGTTTGGGAAAGCCGAAGCGGTAGAAGGACCAGTAGAGGGGGATTTGGGGGAGGAGGGATGCGATCATGCGTCCAGGTCGCTGTGATCAAATGGATTCTCGGTTGCCATGCCTTCGGCGCGGGCGGCTTGGAGCAAGGTGTCGTCGCCACTGACAAAAGTTAGGGGAAGACCTTGCTCTCTTAGCCACTCGCCGAAATTGAGCGCGACAGCAAGTTGAACCGCGTCATAAGCCTTCAGTGGATGCTTTTGTGTCAATTCCCCAGCGCGGCGGATAATGCCGGGAGTTAGACGCAACGACTGAAATTCGCCTTCCATCTTTTGCAGAAACGCGTCGTACATCGAATCACGGATTCGGATGCTGATTTGCTGCGTCCGCGCCAGAATTGCAAAAGCGGCTGGCACTTCAACACGGCTGACCTCAGCGAGGCAAATCTCGTTGGCGTGATGCCCCTCGTTTGTAAGTTCATCGGCAATGCGCCTGACCCAAGTTGTTCCAGGTTCCTGATGAAAGTACTTGACAGCCGCGCTTGCATCGCAATAGTAAATCGTCATGAGATTACCGCCTGTTTTCGATGATGATGTCCGATAGCGGTTTGTCGAGTTTCAGATTGAAGAACTCATCCCAGATCTGTTTCTTTTCTTCCTCAGGTAACGCACGCCAGCGCGCCGCGCGCGCCTTCTCCTCTGGCGTCAATTCCGCCAGCATCCCCGCCTGACGCAGCATCTCCTGCACCCTCTCATGCTCAGACAACCTGGCTTGGCGCGAGGGCGCGCGCGCGCTTGCGGGCAGGACGCCGCGTTCGCGCAGCGCGCGCTGCATCTGCGCGACGGCGGTTTCCAGTTTCTTGATTTGCGTTTGCATGCGTTTCAATTCAACTGCGGTCGTTGACATGGTTCACCTCGCTCTGCCATTCCACCTTCTCGTACATCACCGCCAACGGTATTTCACATTGGAGAGAAGGTAAAGTCAGAATCGCATCCATTTGCTCCAGCGTCTCAAGTACCCAAAAGTGTCCGTCGCGGCGGAAATGCTCGACGTAGGGTTGCGTCTGGTCAATCATCACGTACTCTTGCAGAGTGGGAATCTGGCGATACATCGCGAACTTTTCGCCGCGATCGTACGACTTGGTGGAGTCCGACCATACTTCGACTAGCACGATGGGATTCATCACTGTGTCATCACGTCCTGGCACAAATTCGATCTTGCCGCGAACGACCATCACATCGGGGTAGGTGTACAACCCGCTTCGACTGATGTGCAAACGGACATCGTTCATCAAGGCGCGACAAGGTTTGCGCGCAAATTGCTGAGATAGCGCCATGGTGATATTAATCGCAATTTGATTGTGGTTGACCGACCCGCCCCAGCGCAAAGATCTCGCCATCACAGTACTCGCTCTTGTGGTCGGCTTTTTCTTCCAGCGCCAGGTATTCCTCCGGTGTGACGAACTGTTTGGCTGGGTTAATCATGTGAACCCTCCGTTGGCGATCAACGCGCGCCCGCGCTCGCCTTCGCGCCGAGGAAGAAGCGCGCGGCATCGCGCGCGCGCTGCGGCAAGTTGCGCCACGTGTCGCGCATCATCAAGCGCCGCGCGAGACGCGACGGACGAAAATAAAAACGGCGGTACGCCTCGTGCCATTTGCGCTCGACGAGTTCAGCAGTGAGATCGCCCACTTGGAAATGCGCCTTGTCGGAATGAATCGCATAGTCGTCCCAATTGTGCGAGAAGAGAATGCCTTCCTTTTCAACCAACTTCCACAACTCTGTGCCAGGATACGGCGCGGCGATCATAAAGTTTGCCAGATCGGGATCGAGTTCGAGCGCGAGTTGCGTCGTCTTTTCCATCGTCGCTTCTGTTTCGCCCGGCATTCCGTAGATGAAAAAGCCCATCGTCTGCAAGCCCGCGCGCCGCGCATGCTTGAACGCCGCGCGCACCTGATCGAACGTCTGCGACTTTTTGACGACGCGTTTCAAAATGTGCTCGTCGCCGCTTTCCACGCCAAAGCCGACGCGCTTGCAACCCGCGGCTTTCATCAATTGGAACAGTTCGAGGTCGGTATGATTCACTTTCATTCCGTGAATCGTCACCCACGGCACGGTGTTCAACTTGGCGTCAATCAACGCGCGGCACAGCGCCTTGGCGCGTTTCAAATCGAGATTCCAGATATCGTCGGTCAGCCCGATTTCGGTCGCGCGGAATTCGTGGACGAGCATCCGCCATTCTTTGACCACATTCTCCACCGAGCGCGCGCGCCAGGTATCGCCGGTGATCGGCTTGGAACAGTAGGTGCACTTGTACGGGCAGCCGCGCGAAGTGACGACGGTGTACGCGCGCGCGTGCGGATCGAGCCCATCCGTCAGCGGGTTCAAATTGGTATAGCGTTCGATCTTGAAGAGCTGATATGCCGGGAGTGGAATGTTGTCGAGGTCCGGACGCAGCGGGCGATCAAGGTTGTGGATGACTTTGCCAGCCGCGTCGCGCCAAGACAAGCCCAGGATATGCCGGAGTCGCGCGTCGTTGACCGATTGGCCGTCTTCCAGAATGTGGAGGATTTCAATGATCGTGTCCTCACCCTCGCCGCGCACGACCAAGTCCACTTCGGGCTTTTGCATGGACTCGTCCGGCTGAAGCGTGAGATGCGGACCGCCGAGAATCGTGACCGCGCCGCGCGCTTTGGCTTCGCGCGCCGCCTCCCAGGCTTGGGTAATCAGGACCGTCGGCGCGGAAACGCCGACAATATCGTACGGTCGCTTTTCGGCAAGCGCGCGGTCGAGCGCTTGCGCGACCGATACCTCTTCTACTGCGCCGTCGTGCAAAGTCACATCGGCATAGCCATTCGCCAGCAGCGAACCCGCCAAATAGCCCAAGCCGTTGTGCAGGTGCGCACGCGAGTTCCACACTTTGGATTCGGGGGAAACGAGCAGAATTCTCATTCTTTCACCAAGACGATTATACACCGCGCGTTTGCATCGGTCAACAAGAAAAAAGGCGAGGACGCATCGCCTCGCCATGATGTTGACCAATCTCTCGGCGATCAACCTAGTTCGTGCACGTGCTTTTGCAGTTCGCGCTGGACAATGCGGACGTACTGATCCTTGATGATCTGTTCGATCTCTTTCGACGAGAGTCGCAGTTTCAAGTTCTCGTACGCTTCGGCGGGACTGCCGCCGTAACCGAGTTTCTTTTTGCCATTCTTCATGGCGAAAAGATAAAAGTGGTGCGGATTGTTGAAACTGCTCATGCCTGTATTCTCTCATCCGCGAATCACGCGAATAGCGCCAATCTTTTGTTCTCCATTCGCGCGATGCGTGTGATTAGCGGATTATGCCTTGATCAGCGCTCCTTCAAAGATGCCCGATTTCTCGCGCAGGAAGGTTGGCAGTTGAGCATTCACTTCACGGTCGAACTTGCCGCGCAAGAGTTTCCGATAAAAACCATAGTCAATGCCCTTGACTTTTTCGTCGTCGGGATAGCGATGGTAGTTCTCTTTCGACATCCGGCTTTTGCCTTCCGCGATCAACTGATAACCGAGCGCGGAGCCGGGGTACGGCGCGTAGTACGAAATCGAAGGGAGCACGCGCTTCATCCGCTTTAACATGCGGATCGTGTCGAACGCGTCGTCGCGCGTTTCGCCGGGAATGCCAAGCATAATGTTCGCCCAAAATTTCGGCGGGATATAGCCGCGCGCTTCCAGGTCGTCGCCGATTTGGTTGAGCAGATCAATCGCGATGTAATTGTCCTCTGCCGTACATTCTTTGTTCAAGATTTCTAGCACGCGATCGCTACCCGACTCAAAGCCAATCGAAATGATATTCCAATTCGTTTCGCGCACCAACGCTTTGAACAAATCGGGCCATTGGCGCACGGTGTCCGAACGCGCCGCTGCCCAGTAGGGCCAGCGCTTGTGCGCCTGGCGCGGATATTTCTCCAGCCACTCTTTCAGCCAGGGCGGATTCTGGAAGAACATCGAATCGTGGATGACGACCGAACCGAGGGGACCGTACTGGTCGTCGAGAAAATTCAGTTCGTCAATGACCTGCTCCACCGACTTGCGTCCCATGTTCGGAATGTACGACGCCTCGTTGCAAAAGACACATTGCCACGGGCAGACTCGGCTGGTCAGAACGGTCGCCACGGGATCAGGACCCCAACCGCACTCGGGTTCAAGCGGCCAGGGGAAATCGGGCAACTGCGGATTGGGCCACAGCGCGCGATCCATCATCGGCCAATCTGCCATGGATTTGCTGCCAACGCCGGTCACGAGCCGCGGAAACGCGCGCGGGTCTTTCAACAGATCAACGATGATGTTTTCGCCGGGACCCTGGCAAATGCGATCAAATTCCTGGACGGTTTCCATTTCGTCCGGCGCGACCGTCGCGTGCATGCCGCCGGTGATGACGAGTCCACTGGGATTGACCCTTTTGAAAATCCTCGCGGCTTGGTACGCAAACGGGTACGTATAACTGCGGACATTCATGATCAGGACATCGTACCCCGCGACCACTTTATTCAATTCGGTCCACGAACGGATCGCGCGCGTCGAAAACAAATCGGTTTCGACGCCGCTGTTGCGGAGGATCGTTCGCAAAAGACCCAAGCCATGATCCTGCCAACGATCGTGCGCACCAGCCGGTCGGACGAAAACACCCAGGTCTCCCAGGTCAAGCCAGAGTCGTTTCATTCTCTCCATGCTCAAAATGAATGTCGCCGTGCTACGGCACCGCAATTGCAGTCGCCTGCTTGCGCGGGCGCGCCGGGATTCCATGAAGCATCCCGATTGCGTTAATGTCTTCGTCCACATCGGGCCAATGAACACCTCGCCCCGTCCCGATAATCTAAGTGACTAGGCTGTTCGGGCGTGGCTTCCGACAAACGCCATGACCATGCCAACGGAACACTGATTGTGCGTCCGTCAGCAAGGTTCGCGATGATCAACTCGTCAGTCACCTTAATATCAGTGATGCGCGGAGTATCATTCACCACAATGCTCATCCCACTTTTTTCTTTCATGATCTCTGTGGATTTCTCAATTCGCCGCCACCCGCGCTTGGTCCAACTTTGCCTTGACTTCATCCTTGGTCTTTTTCGGCAAAACAATCTTGAGCGCCATGCGCAACGTGCGCGGGAAATGCTGCCACGTAGATTTGCGCAGCAACGTCATCAAGATACGATGCGGGCGCAAATAGAAGCGGCGGTACGCTTCCTTCCACTTTTTCTCTTGGATCACCGCTGTCGTCTCGCCCATCTCATAGCGCGCTTTGCCTTCGAAGAAAACATAATCCTGCCAATCTTTGACCAGCATCCGCCCGCCGTTGCGATGTACCTGTTCCCACACCTTAGTCCCAGGGTACGGCGTCATCATCGAAAAGTTCGCGACGAGTGGATCGAGTTCGCACGCAAAACGAATCGTCTTTTCCATCGTCTCTTCCGTGTCGCCGGGCAAGCCGATGATGAAAAAGCCGACGGTCTCCAATCCAACCTTTTTCGCGTTCTTGAACGCTTGGCGAATCTGCGCGTGCGTCACGCGCTTGTCAATGGATTCGAGAATGTCCTCGTCGCCGGTCTCGACGCCGAACGCGACCCGCTTCATGCCGGCTTGTTTCATGTGCCGCAGCAATTCTTCGTCCGCAAGGTTCGCGCGAATGCCGTTGATGGGGATCCACGGCACGTGATTCAACTTGGCGTCAATCAGGCGCTGGCTCAGTTCGTGCAGACGATTGCGCTGAATGTTCGCGGAATCGTCAAGGATACCGATTTCCTGCGCGCCCAGGTCCTCGACTAGGTGCCGCCATTCTTTAATGACGTTCTCCGGCGAACGCGCCCGCCATTTCTCCGCCATCACGCTCTGCGAGCAGAAGGTGCAGCGGTACGGACAGCCGCGCGAGGTCATCATGCTGAACGATTTGCCCGCCTCGACTGCGTCGATCGCCGGCTGGAGCGAGGTATAGCGCGCCATCTTGAAAAAGTGATACGCGGGGAACGGCAGCGTGTCGAGATCGGCGATGGCTGGGCGTTCATGCGTGTGCCTGATTTTTCCGTCGGGTGTCTGGTACGTGATGCCGAGTACGCCGTCGAGCAGTTTGCTCGCGGGGTCGAGCAGATCGCGCGATTGGAATTTCGGATTACGGGTCTTTGCCTGCTCAACCACCGCACACAAATCCATCCACGTCTCTTCGCCTTCACCGCGCGCGACGATGTCAATCTCAGGACGCGACGCGGACTCTTCCGGCAGCGCAGAAACGTGCGGACCGCCCTGCACGATCGGAATATCCGCGATCGCTTTGATTTCGCGCGCGGCGTACCAACCCTGCTTGACCTGCGGTGTGTTGCTCGTGATGCCGACGATGTCCGGCTGATATGCACGAACGAAATCGCGCAACGGCGTATCTTCCACGTCCATATCGAAAACGCGCACCTCGTCGCCGCGCCGTTCGCTCACGGCGGCAAGATACGCCAACCCGAGGTGGGGCGTGGTGCGAGTGTCAATCGGAAGTTGAAAACGTGGGTTGATCAACAAGACGCGCAATGGGAACCTCCCTGCTTCTCAAGACGCAATGCGTGTTCGAGGAGATCGAACGAGAGCATTATACCATCGAGGCGAAGGCAAGTCAATTATGCGCCGCGCGGCGAGCGTATAATTTCTGTAAAAGGATTTGGATAAATTACTGACGCAAGTTGTGAATGCAAGGAGGGCAAGTCGCAGCAGTTCGCCTACTCGGCTCGGCTCGCGGGGCTGGCATGATTCAACCGCGTAGGCGTCCCCCAGCGAAAATCGGGCTCGCGATCGCGGTAACTGACCGTGCGCCGATAGCCCACATCGGTGCTGAAGCTGGAAAAGATGCGGCGCTGATACTGCCGCACCGAATGTCGTCGCAGCGCGCGGACGCCGCGCCCGGCAATCGAGAGAGAACTGTACGCCCGGTTACAGATCCAATCATAGCCCCGCCGCAGTTGCTCGACCGACATCTGCGCGGGTCGAAAAACGACGTGGGCGGTGTCGTACTTGCTCCACGGGATGTTTGGCAGCAGGCGTCCCTGGTCAACGTATTCGCGCCGCAGTTCCGTGCCGGGATACGGCGTCATAATCGTGAAACTGACCGCGTCGAGTTGGCTCTGGCGCACGAAATCCCAGGTCTCTTCGAACACCTGCGGTGTGTCGCCCTCCAGTCCCAAGACAAATAGCCCGACGACGCCAATGCCGCGCGCGTGAATCGCGCGGATGACGCGTTTGTATTCGGCGAGGTTGCCTTTGCTCTTGCCGCCCAGGTCGCGCCGGTTGCCTGGGTTGATGGATTCAAAGCCGATGAACAGTTTCTCGAGATGCGCGTGGCGCGCCTGCTCTAACAATTCCGGAAAATTGCCGACCATCATTTCGGCTTGCGCGGTCCAACCGCTTAGGTCCAGTCGGGCGAGCGCGTCGAACAATTTGACGATGTACGCCGGGTTCGTCCGAAAATTCAATCCGAAATTGTCATCGGTCAAGAAGAAACGCTTGAGGCGCCGTCGTTCGATTTCCTCCACCACCTCGTCAATCGGACGATGGCGCATGATCTTGCCACTCACGCGGATCGCCGTGCAGAACGTGCAATCGCGTGGACAGCCGCGCGTGATTTCCATATACGGCGTCCAATAGTGGCGATGCTCATCCACCATCGTGAGCACGCGGTCGGTCAGACGCGCGACACCGTCGAGACTCGACCACGATTCGTCCACGTAGAGATTCTGCGCCATCTGATTTGCCACGTCGCGAATAATTTGAGGCCAGGTATGGTACGCTTCGCCGACGACGGTGATGTCCGCCCATTGCCTCACTTCTTCGGGCACCAACGTCGCATGGGTACCGCCGACCGCAATCGTGCTGCCGCGCTTGCGAATTTCCATGGCGATCTCTTTCGCGTGATCAATCGAAAGCGTTTTGCTGGTGATGCCGACCAGGTCGCGGGGACCGAGCCGATGCAATGGGAGCGCGCCGAGGTCCTCGTCCCAGATTTCGACCGGGATTTCGTCCGGGACCAGCGACGCCAGGCGCATCAGCGTATACGGCGATCCTTGCGCTTTGCCCCAAATCCGCCCATCGCGTTCAGGGTAGATGAGTACGACTTTATCGATATCCACGAGTGGCTCTCCTAGCCGCGCGCCCCCACACGGCGGGGGAACGTGAATGCGCGTGACGTGACGAACGCATCGGGTTGCGCGTCGTAGTGACGAACGAAGACGGCGATCTGTTTGTCATCCATCGCGATCAGATTGTAACCATTGGAATTGCCGTGGCGCGTCCGCCCGCTCGACGCCGTGCCGGCGCGCGCGACCACGATACCTGGCGGCATCTGCGCGGCGCTCGGCACGTGGGTATGCCCGTTGAGCGCGAGTTCGACGCCGTGGCGCGCGAGAAAAGCCAGGGCGCGGGTCGGATACCAAAAGCCGGCGGGACGCCACTTGCCTTCCCACAATAATTGGTGATGCGTAACGACCACTTTCACCGCGTCCCGCGGCGCACGCGCTGCCTGCTCTTCGACCCACGCGCGCTGCTGGCGCGACCAAAAACCGCCGGGCAGAAGCGGATGATTGTCGTTCAGACCCAGCAGGAACAAGCCGTTCGCCTCAAGCGTCGAGTCCACGCCGTTGTGAACGTACTGTTCGTACCGCGCGAACGGTCGCGTCAATCGTTCGAGCGGCTGAAAAATCGGCTGGTCGTGATTGCCCGGGATCGCCAACCAAGGTCTGGAGATGCCGGCAAGAAAAGCGCGCGCGCGCGCGAATTCGCCGTGGCGCGCGCGCATCGTAAAATCGCCGGAAATAATCACGGCGTCTGGATTCAACGCCGCGATGTCGTTCAGGATGATTTCGTCCAGGTGCGCATCGTGACCGGGACCATAGTGGAGGTCGGAGAGATGGATGAGCGTGGGCATTATTCAGTGATCAGTTATCGGTTGTCAGTTATCAGTGAACAGCAAATCAACTGTTTACTGTTCACTGATAACTGTTCACTAAAGCCTCTTCACCAAATCATCCGTATCAATCTGCGCGCGCTGCAAGCGTCCGCTGTAATCTACGTAGATTGTCTTCCATTCGCAAAATGTGTCCAGCACCACCGGTCCACCACCCTCGCGATGTCCGTTGCCGGTGCCGCGCGTGCCGCCAAAGGGCAATTGCACTTCGGAGCCGATCGTGCCCGCGTTGATGTACAACAAGCCGGTGGTTACATCGCGCATCGCCTCAAACGCGCGGTTGACATTCGACGTGTACACCGAAGTCGAGAGACCATAGTTCGTTCGGTTGTTGACTTGTATCGCTTCTTCAAGCGAGTTCACCGTCAAGACGGACAGCGCGGGACCGAAGATTTCTTCCTGCGCGACGCGCATGTTCGGCACCACGTTGTCGAAAATCGTCGGCTGGTAGAACGAGCCCTTGGCGAGTTCGCCTTCCGTCGCGTGATCGCCGCCGACGAGCACCGTCGCGCCCTCCTTTTTGGCGATGCCGGTGTACGCGTGAATCTTTTGCGCGGCTGGTCGGTTGATCACCGGACCGACATCAGTCGTCGGCAGCAAGCCATCGCCCAGACGAAGCCGGCGGACGCGCGCGAGCAGTTTGTCGAGCAACTGCTGCTTGATCGCCTTGTGCGCGATCAACCGACTGCACGCGGTGCAGCGCTGTCCCGTCGTGCCGAACGCGCTCCAGACGATGCCATCCAGCGCGAGATCAACGTCCGCGTCGTCCATGACGATGATCGCGTTCTTGCCGCCCATCTCCAGCGACACGCGCTTTAAATGCTGCGCCGCTTGTATCGAAACGTCGCGCCCGATCTCGGTCGAGCCGGTGAACGTGACCAGGCGGACGTTCGGATGCGCGACCAAACTATCGCCGACCACGCCGCCGCCCCCGGTAATCAGGTTGACAACGCCGGGCGGAAAGCCGGCTTCTTCGTAGATTTCCATCATCTTGACGCCGAGCACCGGCGTGTCGCTTGCCGGTTTCCAGATGACCGTGTTGCCGCAGACGAGCGCGGGGAACATTTTCCACGCCGGGATCGCGATCGGAAAATTCCACGGGGTGATCGCGGCGACGACGCCGAGCGGATCGCGCACTGCCATCGCCCATTTGCTCGGCAGTTCGGACGGAACGAGCAAGCCGTTGAGCCGCCGCCCTTCGCCCGCCATGTACATCGCCATGTCAATCGCTTCCTGCACATCGCCGAGCGCTTCGGGCAGCACCTTGCCCATTTCGCGCGTGAGCAGTTCGCCCATCGCCTGTTTGCGCGCGCGCAAAATCTCCGCAACGCGATAGACCAACTCGGCGCGCTTGGGCGCGGGATACTTGCGCCATTTCTCAAAGGCGTTCTGCGCTGCAGCCACTACGGCGGCGACATCCTGCGCGTCCGAAGCCGGCACCGCGCCGATCAATGCGCCGTTCGCCGGGTTGTGACTTTCGAAGGTCTTGCCGGTGTGCGAGGGAACCCATTTGCCGTTGACATAGTTCTTGAAATCCTGGACCGAATTGCTACCCATGCGTCTGCACCTCACTCGAAAGTATTTCTCCTGCGCCGGTCAACCGCTCGTCATTCTGACGATCACAAGCGCGGCAATGTTCGCGACGACATTCTAGCACAACCCCAGAGCGGCGACAAATCGCGCGTTTTACCATTTTCGTTATTGGCGGTATAATTGGATTTGCAAGACCTGTGATTCCATCGTCGCCGGAGATGGCGCCGTGCCAGGTTTTTCATTCTGGCAATGACGGTTGTTTGTCGGCAACGTTCACTTTTACACCTTTCTTATGCGCCCCACAGTCTTCCTTATATCTTCTTAAGCGGCAGCATATAGAATGGCGTTAAAGAGCCTTGAACAAGTAATGAAGAATCGTACGGAATTTCTATTCGCCCACTGGGCTGTACCATTCCTCAAGGATTTGCGTGGACCCCGCTGGCAGGCGCTGGTGGAACGCGTGGGCGCGTTGTCCTCCACGCATCCCGACGCGCTCGCCTTTACGCTGATGATGGTGCGCGTCAACGGCTGCGTCGCCTGTGACACGCGACGGTTTCGCGAGCGCGGCGGCTGCGCGCAATGTGCGCGCTGGGTCCTGACGACATTATCGAAAGAGCGCGAAGCCGGCTTGCTCGCGCGCTTTCGCGCCGCGCAAAAGGAAATCGCGCGCGCGCTGGGACAAATCACTCAAGCCAAGCAGGTTGCCTAGTATGTCTCGGACTAATTCCAGTTCGGCCGTCCCGCGCGAACACACTCTGGCGGGCGAGCGACTTGCCTTGCTCGCCGTCTTCGCGCACCCGGAAGACGAATCGTTTGGTCCGGCTGGCACGTTGGCCAAGTACGCCGGCGAAGGCGTGGACGTTTCGCTCGTCACCGCGACGCGCAGCAGCACCGCCGTCGAATTCTCTGATGAGACTGGCGTGCGCGCGCGCGATCGTCTGTGTTCCTGCCGCGCGTCGGGCATTCGCCGCGCGTGCCTGTTCGATTATCATCCCGGCGAGCTATCCCAGGTCGCGCCAGAAATCATCGAAGAACGTCTGGTGCGCTTGATCCGCGAGGTTCGCCCGCAAGTGATCGTCACCTTCGGACCCGAAGGGCTGGCGGGGGATAGCGACAATCGGATCATCAACGCGGCGGCGACGGCCGCGTTCCACAGCGCCGGCAATTCCACCCGGTTTCCGCACCACTTTTACGATGGTTTGGGGGCGTACGCGCCGCAAAAACTGTACTATTGCGTTCTGCCGCGCAGCGTCATTACGCGCTGGGGCGTGCGCGGTCTGTCTGCGGTGCCCGATGATCGAATCACCACGGTGCTTGACGTTTCGTCGTACAGCGAGACCATCAAGAACGCGCTGTATTGCCAGCGTCACGGCGCGGTTGATTTCATCCGCTGGCTGACCGAGAATCCGGACGTCGAATGGAATAGGGAGTACTATGCGCTCGTCGAATCGCGGTTGAACAAGAAGCCGCGCCGCGAAAAAGATCTGTTCGCGGGATTGCGGTAGAGACGTTCGCGCAGCGTGGAACGTCTCTACTTTTTTGTACGCCGCGTGAATGTGGTATAATCGAAAGGGAGGCAAGGATGCCCAACTATCTACCCAACGCCGAACCATTCCATTTCCCCGGCAATCGCGTCGGCTGTCTGCTCTTGCACGGTTTCACCGGCACGCCGTACGAAATGCGCGAACTCGGCGAGCGGCTCGCCGCGCGAGGGTACACCGTCCGGGGACCTGCGCTCGCCGGTCACGCGACCTCGCTCGCCGACATGCTGCCTACGCGTTGGCCTGATTGGTACGCCAGCGCGACCGATGCGTACGCTCAATTGCGCGAACGGTGCGACGCGATCTTTCCGATTGGATTGTCCATGGGCGGGCTGCTCGCGCTGCATCTTTCAGCGCATCGGCAAGTCAATGGCGTCGTCGCCGTCTCCGCGCCGTTCACGGTCAACAACCCGCTCATTCCCCTCTTCAAGTTCTGCCCCTTTTTGTTCAACCTCATCCCGGCGGTCGAAAAGAATCCTAAAGACGACGACACGCTTGATCCAGCCGTGCGCGCCAAACATCCGGCGTATTCCAGCAACCCCACGCGCTGCGCCGCAAGTTTGCTTTTCGATCTGCTCCCACACCTCCGCGCTGACTTGCGCGATATGCGCGCGCCGGCGCTCCTCATCCAGTCGCGCGGCGACCGCGTCATTGCCGCCAACTCGCTCGATGAATTCTACGCGCGACTCGGTGGGCGCGAGAAAGAAACGCTGTGGGTGGAGCAAAGTGGTCATCTGGTGTTAGAAGACTATTCGAAGGAAATCGCGTTTGAGCATATTCTGCGATTCGTGCAGAAGCGCATCTCGTAGGACAGATTTGCAAATTTGTCCTACCTTCTCAGAGGAGAGAAAATGAAACACGCTGAAGGCAAATTCACCGGCGCGAAATCCACTGAACTTTTCTATCAACGCTGGCAGCCGGCTGGCGCGCCGCGTGCGGCGATCGCCATCGTGCACGGCTTTGGCGAACACAGCGGACGCTATCCAAACGTCGTCAACCATTTCGCGCCGCGCGGTTACGCCGTCTACGGCTTTGACCATCGCGGACACGGGCGCTCGCCCGGCAAGCGCGGGCACATCAATGCGTGGAGCGAATTCCGCGACGACGTGCGCGCGTTCCTCCGACTCGTCGCCGCGCAAGAACCGCACCGTCCGCTGTTCCTGCTGGGGCATAGTCTCGGCGGGTTGATCGCGCTCGAATACGTCTTGCATTATCCCGAGGGGTTGCGCGGCGTCATCGCGAGCAGTCCTCTGCTCGCGCAACCCGGCGTTTCGCCGGCGTTGCTCGCGATAGCGAAGATTCTCTCGCGCGTCGCGCCCGGCGTGACAATCAATACCGGGCTGGACGCCTCGCTGATTTCGCGCGACCCGGCGGTGGTCGAAGCGTATCGTAAAGACCCGCTCGTTCACGGTGTCGCCACGCCGCGCTTTGGCACCGAGATGACCGCCGCGCAGAATTGGACGAACGCGCACGCCGCCGATCTCAAATTGCCGCTGCTGCTCATCGTCGGAGGCGAAGATAAGCTCTCTCCGCCGGAGGGTGGGCGCAGATTCTTCGACGCGGTCACGTTCACCGACAAACAGAAACTCGATTACGCCGGCGCGTATCACGAAACGCACAACGACATCATCGCGTCGCAGGTGATGGCGGATATGGAGCGCTGGCTCGAAGCGCATTTGAAATAAGACTCACCACGAAGGCACAAAGACACAAAGGAGAAAATTCTTCGTGCCTTTGGTAAGAATCCAAAAGGAAAGACGATGAAAGCACTCGTCAAGAAATACGCGCAACCCGGCTTGTGGCTGGAGGATGTGCCGATGCCGAAAGTCGGCGTCAACGACGTTCTAATCAAAATCCACAAAACGGCGATCTGCGGCACGGACGCGCATATCTGGAATTGGGATGCCTGGTCGCAAAAGACGATTCCGGTCCCGATGACGATCGGGCACGAATTCGTCGGCACGGTCGCGGCGATTGGCAGCAACGTCCACGATCTCGAAATCGGCGAGGTCGTTTCCGGCGAAGGGCATATCGTCTGCGGCAAATGTCGCAATTGCTTGGCGGGGCGTCGTCATCTGTGCAAAGATACGAGAGGCGTCGGCGTCAATCGCACCGGCGCGTTCGCCGAGTATCTTTGCATCCCAGTCACCAACGTCTGGCACGCCGATCCGAAAATTCCGCTCGATATTTTGAGCATCTTCGATCCCTTTGGCAACGCGACGCACACCGCCTTGACTTTTGAGGTGTTGGGCGAGGACGTTCTGATCACTGGCGCGGGTCCCATCGGCATCATGGCGACGGCAATCGCCAAACATGCCGGCGCGCGCTACGTCGTCACGACCGATGTGAATCCGTATCGCCTGGAACTCGCAAAGAAGATGGGCGCGACGGTGGCGCTGGATGTCCGGGAAAAGAGCATCGCGCAGGTTCAGAAGGAATTGGGCATGAAAGAGGGATTCGACGTGGGCTTGGAAATGTCCGGCAACGGCGCAGCGTTCAAGGACATGCTCGCAAACATGTGCCACGGCGCGAAAATCGCGCTGCTCGGCATCCCAACGCAGGACCTCGCGATTGATTGGACCACGGTCATCTTCAACGGACTGACCATCAAGGGAATTTACGGACGCGAGATGTATGAAACGTGGTATCTGATGCAGGCGATGCTTCAGAGCGGCTTGGACATTCGACCGGTCATCACGCACAAGTTTCGCTACACCGAATTTGAAAAGGCGTTCGAGGTGATGCGGTCGGGAAATTCGGGTAAGGTGATTTTGAATTGGGTGAATGAATAAGACGTGATGCGTGGTGCGTAGAACGGAACACGCAATACGCAACACGAAATATGCGAGGCAACCATGTCTACCAAACTTCGATGGATTTCCGATGAACTCAACAACCTACGCCAAGCCGGTCTCTACAACACCGTCCGCACGATCGGCTCGCCGCAGGGCGCGTGGATTGTCGTGGACGGCAAGCGCGTGCTGAACTTTTGCTCGAACAACTACCTGGGTCTGGCGAACGATCCGCGCTTGCGCGACGCCGCCAAGAAAGCGATTGACGAATTTGGCGCGGGACCGGCGGCGGTGCGGACGATTGCCGGCACGCTCACGCTGCACCGCGAACTCGAAAGACGACTCGCGCAATTCAAAGGCGTCGAAGCGGCGATCGTCTTCCAGTCCGGCTTCGCCGCGAATCTCGCGACGATCCCGGCGCTGGTTGGCAAAGAGGACGAGATCTTTTCCGACGAATTGAATCACGCGAGCATCATTGACGGCGCGCGGCTGTCGGGCGCCAAGATTGATCGCTACATGCACAATCGCCCCGACGCGCTGGACGAGGCGCTGCAAGATTGCGCTTTTCGCCGGGGGCTGGTCGTCACCGACGGCGTCTTTTCGATGGACGGCGACATTGCGCCGCTGCCCGAGATCGTCAAGGTTGCGGAAAAGCACAAGGCGATGTTGATGGTGGACGACGCGCATGGCGAAGGCGTCCTGGGTCGCGGCGGGCGCGGCATCGTGGATCATTTCAAGATGCACGGGCGCGTGGACGTCGAAGTCGGCACGCTGTCGAAAGCGTTTGGCGTCGTTGGCGGGTACGTCGCCGGCAAAAAAGAAATCGTCGAGTGGCTGAACCAGCGCGGGCGTCCGTTCCTGTTTTCGTCTGCGCTCACCGCCGCGGACACCGCCGCGTGCATCGCTGGCGTCGAGATTCTTGAATCGTCCACCGAACTTGTGGATCGCTTGTGGGACAATGCGCGCTATTTCAAGAGCGAGATAAAGCGGCTGGGTTTCGACACGGGCAAGAGCGAAACGCCGATCACGCCGGTCATGCTCGGCGAAGCCCCGCTCGCGCAAAAATTTTCGCGCGCGCTGTTCGACACTGGCGTATTCGCGATGGCAATCGGCTATCCGACCGTGCCGCAGGGCAAGGCGCGCCTCCGCGTGATGATCTCGGCGGCGCACGCGCGCGCGGATTTGGATCGCGGACTGGAAGCGTTTGCAAAGGTGGGAAGAGGGTTGGGAGTAATCAAATAACTGTGCGCGAATCTGCGCTAATCTTTCCTCTTGGCACGATTCGCGTTATTCGCGGACAAAAGGGGTTTCATGGCAGGAAACAGAATCTTGTACCTCTCGCAAAGTGATGTCGCATCCATCGGCGTGACGATGAAAGAAATCATCGCCGCGCTCGAGGTCGCGTTCCGCGAGCACGGCAACGGCAAGGTCGAAATGCCGCCCAAGCCGGGCGTGCACACGCAACCCGATGCGTTCATTCACGCGATGCCGGCGTGGATTCCCGCGCTACATTCGGTCGGCGTGAAATGGGTCAGTGGCTACCCGGAGAATTACAAGCGTGGCTTGCCGTACATCACTGGCTTGTTGATTCTGAACGACGAAGTGACCGGCATTCCGCTCGCGGTGATGGACTGCACTTGGATTACGGCGATGCGTACCGGCGCGGCGACCGCGGTCGCGGCAAAATATCTCGCGCGCCCGGAATCGGAATCGGTTGGCATCCTCGGCTGCGGCGTGCAGGGACGCAGCAACCTCGAAGCGTTGAGCGCGCTGTTCCAGATCAAGCGCGTCGTCGCGTACGACACGCTACCCGATCAAGTGGATCGTTTCGCGGCTGACATCGAAACGCGGCTGGGCTTGCAAGTCACGCAAGCCAAGCAGCCGCGCGACGCGGTGGACGGACAGGATATCGTCGTCACCGCGGGACCGATCCTGCGCAAGCCGCACGCGACGATTCAAGCCGGCTGGCTGAAGCAAGGCGCGTTCGCCTCGCTCGTAGATTTCGATTCGTACTGGGCTGGCACGGCGATGAAAGAGGCGAGCAAGTTCTGCACCGACGATGTGCCGCAGTTGGAGCATTATCGCTCGATCGGCTTCTTTCAAGACATCCCGCCGATCTACGCGACGGTCAGCGAGTTGGTCGCGGGGAAAAAGCGCGGGCGCGAAAACGCGCAAGAGCGAACGATGACGTGCAACCTCGGTCTCGCGCTGGACGACATGGCGACCGCGCCGATCGTGTACAAGCGCGCGGTGGAGCGCGGCGTGGGGACGTGGTTGGAGTTGTAAGGAAAGAAGAGAGCAGATGCCCGACAAACCGGGTCACTATGGATCGCGCATGTCTACGGTCAGAGACTTGCCGTCGAAAGTGACGACAAAGTGACTCAAAACATCGCGACCCAGCAGCACATCGTCGCGTGGCGTCGCGGTCACTTTGACATCGGAGAATGTAAAGCCTTAAGTGCCATGAATCTCCTCAGGCGAAGGAAATTCGATGATGCTCGGCGTTTGAGTCACGCGGTCGATATACACGGGATGTTGGCCTTGCTCACGCATCCGCCGCGCTAGCGCGCGTTCGTCAATGTCCGAATCAAGCACGCTTTCGCCCTGAATCGCGATGAACTTATCTGCGTGCGTTTTCAGCAATTCGGGCAAAAGACGCTTGAAGGTTTCACGCTCGACGCGTAGCGCAGACAACTGCTCTTGACACCATGCCGCGTCTGCAATACGTTGCCGCGTTTCTGCAATGGCTTCTTCTGTCTGTCGCGCAACAAGTTGCTGGTATTCGCTAAACGGAATCACGACCACCGTCGGCTTGCCTTCTTGCTCGACGATTAGGGTCTCGCCGGTTGACTGCACTTCTGCCACGGCAGTCGAATATGCTGCTTGCGCTTCTTTCAGTGTGATTGTGCGCGTCATCGTGCGTTTCCTCTTTGACCAAATTATAACACGGCTAGAAAGTTTTAGCAATGCAATATGGAGGTCCCTATGCGTCTCGGCGCTCACATGTCCATCGCCGGCGGTGTTGAGAACGCGGTGCTCAGCGGTCAGCGCGTCGGCTGCGAAGCGATTGCGATGTTCACCAAGAACAACAATCAGTGGAAGGCGAAGAAACTGACGCAAGACGACGCGGATCGCTTCAACGCTGCGCTCGTTGAAACTAACATTCGCCCAGTTGTCGCGCACACGTCGTACCTCATCAACCTGGGTTCTCCGGACGCGGCATTGTGGAAGAAATCCATCGCGGCGATGGGAGACGAACTCGCGCGCTGCGAACTGCTCGGCATTCCGTACCTCGTTCTGCATCCCGGCTCGCACATGGGCAAGGGCGTAGATTGGGGAATCAAGCGCGTGGCGGCAGCGTTCGATCGCATCCATGCCGAACGGCCCGGCTTGCGCGTGATGACGCTGCTCGAACACACGGCGGGGCAGGGCAACCACTTGGGCCATTTGTTTGAAGAACTGGCGCAGGTGCGCGAATTGATCGCGGAGAAGCAGCGCATCGGCGTGTGCGTGGACTCGTGCCACCTGTTCGCCGCGGGCTATGACCTGCGCAAGCCGGAGACGTACGCCGCCGTGTTCCAGCGCTGCGACGACATTGTTGGCATCGAGCATATCAAGGCGTGGCATCTCAACGATTCCAAGACCGATCTCGGTTCGCGCGTGGATCGGCACGCGCACATCGGCAAAGGGAAACTAGGGCGCGCGGCGTTCAAGAACATTATGAACGATCCGCGCTGGCGCGATTTGCCCGGCGTGCTCGAGACGCCCAAGGGACCGGAGATGAAAGAAGACAAGGTGAACTTGCGCGTGCTGCGGTCGTTGATTGAAGCGTGATGCGNNAATTCGATTCCGTGAAAGACGACGAGATCGAATGGCGCTACCAGCCGCCCGCGTTCGTCAGCGCGTTCGCGGAATTCGTCGCGCAGTTTCGCCGCGTGCCCGCGCCTGAAGAATTCGCGAGCCACTATATCAAGAGGAACCGCGACGCGCTACGCGAGCGCTTTGACGCGTGGCGCGACGCGCCCACACGCAATTGGAAAAAGCGCGCGCTGATGGCGCGACTCCAGCGCGCGTATCCGTCCCTCGTGCGCGATTTCTATTTCTGCGCGCTGCTGTGCGAGAACGGCGTCGCGGCAGAGTACGATGCGACGCGGGATGTCGAGGGCGGCGTTGACCTGATCGTATCGAACGACAAGCGCAAGATTCAGATCCATGTTTTCCTCGACAGCCCGCGCGCGAAACAAGGACGCGCGAAGAAAAACCATCGGCACGATTTTGCCGGCGCGCATCTCGATGTGATCCTGCGCCCGGACGAGTGCAAGCGCGTCGGCGCGTTCTGGCTGCCAACGCTCGCGCACGTGCAGCAAGTCAAGCAGGCGATTGGACACTGACAAACGCAGATGAATCCACCCAGGACACGAAGAAACACGAAATAATCTCTTCGTGTCCTTCGCGTTCTTCGTGAACAATTTCCGGCGCGACGCTTGACACTGCTTTCTGCTTCGGCTATAATGCAGGCAGTAGAACGATTGTTCAGTAACGTGACGAGGGGCAAGTGATGGTGACGAGGTCCCCCACACGCCACCCGTCACTCGGCACACGTCACGCCAGGAGTGCTTTATGGACACCGTTGGTTACGTCGTCGGCGAAGTGCGCACGGATGAGTTTACGTTTGTCACGAATCGCGAGATCGCGCCGCCGCGCTTGGAATACATCGTCGTACAAGTGCAGGCGCCGACGCGCCAGATTGACGTGCTCGCCCAAGTGACCTCGCTCAGCGTTTCCTCGCGTCTGCTCGACAACTCGCTGGGTTACGCCGAAGTGGAAGCGATTCTCAATCGCTTGAAATCTTCGCCGCCGATCGTGCAGGGCAAGGCGAAAATTCTGGGCTACCTCGACGCGAATGCCGTGCGCTTTCCGCGCCACGCCGCCACCCCCGGTGCCAGCGTCGCGATGGCGCCCGACGATCTCCTCCGCAAATTTTTCTCTGGCATTGAGAGTGGCATAGAAATCGGCACGCTGATCAACCGCCCCAAGGTCGCCGTCCAATTGAACCCGAACGGCTTGCGCCGCCACCTCGCCGTGATCGCGCAGACCGGCGCGGGCAAATCGTACACCGTCGGCGTCATCCTCGAAAAACTGTTGCAGTTGGGCGGCACGGTCGTCGTCTTCGACCCGAACAGCGACTACGTCCTCATGCGCCGCGACCCAAAACGCAACGCGACCTCGTTTGCGAGTCACGTCGAAGTGTATCGTCTACCGACGACGCAAGCCGGGCGCATCCCCGACGAAGAAATCGGCGGATCGAAAAAATTCACGATGCAATTTTCGAAACTCGAAGTGGACGAGCTTTGCCAAATGACCGGCATCGCGCCGACTTCGACGAACATCCGCAAAGCGATCCAGACCGTGTGGGACAAACTGCAGGGCAGCGACTATACGCCCAGGCAATTCCGAGAGGAACTCGAAGAGATGGCGAACGGCGCCGATGCGATGGCGCCAGGCGCGTCGGCTGGAATGTCGCGCGGACCTCGCCCGCTCAGCCCGGCGATCGGCAACGAAGCGGAATTCGATCGCGCGTTCCGCGAGCGCATCGCCGACAAAGCAAATGTAGAGTTCGAGGATTTCGGCAAGCCATTGGAACACGAAACCCGCGAAAACAACACGAAAGCCCCGAAAGAAACGAAACTGCCGTCGCTGGATGCGATCAGCGGCGCGCAAAAGGCGCTCAAGTACATCGAGTTACTGGAGCGCGTGGATATTTGGGGCTTTACCGATGTCCCGATGAAAGAGTTGTTGCGTCCGATGACGCTCTCGGTGATTGACGTTGCCGGCGTGGATCAATGGATATCCGAATTCATCGTCGCCAAGGTGTTGAACGAAACCTGGGGCATCGCCGTGAACGAAGGTTTGCCGCGCCCGGTATTCTTCGTTTTGGAAGAAGCGCACAACTTTGTGCCGGGTGGGCAAGGAATGCAGTCGCACTCGGCGGCGATCATCAAGCGCATCGCGTCAGAGGGGCGCAAGTTTGGATTGTTCATGGTGCTCATCACGCAGCGCCCCTACAAAGTGCACGCCGACACACTGTCGCAGTGTAACTCGCAGATCATCATGCGCTTGACGAATCCGCAAGACCAGCAAGCGATTCGGCTCTCGTCGGAAAGCATCAGCGAGGGACTGCTCGGCGACTTGCCCGGCTTGAACATCGGCGAGGCGGTGATTCTCGGACCGCTGGTGCGCGTGCCGGTGATGGTCAAGGTCGGTCAGCGCGAATCGCAAGAAGGCGGCAACGACATTGACGTGGTCGCCGCGCTGGAACGCGCGCGCAGCGAAGTGATTACAGATCAGCGCGAAGCCAAAGCGAAAGAGGAGAAGCAAGCGCGCGGGAGAAGCGAGTGGAAGGAAGCGGTGTAAGGAATTTCAGATTTATGATTTCAGATTGCAGATTGCGAATGACAATTGGAGGAATATGCCTACAACTCGCGTCGGTTCACAGACGATCTACTACGACGAATATGGCGCGGGACATCCGCTCTTGCTCATTCACGGACTAGGCAGCACGCGGTTGGGCTGGTGGAAACAAATCGAGCCACTGTCCTGTACGTATCGCGTGATCGCAATGGATTGCCGCGACTCGGGCGAGAGCGCGCCGGGCAACGCTCCGTACACCATCGAGGACATGGCGGATGATGCCGCCGGCGTGATCCAGAATCTCAACCTTGGCGCTGCCTTCGTCACAGCCATCTCGATGGGCGGTTTCATCGCGCTGCACCTTGCGGTGCGTCACCCCGCGCGCGTGAAGAAACTGATTCTCGTCTCAACTTCGGCGGGCGGAGCAACGCACGTCAACCCCGCGCCGGAGATTGCCGCCACGCTGATCCGCGATCCGCAAGTGGACATCGAGACGCGGACGCGCCACACTTTTTCGTTGATCTCTGGACCGGGCTATATGCAGGCGCATCCGGCAGACCTGGACAGAATCGTGCAGCACACCAAAGCCAAGCCGATGTCGCTTGAAGCGTACCAGCGCCAACTCGGCGCGGTGATATCGCATACCGCTGGCGGAGTGCGCGAGCGATTAGGCGAGATTCGCGTCCCTACGCTCGTCATCCACGGCGATGTGGATCCGCTCGTGCCATGCGCGAACGGACAAGCCCTTGCTGCTGGCATTCCCAATGCGAAACTCTCCACCTACGCGGGCGTAGGGCACCTGCCGACGATTGAAGCGACGGAGCGGTTCAATCGCGAGGTGAGGGAATTCTTGAATGACCAATGAGCAAATGACAAATCTTGAAACGACGGAAGCGGATGTAAGGCAAATCGTGTTTCAATTTCACGACGATTGACGAG
>DHFK01000019.1 GCA_002400365.1 Anaerolineales bacterium UBA4826 | reverse complement strand
GGAGACTAGAGACTATTTACGGTTTGGAGAACGGGCGGCGACGCTGGCGCGCGTGTACAATCTGCGTGAGGGTTGGACGGCGCGCGACGACACGTTGCCCCAGCGCTTCTTCGAAGCGTTCAAGAGCGGTCCGCTTGCCGGCATCGCGCTCCCGCGCGAGCAATTCGCCGCGGCGACGCGCGAGTACTATCGGCAAATGGGTTGGGATGAGAACGGCGCGCCGACGCGGGAGAGGTTGAGGGAGTTGGGAATTGGTGCGGTNNCGCTCCCATCCATCATTGCCATCAAACAAGGACCGTGATATACTAGCGCCAGAGAGGTTACCTATGCAACTCGAGGATTATTTTGATTTTCTCGCGCCCGACGATATTCGGATTAAAGGGCACCGTATTGGTATTGACGATGTGCTGGCATACTACCTGGATGGCTACGCGCCCGAGGAAATTGCTGCCAACTTGCCGACTCTGAGTCTGGAACAGATTCACGCGGCGATTACCTACTACCTGCGTAACCGCGCAGCGATGGATGCTTATCTGATGCGTTTGGCGGCTTGGCGTGAGCAACGCTACCAAGAGTGGGCAGCCAAACCCTCATCCCTGGTGCAGCGTTTGCGCACAATCAAGGCACAAGGCGTCAGAGAATCGGTCGTTGCATGAAGGTCCGCTTTCTTTTGGACGAGAACGAATCTCCACGTCTCAAGGCGGCTTTGTTGCGCTTCCATCCCACCATGGATGTATTGCGCATCGGAGATCCTGGCGCGCCACAATTGGGGACGCCTGACCCAGACATACTGCGCTATCTCGAAACGTCCCAACGCATGTTCGTGACTTCTAACCGCACGACCATGCCCGAGCATATCCAAGCGCATTGGGCAGCCAATGGGCACTTGTGGGGAGTGTTCTGGATTCGGCGAGGGATGCCCATAGGTCAAGTTGCGCGAGATCTGGTTTTGGTGTGGCAAGCCAGCGAGGCTGAGGAATGGATAGACCGGCTCGATTGGATTCCTTTCTGATCTGTGGCTTCCCCAGTTCGTTATTGTCTCATCACAACAAACCGGCAAGTTTCTATTTGACCTTTAGGAGGAGTGATGTCGAAGAAGACATTTGGACTGCTTGTTCTGCTGACGTTGGCAGGATTGGTGGCTTGCGCCACGCCGACCCTCGCGCCGACGCCAGCGCCCACACTCGCTGCGCTGACGTCAGTCCCTACGGTTGCTGCGCCAACCGTCGCGCCCACCGCCGCGCCGACCGGTCCCATCACGGTGACGATTTTGCACACGAACGACATGCACGGCGCGTTCGAAGGCGAAAAACTGAAAGGCGGCGATGGCACCACGTTTGAGTTCGGCGGCGTCGCCAACGCGATGGGCACGATCGCGCGCCTCAAGAAAGAAGTCGGCGGCAACGCCCTCACGGTGGACGTTGGCGATTTCTTCGTCGGCAGTTTCGCGTCCAACCGCGATCAGGGTAAGACGATGGTCGCGGCGATGAACGTGATCGGCTACGACGCGCTCGCGCTCGGCAATCACGATTTCGATCAGGGGCAGGATGTGCTCAAGGCGCGCGCGGCAGAAGCGAAATTCCCGTTTCTCGCCGCGAACCTTATGGAAGAAGCGACCGGCAAAGCGCCCGCGTGGGTCAAGCCCTACATCGTCAAGCAAATCGCCGGCGTGCGCTTTGGCGTCATCGGCACGACCTATCCGAGCTCGGTCATCATCAAGGCATCGGGTATCAAGGGCTTGAAATTCCTCAGCGACGTGGATGCCGTCAAGCAGGTTTTGCCCGAAGTAAAGCCCCAAGCCGATCTCATCGTAGTCGTCGCGCACCAGGGCACGGATTATATTCAATCGCTCGCCGAGGTACCCGGCGTTGACGTGATCGTGAGCGGGCACAACCACGTTTCCTTGCAACAACCCAAAGTGATCGGCAGCACGATCGTCGTGCAAGCCGGCGCGAAAGCGCAGTACGTCGGACGGCTCGATCTCAAGATTGATCCTACCACGAAGAAAATCCTCGACTATACCAAGAACAATGAGAATGTCTCGGCGGTCAGCACCAAGGCGCAGACGCCGCCGCAAGTGAGCGACATGATCGGCCAAGTCGTCGCCGACGCGCGCGCGGCAATGAATCGTCCCATCGGCGAGACACTGACCGACTTGATGCGACAGTACACTTTTGATGGCCGGACGACCGGCGAGTATCCGCTCGCGAATCTCATCGTGGACGCGATGCTCGCGGCGAACCAAGCCGGCGATCGCCCCGCCGACCTTGCGATGCACAACCAGGGCGGTATCCGCGCCGATTTGCCCAAGGGTCCGATCACGTACGGCAAACTGTACGAAGTGGTTCCGATGGACAATGTGCTGACCGCGCTCGACATGACCGGCGCAGACATCAAGGCGGTGCTCGAAGTCGCAGTCTCGTGCCCGCGCGTGCAAACGACGGTCGCCGGGATGTCGTTCACCTACGATTGCAGCAAGCCCTCGGGCAGCCGCGTGTCCAATCTCAAAGTCAGGGGCGAACCGATGGACCTGCAAAAAGTTTATCGCGTGGAAACGATTGACTATCTCGCCGGCGGCGGCGACGGGCAAACGGCTTTCACGAAGGGCAAGAACCCGGTGTACGGCGATCCGGTCGTGGACGTCGTCGCGGCATACGTCACGAAACACTCGCCGCTAAATCTCAAGGTCGAGGGACGCATCGTCGAAGCCAAGTGAGCGATGACAAGATCACGGTCTATGTAGACGACCGACCGAAAGTGTTGTTTGTCGGGATGAGCGTGAAACATGCCATCGGCGCGCGGATGACCCGGCGCGTGCGCGTCCATCGCGCGATCGTGCGCGACGCCGCCGGCAACCATGTGGACGTAGATGGCGCGCTCTACGACGGCGAGCGCCTGTACCTTGCGCCAATGGATCCGACGGCATTTGCGGACGCGGTGAGGAAGTAAGAAATGCCACCTGCTCAGCCGTGCGAAGGTTGCGAACCTTCGCAAGGTGGGCTGAGTACGAAAAATGCCACCTGCTCTCTGAGGGGAGAACAGGTGGCGTTTTCTTGCTGCTACATTCATTCTGTCATTGCGAGAACTCCACGCCCTCGGGGGCATGCACGAGAACAGAAACTTTGGGGTTCAGGGGCGAAGCCCCTGGCGGGGGTCGG
>DHFK01000032.1:23557-48411 GCA_002400365.1 Anaerolineales bacterium UBA4826 | reverse complement strand
TCGCGCGTCGAAGACCACGCCTTGCGGATGATGTCAATGTCTTCGACTGGATCGAAGCGCGTGGTCATCGCCCACAAGACCTGGCTGATGTTGGAGGGATCAATGTCGTCGTCCACGACCACCGTCCACTTGCCGTTGTACGCGGCGGCTTGGCACGACGAACCGACGTGCAGCACCTGGCGCGCGTGCCCGGGGTAGCGCTGCTTGATCGAGATGACGGTAAAGCGCACGCCCGCGCCGCCTTCGTGCTGCCAGACGCCGTGAATCTCCGGGATGCCCGCGAGCCGCNNCTCGCCAAAGGGACCTTCTTCGAGATTATCGCCCTTGACCGTGTCTCCCTCGATGACAATTTCGGCGTTGGCAGGAATTGGAAAGCCGGTGTAAACGCCTTTGACGACTTGAACCGGCTCGCCCTTGATCGCACCGGCATAATCGTATTCAGATACGCCGTCGGGAATCGGACTCGCGCCCAGGAGGTACAGCAGCGGGTCTTGCCCGACGACAATGGCGACTTTCATCGGCTGCCCGCGTTCGAAATATATATCGCGATGAATCCGACCGTGCTTGCCTTCGGTGATCTGGCAGCCGACCGTTTTTGCGTCGTAAACTTTGGAACGATAGGTGCCGAGATTGAACCAGCCGGTATCAGGGTCTTGGGTGATGACTTCGCACGCCGTGCCGATATAGCGTCCGCAATCGCGCGCGTGATGCTTGGGCGCCGGAAATTCCAGCACGTTGATGGCATCGCCGGTGTGGACGTTTTCCATGATCGGACCGCTTTCGACATACACCGGCGGAATCGGTTTCAAATGCGCCATCTTTTCCTGGTACGCGCGCACGAGTCCAATTTTGCCCAGCCCTTGCGGCAATCCCAACGTCAAGGCGATGCGCTCGATCGTGCTGAAATGACCGTACAAGTTGCGATAGCCCTTGGGATAATCGGGCGCTTCGTCGAACAAGAGCGCCGGAGTTTTGTCGCCATATTTTTCGTGAGCCAGTTGCGTCAGCGCGCCCATTTCGAGATCCCAGTGCGCGCCGTTCACTTTTTTCAGTTGCCCTAACTTTTCAACTTCAACTAGCCAGTCGCGCAGATCGTTGTACATGCGGTTGCTCCTCGCAAGACCTTCCAGGGTACATCACAGTTGTCATTTCGAGCGAAGCGAGAAATCTCCATGTTGCCGCGCGAGATTTCTCGTCGCAAAAACCGCTCCTCGAAATGACAAGGCAACCTGTGACGTACCGTGACCGGTCCTGATCACTCTTCCTTGCTCTTCACGCGGCGAGTGGATTCCGCCGTGCCGCTGCCCCAAGACCCTTCCGGCTTCCAAATGCGCGGGCTTTTCGTTTCAGGAAAGTACAGATCGCAAAAGGGGCAGTGAAAGTTCTCGCCCAGACCCAGCATCGTAGGACTGACGATGAATTCTTTATGACAGTTCGGACATTCGACCTGAGCACAAGCGCCCATGGGTTCTATTCTCCTTTGTGTAGTAATCAGTGTTCGGTGTTCGGTATTCAGTATTCAGTCTTCAGTGTTCAGTATTCACCAATCGGTGGCTGGATAACTGAATACTGTTTACTGAATACTGATTACCGATCACGCCCAATACGTCGTGCGATCCATCGGAATGCGCGCGAGCGTTTCCGCATCCATGAACTCTTCGAGTTTGATGCGCGCCATCGCGTCGTCCGGGCATTTGCTGACCGGCGAGAACGGACGATCCAGCGGTCGCGTCGCATCCACGATCATACCCGACGTCTTGATGTCGTGCACCAGAGATGGGTCGAGCATGTTGCCGCGCAGCATGTCTTTGATGATCGTGATTTGCTTGTGCGGTTGCACGCGCGTCGCGAATGCCCAGAGAATGTCGGTCGGATTGTAGACGTCAATGTCTTCGTCGAACACAAAGACGTTTTTGGTATGATCGAAAGTGAGCGCTGCCGCCGCGGTGCGTCCCGGATCGCCTTCCGAAACTTTTTTCATCGAAATGAAAATGTTGTAGTGCGCGTGCCGACCGGCTTTGCAGACGGCTTTTACGCCCGGCACCGCTTCGCGGCACCGGCGCAGGTACGCCGCCTCGCGCGGCAGATCGAGCCAGGGCTTGTCTCCCTCCGGCGTGATGATAGACTCGACGATCGCGTCGCGCCGGCGCGTGATCGCGTGGACTTCATTCCGTAACGCATTGTTTAAACGCTGCGGTCCTAGATACCCAGGCGCTTCGCCGAACGGACCTTCGACCAAGCGTTGTCCGGGCATGAGCGTGCCTTCGATTACAACTTCGGCGTCTGCCGGCACGAGGAAATCGTCGCCCCAGGTTTCTGACGGCACCAGGCGCAGGGGCTCTTGCAAATAGCCGCCGATGATATCGTATTCGTTCACTTCAAACGCGCCGGTGTAAGCCGCGCCCATGTTGAAGCATGGATGGTGCGCGAAGACGGTGACGACCGGGCACGGTTCGCCGCGCGCTTCATAGTCCTTGTAGATTTTCCAGAGGTGTCGCGGCGAAGTGTAGAGTGCGGTCAGTCGAGGCCCCTTGACTTCCATGCGATGGTAGGACACATTGTATTTTCCCGTCGCTTTGTCTTTGACGACCGAAGCCATCACGATGTAAGGACCGCCGTCCATCTCGTGGTGGCGCAGGATTGGCAGTTCGTGCAGATCCGCCTGTTCGCCGACAGTTACGACTTGCTTCACCGGCGCGTCTTGCTTGGCGATCACCGTGGGCTTGATCGGCTTGGCTTCGCGGCGCAGACATTCTTCGCCCATCTGGCTGCGGGTCATGGTGCGCGGAATACCCAACGCGATCTGAATCTTGTTTTGCGAAATCTCCGCGTTCATGCACAAGCGCACCGGACTCACCTTGCCTTTGAGGTTCAGCGGCTTGTTGAAAATCAGCAGCGGAAATTTTTTCAGCGCGTCGAGGTGCTTGATGATCGCGGTCACGTCATAGTGCGCCGGATCAACCTCCTTGTTGATTTCCACTACTTCGTGCGGCGATTCTTTGCGGAGATCGCTGATAAAAGTTCGCAGGTCTTTTGCCATCTTTTTTCTCCTATTATCTTCGTTGCACCACCGCGTCCACGAGCGCGGGTTTGCCTTCAGTTTCCACGACCTTGATCGCGCGCGCGAGCGCGGCAGGCAAGTCGTCGCCACGGGTGATCGGTCCCTCAGCGTGCCAACCCTGCGCGCGCGCGAGCGCGGCGAAATCCGGCGCGGGTCCATCAATCTCGGTGCCGACCGGCACGTTGTCGCGCGTGCGTTCGCGCCAGCCCGCGATGCGATATTGGTGATCCCAGGAATTGTTATAGGCGCGATTGTTGTACATCACGACCAGCAGCGGTATCTTGCACTTGCTAGCCGTCCACAGCGCGCCGACATCGTACATCAGATCGCCGTCCGGTTGCAGGTCAACGACGAGTTTGCCAGTCCCCTTGTACGCCAGCGCCACGCCCAACGCGATACCGATTTGGGTTCCAGTCCCCATGTGTTTGCCGGCGTGCCGATGGGGTTGATCGAAATTCCAAAGTCGGCGCGTCCAGTCCAACACCGTGTTCCCCGTCAGCACCCAGTCCTTGCCTTGCAGCGCGTTGCCGACTTCCAACACCATTCGCGCGGGCGGCATCGGCGAAGCGTCCGCGTTCGCTTTGGCTTCCTCAAGCCAGCGCGCGCGCTGCGCGCGATGATTCTCGCGCCACATTTTCATTCGGGTCTCGCGATTCTTCACGCTCGATTCCGGCGACGCGGCGGCTTCCTGGCTGCGGCACGCGGCGAGAATTTCGGGCAGCGCGGTGTAGGTATCTGCAAGGATCGACATGTCCACCGGCGCAAAGCGCATCGAGTTCTGCGACCAACTGCTCGTCTCGAGATCATCCACGCCAATCGCGATCACGCGGCAATCGCTCGGAATAATTCGACCGCCTGATGGACGCTTGTCGTGGTTCACCTGCGCGAGCGTAATGTGGAGATCGCGCACGTCCAGCGCAAGCAGCAGATCGGCATCGCTTAAGTTTTTCGTGCCAAGACTAAACAGAGGATGGGTGTTCGGGAAATTGAGCCGGTCGCCCAGGTCGATCACCGGCGCGGCAAGGAATTCAGCCAACTCGACCAGAGTCTGCACGCGCTCCTTGTGTCTGCCGAGCGCGCCGGCAAGAATGACCGGGCGCTTGGCGTTCAACAGCGACTTGACCAGAGGCGCGAGCATCTCTTTTTCCATCGCTATACGCGAATGTAAGCCGCCTCGCGCCGGATCGGGCAACTCGACCTGGGTTGTCAATTCATCTTCCTGGAAACAAACGTCGTAGCAAATATAGACTGGCCCTGTCGGCTCTGTGCAAGCCACGCGATAGCCGCGCGCGAATCCGTGCACGACTCCGTCGGCGTCGAAGGGCTGGTCGTCCCATTTGACAATGTCGCGAATCATGTCGCCCTGCACCACGGCGGTGTGCTCCCAGTCTGTCCGGCGGCGTCGTCCGGCTGCCATGGGACCCGACGCGCCAAGAATCATCATTGGCGCGCGATCGATATAGGCATAGTACATCGCCATCGGCGCGTGCAGGAGACCGACCAAGTTGTGGAGGATCGCGACCATCGGCTTGTTGGTCGCCTTGGCGTAGCCGTGCGCGATGCCCACCGCGATTTCTTCGTGCTGACATTCGATGATTTGCGGGCGATTGCCGGCATAGTTCAAAATCGAATCGTGCAGTCCGCGGAAACTCGCGCCCGGATTGAACGCGGCGTACGGCAGTTCGTAACGATTGAGCAAATCGGCGATCAGGTCAGAACCGTACCGTGACATTTTTTCTTTTCCTCCGGCGTGTGATTGAAAATGAGAAACCAACTCATTCGAGCAGATACTTGATTCCATTCCAGATTCTGCGTAACCGGTTTCTAAATTTAGGACGACATTTGTCGCAAAACACCAGCATGTTAGGCATGTCCAAGTCGCGCTTTAACGCCTTAATTTCCAGCATCAATTCAGGACTCAGTGGCTCTCCGCAATCTATGCAATACATCGTATTCTTGGAGCGTCTCATTGGCGTATTTGTCTTCTTCACCATAGGTACCTTCTTGAGCGCGCTGGGTGTTTGGCTGCCGGACTATCAGGGATGCGAGTGCGCCGGCAAATCCCCATGGACATGGTTCAAGATGCGATGGTGCTCCTCTCCCAGGATGTTGTCCGGATCAATGTGAATGGTGACATTGGAGAGTTGCGGCAGACGATGCAAGAGTTGGTGCCGGGATTCCACTGCAATCGCGTGCGCTGCGGCGACGGACGTTCCGGGTTCTACGGCAAGATTCACTTCGGCATGTAGCCGATGACCCAACCAACGCACTCGCACATCCGTAACGCCGCGCACTCCGGGCGCGCACTGCGCGGCTTGCTTGATCTCGTCAATGACCTGTGGATCAACTCCGTCCAGCAACCGAGCGAGCACAGACTTGCTGGATTCGAAAACGATTTGCAGGAGGATGATGGTGATCAGCAAGCCCATCACCGCGTCCGCCAGCGGATAGCCCAGCCAGACGCCCAGGGTGCTGAATAACACGCCCAGACTCGTCAAGCCATCCACCCGCGCGTGGTAGCCATCGGCGATGAGAGCCGCGCTGTCAATCTGTTTTCCCACGCGAATGCGAAAGATCGCCACGATCTCGTTGCCGATAAAGCCAACCAGGGAAGCCAGGATAACAGCCGCGAGATGCTCCACCGGTTGGGGATGGAAAAGCCGATTAACCGATTCGATGCCTGCGGCGATCGCGCTGAACAGAATCGTCAGGACGATTACGACTCCCGCCAAGTCCTCCACGCGTCCATAGCCGTAACTGAATCGGCGCGAGGGTTTACGCCGCGCCAGCGCGAACGCGATCCAGAGCGGGATGGCAGTCGTCGCATCGCCGATGTTGTGGATCGTGTCAGCCAATAGCGCCACGCTGCCAGAGTAGAACACAATGATGATCTGAAATGCGGCGGTAAGAGACAAACCGATGAGAGACCATTTGACCGCCCAAATTCCGCGCTCGGTCGTCAACAGGATCGCGTCTGTCGCTCCGTGAACGTGATCGTGTTTATCGTGGTGATGATGCGGTTGAGCACCATCACTCGCATGGGAATGTGTGTGGTTGGACATTTACCTTTCCTTGTTTTTCCGAACCGCCACCCAGTGGCGGCACTAGACTCACTTCGTCATTATCCGCAAGCAACATCGCTTCGCCGTTTCCTTCTTCGATAACCCGCCCATTGACCGCGACGACTACGTGGCTGCTTCCATGCCGCCATTGCAAATCTGTCGAATCACCCAAAATGCCGGGGTAAACCGCCGCCAGCGTTTGCAGCACTTCTCCCAGCCGACGCGATGCCGGCAACTCCATCGTCATTTCCGCGCGCCCGGCGATCTGGCGCAGCGTGCCGCTAAACTTGACCTTGACCACAGGCAAATCCCAGCCCCAACGCGTCCAACGTTTTTTTCGTTGGATAGCCCTTTTCGTCGCAGCCGCGCGCGGCGTACCATTCCGCGCGGTCGCGCAGGAAATCTTCGCGGGGATAACGCGCGCCGGCTTGGGGACCTTGCGTCAAGGCGTCGTCGTGAACGCGCGCGGGCAGCACATCGTCGCGCTCCGGCACCATCCCTTCACGGATGTTGTAGGCGCGCGCCATCGTCAGCATCCGCAGCGCGCCCTTGTCCCAATCTTCGGCTGGGTCGTAATCCCAACCTGTCGCGAGAGAGAGTAGCCCCAGATAATCAGTGGATGCAAGCAGCGCGCGATGCCAGGCGCAGGACGTGAGTGAGTCCGCCCAGACACGCGAGTCCTGCTCTGTCAAGTTGAGTCCATAATGGTGGCAACCGCCCCGGTCGCCCACGGCGTATTGCAGCGCGCGATCGGGATGCGCTGTCGGCGCATAGCCGGCAAACGAGAGACCCTTGGCGTGCATCGCAAAATGCCCTGAGCCGCGCCCGATCTTGGCGGCGGCTTCGCGCACGCCATCGGCTAACAGATTGCCGATGCCTTCGCGGCGCGCGATTTTGTGCCATAGAATTTCCATCGCCTTGACGTTGCCCCAGGTCAATTCCAGTCCATCGCAATCCGCTTTGGTTAGCAAGCCGCGCTCGTAGCACTCCATCGCGAAACTTGCGACGTTGCCGAGCGAACTATCATCCATTCCCAGGTCGTCACCGAGCGCGCTTAGGTACTGCGCGCCCGCGTAATCCGTCGTCAAGCAGCCGGGACCGATCGTGCCGAAGGAATCGAAATCGGGATTCGTCAACGTGCCGGCGTGCTCGCCTTCGCGCAGAACACCGGTCTGCATGCACGCCAGCGGACAGTTGTAGCAACTGCGCGATCGAACTTTGCTGCGGCGTTCGTACTCCAGCCCGCTGATCTTGTCAATGTCGGGCCAATGCGCTTCGCGATAATTGCACACGTCTAATTCGGAAATGTCAGAGTGAGGGTTGTGGCTGATCGTCGAGCCCCAGCGCCCGAGAGTATAGCCGCGACGTTTGGTCTTTGCCGCGCGCAATTTGGCGTACACCTCGGCATAGCGCGTCGCGTATTCCTCCGGCTTGGCGAGCGGGATCGGCCCGTGTCCGCGCACGACGATTGCCTTGAGGCGCTTGGAACCCATCAGCGTGCCGGGACCTCCGCGCGCGGCGGATCGAAAGTACTCTTGCTGAATGGAGGCAAAGCGCACCAGGTTTTCGCCCGCCGGACCGACGCACAAGACGCGGCGACGCGGATCGCCCAGTTGTCTTTTGAGCAACACTTCGGTTTCCATCGCGCCTTTGCCCCACAGGAAACTAGCGTCGCGAATCTCAACTTGCTGATCGTCTATCGCGATGTAGACCGGCGTGGGCGACTGACCGGTGACGATCACGCCATCGTAGCCGGCGGTTTTCAGTTCGACTCCCCACTGTGCGCCCGTGATCGCGTGTCCAAGCGTGATGCCGGTATTCGGTGATTTGAATGAGACGGTCGTGTGCGCCGCGCCCGGCGCGATGCCGGTGAGCGGACCGGTCAAGAACATCAACGGACTAGACGGCGCGAGGGGATCGGTGCCGGCAGGCAATAGGTCCCACAGCAGGCGCGCGCCAAGCCCTCTGCCGCCGATGAACTCGCGCGCCAAGTGTACGTGCTTGTCGCTTTCCTGTACCTTGCCAGTCGTCAGATCAATGCGAAGCAATTTGCCGGTATAGCCGCCCGCCGGGTTCATAGGGTCTCCTTTGCCGGATAGTAGATGCTCGCCAATGAACGCGCGATTTCTTCCGGCGGCGTGATCACATAGTGGATCGGGCTGAATGCGCTACCGGGCACCCAGGTCAGGCAGCCGACGGGACACACCTGCACGCAGCGCGGGTCGCCATCGCAAAGATCGCATTGCATCGGCAAACTGGTCTTGGGGTGGGGCGCGATCGCGCCGGTGTGCGGGCAAGCCGGGTAGCACGCCTCGCATTGCAAGCAGTTGTCTGGAACCAGGCGAACCACCTCAGCGGCTTTGTCGTAAACGAGCGCGTCGGAGGGACACGCGGCGACGCAGTATCGTTCAAAGCAGCGATGACAGATGACCGGAATATCGAGCGGTCCCGGATAGAATTGCTCGACGCGGATGCGCGAGGCTTCGGGCCAGACCATGCCTTCGTGGTAAAGCGAACACGCGGTCTCGCACAATCGGCAGCCGACGCAATCGGTAAAAGTGACCTCGATCGTGCCGCGGCGTTGGTTCCCTTGCTTTCGGCTTGGCTGATCTTTGGACATCGTATCTCCTGGGTGATCGCGTTGCGTAAAGCGTGGTGCGTGTTGCGTATTCCGTTTTCAGATCTCACGGAACACGCAACACGTACTATTTCAGATGCTCCGCCCCAAATGTGACCCCTTCCTCCGGGTCAATGTTGTACCAAGAGTACGGCGAATAGTCGCCGGACGCGATCTCTTTTTCGACTTCTTCCATCGTCATGTGAATGCCCGCTTCCACTTTGCGGTCCAAGCCCAGCCAGTTCAACATGCGCTTGTTCGTGATGCCCATGTAGTACGCCGGCGTGTCTTGATCGTTATGATGGCTGTGCCACACAAACGGCGGCGCGTAGAGAAAATCGCCGGCTTGCCAGTCAATGCGCTTGCCCTGCACCATGCTATAGCCCTTGCCCTCGATGATGTAGATGAGCGCTTCGTTGTGATGTTTGTGCAACCGGCTCGCGCTGTGCGGCGGAATTTCCGAGATGTGGACGTTGAACGTGCGCATCGGCAAATCCACGTCGCGCGCGCTGTGCTTGCGATCCTTGCCGTCGTAGACCATGTCGCTCTTGGGGTCTTGGTGGATCAATTTGTGCGGCGATACTTTGATCGGTCGGACGATTTCTTCGTGATAATGCAACTTGCCTGTTTTGCGCGGATCAATTTCGTCTGACATGTCCTTGTCTCCTGTGTGCCAGTGCTCAGTATTCAGTGTTCAGTGTTCAGTATCCAGTGTTCAGTAATCAGTGACCAGTGTTCTGAATACTGAACACTGAATACTGATTACTGATCACCCTCTCCGGCGTCACCGGCAACTCGTAGAACCCGCGCCCCAGCGCCGCGGAAACCGCATTGACGATCGAAGCCGCGCCCGGCAGCGTCGTCGGCTCGCCAACGCCTTTTGCGCCAAATGGTCCTGTCGGCTCGAACGAAGCGACGGTCGAAACATCCATCGGCGGAACGTCGAGCGCGGTGGGCAGCAGGTACGAGTGGAAACTCAAGTTGACCGGGACACCGGCATTCAAACCGATTTCTTCGGTGAGCGCGTAGCCCTGCGCCATCGCCGTGCCGCCTTCGACCTGGGCTTGCGCCAGCGCCGGGTTCACGACAGTGCCAGCGTCGTAACAGCAGACCGCGCGCTCCACGTCCACTTTGCCGGTGTCCGTGTTCACTTTGACCAGAGTCATTTGAACGCCAAAGGTGTACGCGCCGTACGGCTCGCCCTGCCCGGACGCGTCAAGCGGAGAGGTCGCGGTTCCAAAATCTCCGACCGCCGTCGTTTCGATATTGCGTTCGCAGCAGAACTGCGCCACGCTTGCCAGGCACTTGGCGTCCGCCGGCAAGCGCGTGACCGCGCGCCCCTCTTTCTCGCTCGCTATATCCAGCAAGATTTTTTTCAACTCCGCCGCCGCGCGCTGCACCGCATTCCCGACGATGTACGTCACCCGGCTCGCCGTCGTCGTGCCGGCGTCGAAACTCACGCCGGTATCGCCGGAGGTGACGCGTACCATTTCGAACGGCAAGCCGAGTTCTTGCGCGGCAATCTGCGCGAGCGCGGTATCCGAACCCTGCCCGGTATCCGGCGTCCCGACAAACAAATGCGCGCGCCCATCGGCTTCCAGCCGGATAGAGACCTTGGCTTTGTCCGACAAGCCGGTGCGCCCCACGCCGTACAGGAACGCTGCCATGCCCCACGCGCGCTTGACGTTCGGCGCATCATCCGGTGTCATTGCGAGGAGCGGTTGTTGCGACGAAGCAATCCCCAAATTGCGAGTTGGACGCCCAGAGGGCGGCTTCGCNNGCTCGCAATGACCATCGTCCGCTTTGCCTCAAGCATCGCATCGGCAAGGCGAACGTCGGGCATCACTTGACCCGTGACCGTAACGTCGCCGGAGCGAAGCAGGTTCTTCATTCTGAATTCAAACGGATCTATTCCCAACTTGGCGGCGATAACGTCCATCTGCCGCTCGACGGCAAAGACGACTTGCGGTACGCCATAGCCGCGCATCGCGCCAAAAACCGGATTGTTCGTGAACGCCGCGCGCATCTGCATTTCGACGTTCGGCACGCGGTACGGCCCGAGCGCGTGAATGAGACCCTTGGCGGTCACCGTCGGCGAATACGACGTGTACGCGCCTACGTCCGCGAGAATGTCCACCTGCGCGCCCAGGATCGTTCCATCCGCCGCAACCGCGTGCGTATACTCCATTCGATACGGATGCCGCTTGGTCTTCGCCAGGAAACATTCCGCGCGATCAAGAATGATTTTGACCGGGCGACCCAGTTTCAGCGCGGCGAGACCCGCCACACACAGCGCCGGCAAATCCGGCTTGCCTCCAAAACTGCCGCCGACGGGTGGGACGATAACGCGAATTTTTTCCCTCGGCAGCGCCAGGACGAGCGCGAGTTCCTCGCGATCGTTGTGTGGACTCTTGGACGACTCCCAGAGCCACACGCCTCCGTCGTGCGGCTCCGCGACGACGGCATCCGGCTCCAGCGCGCAATGATCCACAACCTGGGTGCGAAAAGTGTTCGTGACGACGAGCGCGGCGCGTTTCCGCGCGGCTTGAAAATCTCCGCGCACGATTCGCAATTCGGCGCACAGATTTCCCTGCGGGTGAATGTGCGGCGCATCGGGCAGCAGCGCGCGCGCCGGGTCGGTCAGCGGCTCGAGCGGCTCGTACGCAACTTGCGCCAACCGGGCGGCTTCGCTCGCCGCGTCGGGCGATTCCGCGACGACGACCGCGACTGCCTCGCCCGCAAAGTTGACGCGCGCCTCGGCGAGGACCGGCTGATCTCTGACCCCGCGCGCGCCGACCAGATTCGTTCCAGGAATGTCCTTTGCCGTAAACGCAGCAATCACGCCGGGATGCGCGAGCGCGGGCGCGAGGTCAATGCGCTTGACGATTGCGGACGCGTGGGGCGAGCGCACTGCCCTGGCATACACCATGCCGGGGCGGCGAATATCCGCCGCATACATGGCTTGTCCGCAGACTTTGGCGAGCGCGTCGGGTTTGAGCACGCTCGCGCCGATGACCGACGATCGCATGTTACAGAATCATTCCAAATTTTATCCGCGAATAGCGCGAATATCGCTAATCTAGTTTTCTATTCGTGTGATTCGCGTGATTCGCGGATCACGTTGATCGGCTGGCGCGGCAGNNGACCGGACCGAGCACCGCGCCTAGATCGCCAACCGCGCGATTGACGCCCATCATCAAGCCCCAACGATTCGGCGGCGTGTGATCCGCCAAGACCGTCGCGGGAACGTTGTTGCCAAAGCGTCCGAACGATACGACGATGATCGCAATCCAAAATCCGACGAGGTCGGATGCCATCGTCAGCACCAACGTTCCCAGACCGATGACGATCAGCCCCGGAATGAGAACCACGCGTCTGCCAAAACGATCCGACAATTCGCCCCCGACAATGCTCATGCCGAACCGCAGCAGCGTCGAGACTCCCAGCGCAAGTCCGATGGCGCCAGGGTCGAGGTTTAGTATCTGGCTGCCATAGAGCGGCGTCACCGTGTTCTGAAAACCGCCAACGGAAAAGAACAGCACAAAAGACACGACGTTCGCGACCACCAGCGCTGAGAGGGCGCGGTTGCGGCTGCCGCTCGTCGCCTTGAATTCGTACGGCAAGTCAGACGCGGACGCGCTCTGACGCAGCCGCTCGATCCACCCGGCTTTTGGCTTGAGCATGGGCACAAAGGCGAGCAGCGCCATGACAGCGGCAAACCAGAAACTCGCGCGCCAGGTCCCCCAATCCGCCAAAAAGCCGCTGGCGATCGGGCTGATGGAAGCCCCCGCCTGAAAGATCGCTTGATAGATGCCGAGGTCGCGCCCGCGCCGCTCGTCAGTGCTGAGGCGCGAGATCCACACCAGATTGGTGACCTGGACAATCGCCGCGCCGAACCCAGTCACCAAGCGTCCGAACAGGATGATCGGGAAACTGGGCGCGAGCGCGCAGAGGAGTGATCCGCTGGAGAGTACAGCCGCCCCGGCAAACCGCAGCACGCGCTGGTCAATTCGATCAATGAGCAACCCGATCGGCAAATCCATCACCAGCCGCGCCAAGCCAAAGACGGAACTTGCCAGCGCGACCTCTGCCATCGAGACCCCAAACTCGGTCTTGATGTTGCCCAGGATTGGGGACATGACGCCCCAGCCCATGTTGGCAAGAAAGACCATAAAGTACAGTCCGAGTTTCTCGTCGGCAAGCGCGGACTTGACGTTTAGTACACCGCGCGTCTGGTTTGCAGTATGCGCTTCAGCGCGCTTTTGCGGCGATGAATCGCCCGCTACGAACGGATTCCGTGATTCATCGAGCCTGCTGTCGCGAGTCGGGGACTCGGGCTTGTCGCTCATGGGCGCGTTAGGATGGGGCGCTCACTTGATCGGCTTGGATGGGCACGAGCGCCTGCGCCGGCAGATGCAAGAACACCTGGTCGCCGACTTTGAGTGGATATTCCGGGTTGGCGCGCACGCCCAACGACATCTCGCCAATCTGGACGTCGCAGCGCTGATAATTGCCGAGGAACTCGGCGCGGGTCACGCGCCCGGACACCAGATTGCATTTGTTGGCTTGCGGCGTCGGCGACACGCGAATACTCTCTGGTCGGACGCATAACAACACCAGGTCGCTCATCGCGACTTGGCCGTCACTCGCGTAATGGAATTGCCCTAAAGGAGTTGACGCGATCGTGCGCATATCTTGGCAGCCGCCGCGCGCGTCGCAGTGCTCGCACTCGGGAGGGATCGCCGCGACGGGGAGCGCGCGCGTATCGCCGCGCTTGCCTTCGATCAGATTGGTGGTGCCCATGAACGATGCGGTGAATCGGCGCTGCGGTCTCAGGTACAGGCGGCGCGGTTCGCCCATCTCGACGATTTGACCGGCGTTGATGACGGCGATGATGTCGGAGAGGACGAGCGCTTCGCGCTGATCGTGCGTAACGTAGACGACGGTACACCCCAGCCGCTGATGCAGTTCTCTCAATTGGGTACGCATTTGCACGCGGAGTTGCTCGTCCAGATTCGAGAGCGGCTCGTCCAGCAGGATCAAATCCGTCTCGGCGACGATCGCGCGCGCGAGCGCGACGCGCTGCTGCTGCCCGCCCGACAGATCGGTCGCCGGGCGCTGCTCCATCTCCTTCAGTTCGACCATGTCCAGCGCGCGGCGCACTCTTGCTATGACCTCCGACCTGGGGACATTCCTCACTTGGAGAGGATAGGCGACGTTGTCGAAAACGTTCATGTGCGGCCAGATCGCGTACGACTGAAAGACCATTGAAATTCGGCGCTGGCTTGCCGGGACCATGATCCGCTTGTCGGTCGAGAAGACGATGCGCTCTCCAATCTTGATCTCGCCCGCGTCGGGGCGTTCCAAGCCGGCGATGCAGCGCAGCGTCGTCGTCTTGCCGCACCCGGAGGGACCGAGCATCGTGAAGAACGCGCCCTGCGGCACCTCGAACGAAAGGTCTTGCAGAGCGACGACGTCGCCGCGCTTGGTAACGAATTGTTTTCGCAAATTCTGTATCTTTAGCATTTACGCGTGTACTCCAATGCGCGTGCCTACGCTGCGCGCGATCAGCACGATCGTAGTCAGCACTGCGAGAATGATAACGGAAAACGCAGCCACCGGCCCCGTCTGCCCGTTGTTCCAGAGATCAAAGATCGCCATCGAGGCAACCTCGGTGCCTGAATACGAAAGGAGAATGGACGCCGAGAATTCCCGAAAGGCATACACCGCGACGTACACGAACGCCGTGACAAAGCCCGGGAAGATCAGCGGCAGTGTAATGCGAACCAATGTGCGCAGCCAGGTGCCGCCGCACAACGCCGCGGCTTCTTCAAGTTCCTGGTGAACCTGAAGAATCGCGGTGTAGGTAAACCGCGTCGCCATCGGCATAAAGCGCGTCATGTAGGCGATGAGCAAGATCCACAAGGTGCCGTAGATGCGGATGGGCAGAGTGAGGTAAACCCACATCAGCCCAATCGCCAACACGATCCCCGGCGTCGAGATGGGCAAAAAGAGAATGCCATCCATCACTCGGGTCGCGATGCCGCGCCGCCGCACGGTGAGCCACGCGGCAACCATGGTCAACGAAGCCGTCAGCGCGCCAGCCGCCAAAGCCAGGAGCGTGCTATTCTTGAGCGCGGTTACGGTGAGGGGATAGTCGAGCGCGAATTTATAGTTATCTAACGTCGCGGTCTGCAGCGCTTCCACCGACGGCATCGCATAAAATGGCATGAATGATTCGAACGCCAGGATCAGCAACGGTAAGCCGATGCCGAGACCCAGGAGGATGATGCAGACTGCCGAGACCACGTATTTCCAGCCACGCAGGTCAATGCGCGAGGGACGATACCCCTTGCCGGTCACGGTCACAAAGCGCGAGGAGGTGGCGGTAAACTGTTGGTAGAGCAACATGCCGACAGCCGCCAGGCCGACAAAGAGCAACCCGTACGTGCTGGCGAGTGGCACATCCGCGCCAATCCCCTGCACTGCCTGGTACACTTCGGTTGAGAGAACGTGGACACCGCCGCGCAGCCCGATGAGCGTGGGGACTTCGATGGATTGGAACGCGTCGAGGAAAATGATCAGACAAGCCGCCAGGATGCCCGGCGCGGCGAGCGGCACGGTGATGCGAAAGAACGTGCGAACGACGCCAGACCCGGAGGTGGCAGCCGCGTCTTCCAGGGAACGATCCATGCTGCGCATCGCCGCCGAGACCAAGAGGAAGGTTTGTGGAACCAGGTCAATGCCCTCAACCCACATCATGCCGGGCAGAGTGTACAAGTCGAACGGCGCTTCGGACAAACCGAAAATCGCCATGAGGACTTTGTTAATCAAGCCGATGCGCGGGCTGAGCAGCATGATCCAGCCGATCACCGCCAGCATCATCGGGATGATGATGCGCACCGTCGCCAGGATGTAGATGAACCCGCGCAGCGGCGTATTCGTTCGCTCGACCACCCAAGCGATGAATGTTCCGATGGTAACGGAAACGACCATGGTCCCCAGACTGTAGAGGATCGTGTTCCAGATGGCGGTGAAGAGAGACAAGTCGCCGTACGCGCGGGCAAAGTTATCCAGCGTAAAGACGCCTGCGACGCCTGGCGGCGCTGACCGCAGCGCGCCCCAAAGGAGAAAGCCCAGTGGTATCAACGCCATGTAGATCAACAGCCCGATGATCAGGACGAGGAGCAGATTCTGCCAGGTCAGCGCGCGCAACAGGCGCTGCAGACGCGTCTCCGCCGCGCCGATTCCGCCGGGTCGCGCAATTGTAACTTGTGCCATGTTTTCTCCGTGGGGTTGCAGAGCGTAGGACAAATTTGCAGATTTGTCCTACGCTGCCGATCCAGTTACCGAGTCAACCCGAAGATTTTGTCGAACATTTGCTGCATGTCCTTCAGGTTCTTGCCGAGTTCTTCCGGCGGCGTCAAAAAGTACTTGCCCTTGAGGACAGCCGCCTGTCTTTCGCTCTTCGTCGCGACGTCGGTTCGCACGGGGATCCGGTTGGTGATCTGCACCATAGTCGTTTGCCCCTCCTTACTCACGAACCAGTCCATAAACAAGAGCGCGGCGTAAGGATGCTTGGCGTTCTTGCTGAGCATGATTGGCTCGTTCTCAAGGCGAACTGGCTCGACGTAAGCAAATTCGATGGGCGCGCCTTTTTGTTGCTGCTGGATCTCCATATAGTCGTACAGCGCTGCCGCCACGCTCACTTCGCCCGAGATGAGCAAGTTCGTTTGGTTCGTGCGACCTTTGATCATTTGGGGTTTTTGCGCGGCGAGTTTCGTCAGGAAGTCCGTCCCTTTGTCTTTGCCCATCGTCTGGAGGATATAGTACGCCCACGGATAATCTTCGGTGTCTAGCGAAAGCTTGCCTTTCCACTTGGGGTCAAGCAAGTCCTCGTACTTTTTCGGCGCATCTTCCGGCTTGACGAGTTTGGTGTTCCACGTGATGACGTTGTCGTTCAGGTACATCGAAGTCCAGATGCCTTTGGGATCGCGTAGGGCTTCTGGCAACTCGTTGCGCACGGGCGAATCCCAGGGAAGGAACATCCCTTCCTGACTTAGCGCATACACGTACTCGGGCGAGATGTCTAGCGCGTCCCAGAGGAACTGGCCCCCGCGGAATTCGTTGACGACCTTGGTGAACATGTCGCCGGAACTGGCGCGATAGAACTTGGCATTCACGCCCGGGTATTTCTTGTTGAACGCATCAATCAAGGGCTGGGCGTCAGTCGTGTTAATGGTCGTGTAGAGTTGAAACGCTCCTTCTTTCTTGGCGCCCTCCAGCAACTTTGCCTCACGTTCCGCGCCTTTGAGATCCTTCACCGCTGCCATTGCCGCCTCGACCGGGCTGAGCGCGGCTGTGGTTGGTTCTGGCGCCTTGGTCGCCGCGGGGGCTTGCGTGGGCGCAGGCGCTTGCGTCGGCGCGGCTGTGGGGGCTGGCGGCTGGGCGCAACTGACTGCCAAAATGAGCATGCCGATTGCCAGCGCCACAATCCAATAATTTCGTCGCATAGGTTGCTCCTCCTTGTCTCTTGTCCAAATTCGAGCAGTCTGAATCACCGTTCGTAAGATTCTTTGGGTCTTCGCGGAAAAGTGGGGCCGACCGACCGCCGACTTTGTCGGCGGTCTACGTAACGGCGTCGGACGAGTCCGACTAGCCTCGTTTGCGAGGCATCGTTCCATAGCACGGCGAATTCATCGCCGTGCGTTCCCCCCACAAATGCGCGAAAAACCGATTCTCTCTATGCTGTCCACCTCCTTGGATCGGAACAAGTTTCGCTGTCCGTGTTCGATCTCTTGCGTGAAGCGTGAAACTCACGCATCACGTTTTACTCTTCGGGTAGCACGTGCGCCCACTTGGCGCGAATCTGCGCGTCCATTTCTTTAGTCGAACGCGCGACGCGCGGAAAAGTATCGCGCTTGGTCCAAGGGCGGCACGCGTCAATCACGACGCGCGCATTGAGGCTGCGCTCTCCTTCCGGATAACTCATCGGATCGAGCGCGGTGCTCCAGCAGCCCTTGATCACATCGAGGTCTTCGCGTGGGTCAACGCGCGTGCACATCGCCCAGATCACTTCTTCCATGTTCGCCGGATCAATGTCTTCGTCCACGACCACCGTGTAATGATTGGCATACGCGCCGGCGTGACATTGCGAAGCGATCAGCCCGACTTGCTTGGCGTGACCGGGGTACATTTGCTCGATGGCGATCGTCAGCCAGAAGCGGCTGCCGCCGGCTTCGTGCGCCCAGACGCCTTTGACGCCCGGCACGCCCGCGCCTTCGATCTGTCCCCACACCGCCGCCGAGCGAAAATGTCCGCGCCAGTAAGTGTCGTCGCACGGCGGCACCGCCGGCACCGCGCCGGTGAGAATCGGATCGTTGCGGTACATGAGCGTATCAATTCGAACCACGGGCAGGTTCCTGACGCCGCCCGCGTAATAGCCGGTCCACTCGCCAAAGGGTCCTTCCTTGATCAGGTCGCCCGGGGTGATCGTCCCCTCAAACGCGATTTCCGCGTGCGTGGGAATCGGCAAACCGGTTCTGGGTCCCTTGATCACCGGGACTGCGCCGCCCAAGAATCCTCCGATCGCATCATACTCGCCAATGCCGTAGGGTATCTCTATGCCGCCCACTACGAGAAAGATCGGGTGCATACCGACGACGACCGCGACCGGACACGGCTGACCGCGTTGATGGTATCGGCGCATGATAATGTCGCCATGCTTGCCTTTGGAGACCATCAGCGCCGCGATGTGTCCATCGTCGTATGCCTGCAAGCGGTAGGTGCCGAGGTTGATCCAGTCCGAGTCCGGGTCTTGCATAATCACGATGCAACCGGTGCCGATGTACGGACCGCCGTCGAACTCGTGCCATTTGGGAGTTGGGAATTGGCAGAGGTTCACGTCGGTGCCGGATTGAACATTCTCCTGGACAGGACCCGTGTTCACGAAAGCCGGCGGCACCGCCTTGGCATCCGTCAAGTACTTGCGCCAGAACCTGACCAGGTCCAGATCGGTTGAATTCGCGGGCAAGCCGAGCGTCAGCGCAGCGCGTTTCCGCGAAGTCAGAATGTTCGCGAGCACGCGATAGCCGCGCCTGAAGCCGGGAATGTCGTCGAACAGGACCGTCGGGCGGCCCATCCGGCGCTGATAAATATCTACGATGCCGCCGATCTCGTCCTCGCGTCGCGCGCCCGCGACACGCTGCAAGTCGCCGGCATGCTCCATTTGCGCGAGCCAATCTCGAAGGTCTAGACTGTTCAAGTCAAATGCCTCCTGATGGTTGATGTGACGAGTGTCGGGTGACCTGCGACGGGAATGGCTCGCTGCACGCCACTCGTCACACGTTGACGAACGCTTCTTCGATCGTGGGCGCGCGCGCGAGCAGTCCATCGTCCACGAGGTAGCGGCACAAGGTTTCCAGCGCGTGGCGATTGAGTTCCAGGTCATAGGGCCACGGATCCGCGCCGAGAATTTCGATCTGCTCTTCCCACGCGTGCCGAAACCATCCCAACGACGAACGGCGCGGGTCGCTCAAATACTTGTAGCACTCGAGTTTGGCTTGCTGGAATGCCTTCCAGACGCTCGCCGCGACCCAGGGATGGCGATCGAGAATCTCTCCCTTGACGACGACGGTGTGCATGAGCGGATAAAGTCCCGTGCGTTTGTAATAATCAATCTCGACTTGTTTGTAGTTGGGAAACAATCGGCAGACCTGCTCCGCAGATTGGGACAAACTCGGTATCACTTCGGGATAGATCGCCGCGTCCAGTTCGCCTGCCGCGAGCAAGTCGTCGAGTGTTTTTCCCTTTGGAATCCGGGCGCACGAGAGCCAGGCAGGAGGCGTCACCGGTATTTCTTCGTCGCCTTCGGTGAACCACTTGATCGAACGCCGATCAATCCCGTACTCGTCCGCCAAGATGCCTCTGACCCAGACCGAGGCGGTGTTCTGAAAACGTCGGACGCCGACGCGCTTGCCCGCGAGATCGCTTGGCTTGTGGATGCCGGAATTCCGGTTGATGAAGATATAGCCATGGCGAAAATGCCGATGCGGGAAAACCGGAATCGCGCGCAGGTTCATCATGCGTTCGCGCGAGATAAAGTACGATGCCAGGGAGAGTTCCGACACGTCGAACGCCTGATTGACCAGCATCTCGTGGTGTCGTTCGGGCGATGAGAGGTGAGCAGTGATCTTCCAGGAAATTCCTTCCGGCTGCACGATTCCGTCAATCAGCGGATGCGTTCGGTCATAGTCGCCGCACGCCAGAGTCAGTTGCAGATTCATCAATCTACTCCACTTGCTCCAAGTTGCTCATCATCAGCCGCCGATAGAGGCAGGAGATCGCCGAAATAAAGCGCGCCGGCTTTTCTGGGTCGGCGTTGAAATGCTGATGCACCGTGTTGACCGGGATCAGCACCACNNTCATAGCCCTTGCCTTCGAGGATGTAGAGACATTCTTCCGCCATGTGGTGATGCTTGCCGGATTTGCCGCCGGGCGCAAGTTCTTGCATATATAGGTCGAGGATCGTTTGGACATCGTCCATCCGCTCATTGATCATGTGCTTCAACTTGCCCTGCGGCGAATCTTCCCACGGCATATCCTCGGGATGGATCACTTTGACTTTCGGCGGTTTCTTGACGCCTTCCTTCAATGCCTGCTGGTAAAAATTGGCTTTTTTGTTTCCCTTGTTCCAGCGTTCGCGTTCGTTCATGTGAGTTGTCTCCTCCTGATGAAACGTGTTGCGTTTTGCGTGTTCCGTTTTTACGTTTTACGTTTCACGTTTTACGGCTTGGGCTTGTACCCTTCCCAGCCGGGCAGTGGCTCTTTGGAAGCCGGAACGAGCAAGCGCTGGTAGAGCAAGTTCAAAAACAGATAGACCGGTTTCGTCTTGATGATGAGGACGCGGGCAGGAATGTCGCTCGTGCAAGCGTGCATGTGGACGGTGCCGGGCTGGATGATCGCGAGATCGCCGGCTGCCCATTCGATGCGCTCGCCATCCTGGACATCGTAACCGGCGCCTTCCAGGACGTACATCAGCGCATCGTTTTGATGCCCGTGGATCTGCGAGACCGTCCCGGGCAGCATCTCTTTCATGTGCACGAACATGGATTGATGCGCGCCGAAACTGGGATCGAGAATCATCTTGTTGAACATGCGCGGTCCGCCTTCCCACGGCATGTCGGTGGCTTTGATGACGCGCGGCATGTTGCGCAGCCGGGCGAATTCCTTCGAGATGTTGTAGTCGGCGGTGATACCGCGTACGTGCACACGCCCTGACTTTTCCCACGCTTCGAAATTCTTTTCGATCGCTTTGTCGGTGTCTGGCATTTACCCCTCCTCGAATGTAGGACAAATTTGCAAATTTGTCCTACGCGCTGAACAGCGCTTCCGGCACGTACACGAATCCGTCCATAATCCGCCGCGCCGTACGGTAGACTGTGGCGCAGACATACTCCGGCGCGCCCTTGCGCGTGGTCAGGTTGACGTTGACTGCGATAGAGCCGCCCGGGTGTCCAATGCGTACCTCGGTCGAATTGCCGCGTGCCGGCGCGATCATCTCGTGCACCACGGTCCCTTCGATGCGCGCCGCGCCGGCGGTGCAGATCGCGCCGGTGACCGCGTACGCGCTGTGCAGTTTGCCCATGGACATGATCCGCGCGACCAGGTCAATCTCATTCACGGACATGCTCACGCCGGAGGTCATGGTGTATTCTGCCGAGGGAGCCACAAACGCGACCTTCGGAACAGCCGGGCTGTTCCGGGTCGCGTCCGCAATATCGCGCGCCAAACCGATTTTCACTGCCGCCGCCGCGCGCACGTTCTCGATGCGCGCCAACAAATCGCGATCCGAGTCCACGCGCGCGGGCAACTCGCATCCGCCGAGGCCGAGATCGCGCGCGCGAAAGAACACGACCGGGTTCGCGGCGTCCACAATCGAAACCTCGAGCGCGCCAAATTCGGTTTGCAGTATCTCGCGCGGCTCACCGGTCGGCAGGAGTTTGCCGGTGACGGATCCTCCCGGCTGATCGAAATCGAGCGAGACGCGCGCGCCCGCGCCGGGAACGCCGGCGATTCTGTAATCGCCGTCGAATTTGGCTTTGCCGCCTTCGACGCTCGAGCGCGAGATGATGTACTTGTTCGTGTTGGTGTTGTAGACGCGAACGGCAGTCTCCGGCTCGGCGACTTGCACCATGCCTTCGTCAATCGCGTACGGGCCTACGGCGGAGGAAAGGTTGCCGCAGTTGCCTTTGCGATCCACGAGCGCGCGTGTGATGCTCACCTGACCGAAAGTGTAATCAATCGTGTTCGGCTCACCCGCTCTCAGCCCGATGATCGCTACCTTGCTCGTCGTCGAAGTCGCGCCGCCCAAGCCGTCAATCTGGCGTCCGTACGGATCGGGGCTGCCGAACGCAGCCAGGATGATGCGATCCTGTCGCTCGATGTCCATCGGCAGGTCGGCTTGCTTAAAGAACACGCCCTTGCTTGTCCCACCCCGCATAATGGTGCAGGGTATTCTTCGCTGCATCGCGAATCTCCTGCGACGTGATACGTGATGCGTGATGCGTGACGCTTCGCGCGGAACACGCATCACGTATCACGCAAACTTGGGCTCTTCCTGGTAAAACTTCTTGAACACCGCGCCGTTGAAAAAGCCCTCCGGAATCGCCGAGCGAGGCGTAGACATATCCCCAAAGAAATGACCTTCGGGATCGCGCCACGCGTGACAGGGCTTGCCCAGGCAGATGCCCCAGCGCGACTTGGAGGGGTCTTTGCCATCCAGCGCCATCACCATCGCCGCGAGCGAAATCTCCTCGGTGAATTGCGTGCCGTGCCGGCAGATCGAGTTGGGTCCCGGACCATTCGCGTGATCCATCGAAATCTGAACCAGGTCGTCGAGCGTCATTTTGCCTTTTTTCGACTTGAGGATTTCTTGCGTGCGATAATAGCGACAGTAACTAGAGACGTCGTCCTTTTTGTTCATGTACTCGAGCGTGATAAAACGATTCGACCGGGAGTCAACGTCGTCGGCAATCTTCTTGACCGCCAACCGATCGTACGATCCTTCGATCAGGAATGCCTGGCGCGCGTCGGCAAACTGGATATTGCCCGGCGTCGCCATGGGCGACGCCATCAGTTCCGCGGTCACACCGCGCGTCGCGTCCAGCACGTTCGACTGCTCCAAACCGATGCGGAGTAAATACGCGCGGTCGAGCGCGCGGATCTTGGTGAGGTCCATGTTCTTTTCGTCGAGTTCTTGCGTGCGCGCGATGTTGCAGCCGGCAGCCAGACCGCGATTGTTCATGCCCATCTTCAACCCGGTCGAACCGGCAGCGCACACGCCGATGATCTTCAAACCATCGTCGCGTTCAGCGTAGAGGATGACGTTGATCTCTTTGTTCTTGTAAAAGTTCGGACCCACCAGACTCTTGCCGCCGACCTTGTCGCTGTTCTTGGCGAACACCGTGTCGCCGCTCGCGCTCGCGTGGCCGACTGCCATGCTCACGGTACATTCATCCGGCGAAACCAGGTCGCGGTACAGGTTGTACGCCAGAACCTGATCGAATGAAACGCGCGCGCCGTCGGCGATGCCGGCGAGTTCGTCGCGCCACGGCGATCTGATGATGTCCGCGCGCGCGCGCGCCAAGCCCAGCACTGTGTCTGCCGCATAACCTGCCGCGTGCAGTTGACTGAAGAACGCGCTCACGTTGTGCTGTACGCCTGACCGCGCGCTCGCGCCGTGCATGTAACCAGAGCGATAGGACGTTTCACTGCTCATAGTGTGCTTGATCCTCCGATCAGCCTGTCATTTCGAGAACNNGCATGCACGAGAGCAGAAACCTTGGGGTTCAGGGGCGAAGCCCCTGGCGGGGGTCGGCGCCGCCCTGCGGGGCATCAAGTTTCTGAGCAGGAGCGTAGCCTGCGACGAGAAATCTCGTTCGTGCGGTTGGAGATTTCTCGCTTCGCTCGAAATGACAGGGGCTGAGTCACGGCTAATCTGACATTGCCAAAGTACTCAATCACTTTGCGATGGTAGACACCAGACGTTCGGTCATGTTACTGCCCAACCGTCGCAAAGAGTTCCTCGACGGGAAGCTCTCTCGCCGCCAGCCCTTGCTCGTGCGAGTACTTGACCAGGGCTTGAATCACATGCCGATTTGATTCGATTCCATAGTGCCAGAAATCCTTGCCCATGATTTGTTCCGTTCGTTCCGCTTCGTCCAACAGCCACGGCAGCGAATACTTTAGCGCATCGGCTTCGTGCAGGTCTTGGTAGCACAGTTGCTTGGCTTGCGCGAAGGCGTCAAAGAGACTGGTCGCAACCCAGGGGTGCTCATCTTGGATCTCGCGCCGGACGATCAGCGTGTGCATGATCGGGAACAGGCGCGTGCGCCGGAAATAGTCCTCCTCCACCGCGCGATAGTTGGGAAAGAGCCGCGCCACGTTGGGCGAGCCATTGCGAAATGGCGCCGGCTGGCGCGCCGTCATCAAGGCGGCGATCTCGCCGGCTTCGAGCATCTGATCCAGCGATTTGCCTGGCGCGATGCGCTGCAGCGCCAGTTCCGGCGGTGGAGTCCAGGGGAAAACGTCCTCGGCATAGACCCAAGACATCTCTGCCGGCGTGACGCCGTAATCGTGTTGCAAAAGGGCGCGCATCCACACCGCCGCGGTCATCGGATACCAGGGCACTCCGATGGTTTTGCCCGCCAGGTCTTGAGGGCGTTTGATTCCCGCGTGCGTGTTGATGTAGATACAAGAATGACGAAAAAATCGGGAGAGAAAAACCGGGATGCCGATATAGTGCCAGTTCCCGCGCGAGCGCATAAAGGTCAAGTACGAAAGACTGAATTCCGAAACGTCGAACTCGTGGTGCTGAACCTGTCGCCCAAAAGTTACCTCGGGGCGCAGGCAGGTGAAATGCAGGTCAATGCCCTCTGGCTTGATTCGTCCGTCCATGAGAGGGCGCGTACGATCATACTCCCAGCAGGCGATGGTCAGCGACAGGTTCGGCATGAATGAAATCCGCGTTTGTCATTGCGAGCACCCTGAGTAGAGCGCCCCTGAGCGACAGTCGAAGGGGGAGTCGAAGGATGCGAAGCGATCCCCGAGCAAG
>DHFK01000032.1:166-23544 GCA_002400365.1 Anaerolineales bacterium UBA4826 | reverse complement strand
TGCCGCGCACAATCGTCGCGACTGGCGCGCCTGTGGTTTTGAAACCGTCGAATGGAGTCACTTGGCTCTTGCTGTGCAAGTGCTCGGTCTTGACGACGCCTTCCTTATTCATGTCCACGATCGTCAAATCAGCATCGGTGCCGATTTGGAGGGAACCTTTCTGCGGGTACATGTCGAACGCGCGGGCAGGTCCTTCGGAGGCGACCTTGACGTACTGATTCAGCGTCAGCCGCCCCTTGTTTACTTCGGTCAGCAGCAGCGGTACATTCGTCTCGACGCCGCAAAAGCCGGGAATCGCGTCCCAGATGTTGTCTTTGATTTTTTCTTCGCGCGTGTGCGGTGAGTGGTCGGTTGCGATCGCCGTCACGGCGCCGTTCAACAAGCCTTGCCACAACGCGTTTTGGTCTTCTTTCGTCCGCACAGGCGGATTCATCTTTTGCATCGAGCCGACTTTATCCATGTGCGTATAGTCGAGCAAGAGGTAATGCGGTCCCGTCTCCGCCGTCACGTCCTGACCGCGCGCCCGCGCCGCGCCGACGAGCGCAACACCTTCCTTCGAACTCATGTGGTAGATGTGCAGCCGCGCGCCGGTGACCTGCGCGAACAGAATCGCGCGTCCGATACATTCCGCTTCCGCGACGTTCGGTCGTGATTCGACGAACGCGACCGGGTCGGTTCGCCCGGCGGCTTTGAACTTTTCGGTGTAGAATTTGATGATCGAATTGTCTTCCGCGTGCACCCCCACGCGCAGCCCGGTGCGCGCGATCACTTTCATTGCCTCGATGATCCCCCCATCCGAGGGCGATGGTAGTTTGCCCACCGTCTCGCCCATGAAAATCTTGAAACCGACGACACCGGCTTCCGCCAGGGCAGGTAAATCGGGCGTATTTTCTTCGAACACGACTCCGATGATGCCAAAGTCCACGTAGGATTTCTTGCTCGCTTCCGCCAGTTTCGCGTTAAAGCCCGAGAGGTTCGATGTGGGCGGAACGACGTTGGGCATATCCACCACCGTCGTGATCCCACCGTGCGCTGCTGCTAGCGAGCCGGTTCCGAAATCTTCCTTGTAGGTGAGACCCGGATCGCGGAAATGCACGTGCAGATCAATCAAGCCGGGAAGGACATACAGCCCCGCAGCATCGTACGTTTGGCGCGCCGGGGGCAGGTCGTTGCCGCTGACGAGCCCGGCAATTTTTCCGTCTCTAACCAGGACCGCGGCGCGCGCGGTCGCTTCCGGCGTCACGACTTGTCCGTTCTTTACGATCAGATCATACTCCACGCGAATCCTCCATGTTGTGAAATACCCATCTCCCCACACATTCACTTTAACAGATATCCCCACTTGTCCCGCGTCGCGCGTTTGATCTCGGGGCTTGGGCCGATGGCGTGCGGAAACTCGTCTCTCCATTCCCACGGTCGGCAGGCGTCAATGAGCAAGCGCGAGTTGAAACCCTTTTGCCCGGCGCGAATGATCGGATCGAGCGGACCGCTCCACGCGCGATGGATAATGTCCATCTGCGTCGCCGGGTCGCTGCGCGTCAGAATCGCCCACACGACATCGTTCAAATCCGTCGCGTCAATGTCTTCGTCCACGACTACGGTGATGCGATTCAGGTAACCGGTCGCGCGCGCGCCGGAGGCGATCAACAATGCCTGTTTCGCGTGACCTGGATAGCGCTGCTTGAGGCTGACCACCGTCAACAAGCGACAGCCGCCAACTTCGTGGCACCAGACGCCAGTCACATCCGGTACGCCGGCGGCGTCGAGTGTTTGCTTCAACAGCGCGGAACGCAAATACGCGCGATAGCGATGCGGCTCGTACGGCGGCTTGTTCGGCGGCACGCCGTAGAGGATTGGGTTGTTGCGATGATAGATCGCTTTCACTTCGATGAACGGCTCGGGGCGCTGATTGGACGCGTAATAGCCCGTCCATTCGCCGAAAGGTCCTTCGGGCAAGCGTTCGGTGGGATGGACGAAACCGGCGAGCACGATTTCGGCGTCGGCGGGAATGGGCAAGCCAGTGTACTTTTCCTTGATAACGTCGTAGGGACGACCGCGCAGCGCGCCCGCCCATTCGTACTCCATTACGTTGTCGGGCAATTCAACCGACGCCGCGATAAAGAGCAACAAATCGCCGCCGCACACGATTGCCATGGGACACGGCTGACCGCGTTCGAGATACTTGTCGCGATGCACGCGCCCGTGCTTGCCGGGCGAGATGTACGTGCCCACGCGCTTGGCGTCCTGGATCATCACGCGATAGACGCCCAGGTTGACAAAGCCGGTGTCCGGGTCGCGCGTGATGTTCGGCGCGCCGGTGCCGATGTAGCGCCCGCCATCTTCCGCGTGCCAGTACGGCACCGGAAACTTGGTCACGTCAACGGCGTCGCCCTCCAGAACGTTCTCCATCACCGGTCCGCTCTCCACGTAATTCACCGGCAGCGGTTTCAGCGTGTCGAGTTTGCGCTGCCAGGCGTTCATCAATTCCATCTTGCCGATGGTGAGCGGCAAGCCGAGCGACAGCGCGAGCCGGCGGCGATTGCCGTTCGCGTTGACCAGGATGCGATAGCCCTTGGCAAAGCCGGGGAATTCGTCCAACAACACGGCGGGCGAATCGTCTGTGTGGTGGAGCATCTCGGCGATTCGCCCCACGTCGGGATCGAGCGGCGCGCCGCGCACGTGCTTGAGTTCGTTGATTTCCTCCGCGCAGTCAATCCAGGAACGCAGGTCGGTGTACGGTGGTTCGAAATTCACTTTACATTTCTCCTCGTATGGTTTACGGCGGTCGCTTCATCTCGAAGAGTCTGCCGAGCGTCGTGTACCATCCGCCGCCGCCGAGCCGCGCGACCGGCTGGAGTTTCTGCGGGTCCACACGCCCGCGTTCGTTGAGGATGGCGTCCGCGATGTGAAACCAGACGACGCGTCCAAAGACGATGGTATACGCGCAGTCCGGCAGTCTTACTTTTTCCGCCAGCATACACTCCAGATTGACGAATGCTTCGCCCACGCGCGGTGCATTCACCTTGACCGATGACGCCGGCGCGAGACCGGCGACCGCGAACTCGTCCACCTCCGGCGGATAGTTCCCCGATGTGACATTCATCTGCTGCGCCACGTGCTCGCTGACGAGGTTGACCACGAACTCGCCAGTCGCCAAGATATTGACTAGCGTGTCTTTCGGTTTGCCCGCGCGCTGATTGATTGAGACGATCACGATCGGCGGCGCGCCGGAGACGACGTTGAAGAAACTAAACGGCGCGAGGTTTCGCACGCCGTCCGCCGCGATAGTCGAAATCCAGCCGATGGGACGCGGCACCACCAGACTGATCGTGAGTTGATAAAGAGCATCGGACGAAAGAGTGGATGGGTCAATTTGCATTGGGTCTATTCCTGTACTTTGGCTCTTCCTTCAGCCACAGCCAGAATAGATTCTTCGATTCGCTGGTAGCCGGCGCAACGACAGAGATTCCCCGCGACCGCCGTCCGAACTTGTTCGCGCGTCGGCGTGGGGTTGTTGTCCAAGAGGACCTTGGCGGAGAGCAACCAGCCTGCCGTACAGAATCCGCATTGCACTGCATCGTGATCTATCGCCGATTGCTGCAAGGGATGCAACTTGCCATCGTGCGCCAATCCTTCGATCGTCGTAATGTTCCTGTTGTGGCAGCGCACCGCCAAGGTCATGCAACTCAACACCGGCGCGCCATCCATAATCACTGTACATGCGCCGCACGCGCCCGAGTCGCATCCTTCTCTGGTCCCGATCAAGCCCAACTGGCCCTTGAGCAAATCCAAGAGCGTCAGATTTGGTTCGACCGACAACTCAACGCGGTCTCCGTTGACGGTGAAGACAATCTTCTTTTGCAACCTGAATCTCTCCGACTGACGTGTGGCGAGTGACGAGTGACGTGTGGTGTGTTGTGCATTCCGTTTTCACGCATCACGCATCACGTTTCACGGTTTACGTTTTACGCGTCCTGCCCCGCGCTCTCCAACGCCACCCCAAACGCCTTCCGCACATACACTCTGACCATCTCCTTGCGATACGCCGGCGTGAGTCCGCCGATATTGCTCAGAGGATGCGCTTGCTTGAACGCCGCTTCCGCCACTTGCGCGATTTCCGCGTCGCCAACTTGCTTACCCTTGAGTTGCTCCGCCTCTTTGACCAGGAATGGCGCTTTGCCGACGCCGGTCAATGCCAGTGCGATGTCCTTGCAGACGGCATCGCCATCCTCCATACTTAGATAGAGCGCGACGCCGAGGAGCGCGTAATCAATCGTCTTGCGCAGCCGCAACTTTAAATACGCGCTCCCGGAATGCGGAGCCGGCGGGGGCACGTGAATCACGGTGAGAATCTGCCCGGCGCGTAGACGCGTGGGGCGTTTGCCATCGTCGGAATAGAGTTTGGAGAGCGGTATCTTTTTCTTTTCCGTCGAATCGGCAATCGTTACTCGCGCGTGCAGCGCGAGCAGAGCCGGCGCAAGATCGCCGGAGTAGTTTGCCCAACACTTGTTGCTGCCGCTGACCGCGTGGCAGACGTGCCCGCCCAATTTGAGACACGGTTCGAGCATCAGCCGCGCCATCGGCGAGCGGTCGCGGAACTGGCAGAGCGAATCCTGGCACAGGTTGCCGCCGACGGTGCCCATCGCCTGCAATTGCGCTGTGCCTACCGCCAATGCCGCTTCCACCAGCATCGGATATTTTTCTTTGATGACTGCGCTGTTCGCGAGTTGCCGCAGCGAAACCATTGCGCCGATTTGCAGCCCGGTTTTTTCAGAATAACTGATGTGATCGAGGCGCGGGATATTTTTCAGGTCAACCAACAGCGCCGGCGTCTTCAAGCGATTCTTTAACGCTTGCAGCAAGTCGGTCCCGCCGGCAATCAGCATTGCCTTGCCGCGTTGCTGTCTGAGCAGCGCGCTGGCTTGGCGGAGCGATTTCGGCTCGGCGTAATCGAATTTAGGAAGAGTCATCTACTTTCTTTCAAAAGATGAAAGATGAGAGCAAGTCTCCTTTTCATCTTTCATCCTTCATCTTTCATCTTTCCTTTTCAGCGCGGCGAGCACCTTGTCCGGCGTAATCGGCAAATCCTTGATGCGAATGCCGACGGCGTTGTAGATCGCGTTCGCGATTGCCGGCGGCGTTGGCACGTTCGTCGTTTCGCCGATGCCTTTCGCGCCGTACGGTCCATCGGGGTGGGCGTATTCTACAGCCATCGGTTCAATCTCCGGCGCGTCCAGGGCTGAGGGGACTGGATAACTGAGGAACGATGGATTGAGGACCGTGCCGCCTTTGAACATGAGATTCTCGGACAATGCAAAACCCGCGCCGAGCGTCACTCCGCCGCGAATTTGATCCAGACACGTCATAGGATTGATCGCTTTGCCGGCGTCGTGCGCGGCGTAGATTTTCAGTATCTTGACCTCCCCGGTTTCCCGATTGACCTCCACCTCCGCTCCTTGCGCGCCAAGCAGCCAAAAGACCATGTAGCGCGAAAAATAGTTGCTCTCGCCTTCAGGCATCTCGGGATAATAGTAGCCGCGCCCCAGGACGGTTCCGCTCGCGCCATAGTTTTCGCTGAGCACTTTGGAAATCGGAAGCGCTCGTTCTGGCATCGCCTTGACGTGCACCTTGCCTTGCGTGATCGTCAAATCGTCCGGGCTGGCTTTTAGCAATTTCGATGCTAACGCAAGCAGCTGTTGCTTCGCGTCTGCCGCCGCCATCTTGACCGCGTTGCCCATGTGGAACGTCGAACGGCTCGACGTGGTCGAAGCGTCGTACGGCGTGAACGCGGTGTCGGGCGCGGCTTTGCGCACGCTCGCCATCGGCACGCCCAGTTCTTCCGCGACGATCTGGCACACAATCGTCGCCGAGCCCTGCCCTACCTCGGTGGTGCTGCTCAAAACGTCCACGGTTCCATCTTCGTTGACTTTGACAAACGCCGCCGATCCAAATGGCGTCTTGATCGCGCGCTCCATCAGCGCGACGCCGCGCCCCTGGTTTTTGCCTAGCGGCTTGCTGTTCCATTCCATACTTTCGGCGACCTGCACCAGGCAATCGCGCAGTCCTTCCGATTTCAAGATTTGCCCGTTGGCATGTCGGTCGCCATCCACGTAAACTTGACGGAGCCGCAGTTCAACTGGATCGAGCCCTAGTTTATGCGCGATGATGTCCATCTGCGATTCGTACGCCCACGCGGTCTGCGGTCCGCCGTAGCCGCGAAACGCGCCCGCGAGTTGCCGATTGGTGTAAACGCAATAGGAATCAATGCTGAGGTTCGGAATCCGATATGGACCCGCGCCGGAGATGCCGGCAAATGTCGAAACGGTCGGTCCCTTTTCCGCGTAGGCGCCCGTCGCCAAATAGATTTTCACCGCGCGCGCGACGAACGTGCCATCCTGCTTGACGCCGGTTTTCATTCTGACGACCGAGGGATGTCTGCCGATGGTCGAGCAGAATTCTTCTTCGCGTGTGTACATGATCTTGATCGGACGGTTCCGAACCTTCCAGGCAATCGCCAGCGCGACCGCTTCCGCCTTTAGCCCGCCCTTGCCGCCGAAATTGCCGCCGACGTACGGCGCGATGATGACGCGCACTTTGGTCATCGGCACCTTGAACGCGCTTGCGATTTCCTTGCGCGCGCGGTGCGGCGAATCGTTGTTCGCCCAAACGGTGATGTTCGTCTCGTCGTCCACCAGCGCGATCGCGCCGTGCGTTTCGATGCAACAGTGCGCTTGCATCGGCGTGGTAAAAGTATCTTCAAAGATATAGTCCGATTCCGCGAAACCCTTTTCGACATCGCCGGTCTTGAGTTGGAAATGATTGCAGATATTCGTGCCCGGAATCGGCTTGATGTTACTCGCCGCGCGCGTATAAGTTCCGACGTTCTCGTGGATCAGCGGCGCGCCGGGTTCGGTCGCCTCCACCGGATCGAAGACCGCCGGCAACTCTTTGTATTCGACCCTGATCAGTTCGAGCGCGTGCTCAGCGGTTGCGACATCTACCGCGGCGACGACCGCCACGCCTTCGCCGGTGTAGCGCACCTTGTCGCGCGCCAGGAACGGCTCATCCAGCAGAGACTCGCCGTGGATAAAGGGCACGTCCGCGCCGGTGACCACGCCCAAGACACCGGGCAGTTTTTCGGCACGAGACGTGTCAATGCGCACGATGCGGGCGTGCGGATATCTGCTGCGCAGCACCTTGCCATGCAACATGCCGGGGACTTGGATGTCGTCAATGTAGATGGCTTTCCCCATCACCTTGTCGCGCGCGTCCACGCGAATGGAAGACGTTCCGACGATGTCGAGTTGTTCGGTTGGCATGTCTATCAACCTTCCAGGGCGTGACTCGTAAAACGTAAAGCGTAAAACGTAAACTCGTGCTGTGGGAGATATAGAGTCACCGCGTTCGTTTGCGCGGTTTCGGCTGTCTCGCCGGTCGTTTGGGGCAGAGGATCTCCACCATCTCGCCTTTATAGAACACAATCGTATGTTCATCGGGTTCGGAGTCACCGAGATAAATCCTCTTCTTATGACTCATCGCTTTCGCTTCCCGAACCGTGTTTTCAAAAAAGTCAGACTGATGCCCGCAATCACATTCATACGAGGAAGGGTAAATCTCCTTCGGCATAAAAGCCTCCACGTTGACGATCTTTTTGAACCGCCAAGACGCAAGGGCCGCGAAGAAAAAACTAAAGCCTTTGCGTCTTTGCGGTTAGGTTTGGTTGCGGCTGTGCGCGTTACGTTTCACGTATCACGTATCACGCATCACGATTTGCCGGCAACACCGTGATCGTCTCCGGCGGAAACTCCAAATAGACCGTGTCGCCGCGCCGGACACGATGCGAAGGATGCAAGCGCACGCGCATGGTCTGATTGCCGACGGCGATCTGGCAATCGTAAATTTCTCCGAGAAAAACCGGGACCTGGACTTGGCCTTCCCAAACGTTAGGACAATTCTCCGGCTTGACGGCATGAACGACGATGTTTTCCAATCGAATGGAGAGGAGCACCGAATCACCCGGAGGAATTCCTTCCGGCACCGGACAGTACAAGACGCCTTGTGCGGTTTCGACCTGACCCATTTGCGATGCGATTACCGCGGCGCGGACAGTCCCCTCTACGAAATTAGTCGAGCCGATAAAGCCGGCGACGAACGTCGTCGCGGGCGCTTGATACACATCGCGTGGATGACCTTGCTGTACGATCTGCCCGTCCTTCATCACCGCGATGAGATTGGACATTGCGAGCGCCTCGGTCTGATCGTGGGTCACGTAGACGGTGGTAAGCCCCATGCGGCGCTGGAGTTCGCGCAGTTCGACGCGCATCTGCTCGCGCAGTTTCGCGTCGAGGTTGCTCAGCGGTTCGTCGAGCAAGAGAACCTTCGGCTCGGCGACGAGCGCGCGCGCGAGCGCAAGGCGCTGCTGCTGCCCGCCGCTCAAGCGCGGGGCGGGACGATCCGCCAGCCCGTCGAGTTGCACGGTCGCGAGCGCGCGATTCACCTTTTCCTTGACCTCGCGCTCGGGAAAGCGCTGGCGTCCGACGCGCAGCGGAAACGCGACATTTTCGAACACGGTCATGTGCGGCCAGATCGCGTACGATTGAAAGACCATGCCGATGTCGCGCTGGTTCGGCGGCAGGAAAATGCGATCCTTGGGTGACGAGACGACGCGCTCGCCGATGTAGATCACGCCGTCGTCCGGTTTCTCCAGCCCCGCGATGCAGCGCAGCGTCGTCGTCTTGCCGCACCCGGAGGGACCGAGCAGCGTGAAGAAGCGACCCTCCGGCACCTGGAACGAAATTCCGTTGACTGCGGCGATCGGCGCGCCTTCTTCGCCGGCAAAACGCTTGGCAAGGTGTCTGACTTGGATCATTTTACTTGGCTAACCATCCCCACTTGTCGCGCGCTTTCTTGGCGACCTCTGGACTGGGCGCGTTGACTTTTGGAAATTTATCTTTCCATTCCCAGGGGCGCGTCGCGTCGATCAAGGCGCGCGAGTTGAACCCTTTTTCTTCCGGGCGAATCGCCGCGTCCAGCGGCCCGCTCCACGCGCGCTTGATGATGTCTAGCGAGCGTTCCGGGTCGGAGCGCGTGCACATCGCCCAGACGACTTGCTCCAAATCCATCACGTCAATGTCTTCGTCCACCACCACGACCCAGCGACCGATGTACGCGCCGGTGTGACACATCGCGGCAATGTGCATTGCCTGCCGCGAGTGTCCATAGTAGCGCTGCTTGATCGAGACCGCGACGAACAGGCGACTGCCGCCGGCTTCGTGGCACCACACGCCGGTCACGTCGGGCACGCCGGCTTTTTCGATCTCTTCCCACATCAGCGCCGAGCGCATGAACGCGCGGTAATGCGATTGCTCATCGGGCGGACGGTTCGGCGGCGAGCCGACGATGATCGGATTGTTGCGATGATAGATCGCTTTGACCTGCAGCACCGGTTCTTCGCGGCTCGCGCTCGCGTAATAGCCGGTCCANNCCGGTCACCTTGCCCTTGATCACTTTCAGCGGCTCGCCGCGAATGCCGCCCGCCCACGCGTACTCGCTCAGGTTCGGCGGCACTTCGCTGCACGACGCGAGATACAGCACCGGGTTCAAGCCGATCGCAACTGCCACCGGGCACGGCTCGCCTTTCGCGAAATACTTTTCGCGATGAATGCGTCCGTGCTTGCCGGGCGAAATGTAAAACCCGACGCGGTTCTTGTCGTGCACCATCACGCGGTACGTGCCGAGATTGATCCAGCCGGTTTCCGGGTCGCGCGTAATGTCCGCGCTCGCCGTGCCAATGTAGCGTCCGCCGTCCGCCTCGTGCCAGAGCGGCGTGGGGAATTTCAGCACGTCCACATCGTCGCCCATCAGCACGTTTTCCATCACCGGACCATCTTGCACCTCCACCGGCTCGATTGGCTTGGCGTTGACAATGCGCTCGCGCCACAACTTGAGCGCGCTCCACACATCGGTATCGGTCGGCAAGCCCAGCGCCAGCGCCACACGCTTGAACGAGTTGAACGGATTGACCAGCACGCGATAGCCCTTGGCGTGCCCGGGAATTTCATCGCACAGTACCGCGGGCGATCCGCGCGTATGACCCAGATGCTCGGTGATGAGACCGATGTCCTCTTGCCAGGTCGCGTTCTTGACGTGTCTCAGTTCGCCCAATTCGTCTGTCCATGCGAGCCAATCGCGCAGGTCGGTGTATTGAAATTGCGGTTTGTCGGACACTTTTCTCTCCTTGTGAAAGTTGGATGTTAGAAGTTGCAAGTCGGAATGGATTTATCTGATTTCATGCAATGGTTTCCCTCTGCCTTGCCTACGCACCGGGAATCGGTCGCTTGAAAGCCCGTGTCACTCGCGGAGAGATAAGGGGCCAAAGCAGGAAGAGGGCGGTGCAGATGAGCAGGATCAGCGCGATCGGTCGCGTGAAAAAGATCGCGTAATTATCGTCGCCGATGCGGAGGGCGCGGTGAAAGTTCGATTCGACCAGGTCGCCTAGCACCAAGCCAAGCACCATGCACGCCGTCGGCCAATTTACTCTTTTCAACAAGTACCCAATCAAGCCAAAACCGATGGTGATCAGCACGTCCTCCATGCGGTTGCGAATGGCAAACGCGCCAATGAACGAAAGCAGAACGATGCTGGGCACCAGGAGCGCGTTCGGGATCAGCACGATTTTTGCAAAGTAGCGCGCCAGAAACACTCCGCTGACGAAGAAAGCAATCTGCGCCAGCAAAATTCCGACGAACACCGCGTACGGCGCCGCGCCGCTCAGAAAAAAGCGTGGGCCTGGCTCTAGCCCGTGAATCACGAGCGCGACCATCAGAATCGCCGTGGTCGCAGAGCCGGGGATGCCTAACGTGAACGTCGGGATCATGTCGCCGACCACGCACGCGCTCTTGGCGGTTTCGGGCGCCAGCAGCCCGGAAGGATTGCCCTTGCCAAAACTCGCCGGGTCCTTGGACGATTGCTTCTCGACAAAATATGCGACGATGCTCGCGGAGGAGATCCCGAGGGCGGGCATGATTCCCAGGATGATGCCGGCGACACCGCCGCGGACAAGCGTCATCGGTCGGCGGAGCGCTTCGCGTACGCCTTCCCAAACGCTGCCGGTCGCCTCGAAGAATTGCGCGATGGTGCCACCCTCTTCGGCGAGCACGATGGCTTGGGAGAGCGCAAAGAGACCGACTGTCACTGGCACCAGGGGCAATCCGTCCTCCAGGTAAATGCTGCCGAAGGTAAAGCGATAGTTCAGTCCTTCGATCGGATCTTGCCCGACGAACGCGATGAGCAATCCGACGCCGCCCAAGATCAATCCCCGAATGTTTTCTCCGCGCGCGGCGATCGCGAGCAAAGAGAGCGCCAGAATCCCCAGCATAAAGTACTCGGGCGCGCCGATCATGATGGCAAAGGCGGTCAGCGCGGGCGCAATAAGCACCAGCGTCAGCCAGCCGATAATGCCGCCAAGCAATGAACCAAACGTCGAAATGCCCAGCGCCATGGCGGCTTTGCCCTTTTGCGCGAGCGGATAGCCATCCCAGCACGACGCGACTGAGCCGGGACCTCCCGGCGTGTTAATCAGGATGGAAGCGATGGAGTCGCCATACGCGGTTGCCGCGTGAATAGAAACTAGGAAAATAATGGCGGTTGCCGCCGGCATTCCAAAGGTGAACGGAAGCGCCAGCGCGACTCCAAACAACGGACCCAACCCCGGCAGCGCCCCGATGACCAACCCGATGGCGGTGCCTACCAGCAGATAGAAAATCGGTTCGGGCTGGAGCGCAAATTGGAAACCTTGCAACCACATAGCGAACCCTTTCTGCGAAATGTTGCCGACGTAGGATGCATCATCGCCCTAACAGACCGCCGAGCAGCCCGGCGGGCAGTGGCACGTGCAGGAACCGGCCAAAACCGACATCCACGAGCACGGTCAGAACGATCGCGGTGACCAAGACGATGGCCCAACGCCGATAGCCGACCATAATGGGAAAAGCGATGAGATAGATTGCCGTGGCGAAATTGAACCCGACGAGATAGATCAGCCCAACGTAGATCACCAGACTCAGAAAGACCCAGTACCAGGCAGCCCCTCCGCGAGCCGCATCACCTCTTGGGCGCGTCTTGCTGCGGGCAGCCAGAAACGTCCAGAGGTTGACGCCGAGTTCGTAAAAGCACAGCGCGGCGACGACCGTGCTTACGATGCGCGGAAACAGTGCGGCAGCCGGTCGATAGCCAAACGTCTGGACGAAAAAGACCACTGCCATCGCGCCGAGCGCGCCGAGCAACCAGTTATCTGCGTTCTTCAAGAACTCGCCGATGGTTTGTCGGGTGTGCATGGGATCGAATACCTCTGCGCGGAGTGGAGCGTCCTGAGCGAAGNNGCACCACGCAACTCCATTATCCGCGTATCATTTGGGAACGTACTGCTCCACCAAGGACTTGTACTTGGCGTAGACGTTGAGCGTGTCTTTCACTTTTAGCGCCGCCTGTTCGGCGTTGAGCGGGCTGGGTGGACGTTTGAGTTGATCCGTCATCATCTTCAGGAAATCCGGATCTTTCATCGCCTTGTCGAATGTTTCCCGCCAGATCTTGAGGATCGGCTCGGGTGTGCCGGGCACTGTGCCAACCATATAGTCCAGGGCGACGACGGAAAGCAGACTTGCATACCCCTGCTCGCCAACGGTCGGGACATCCGGCAATTCCTTCAACCGTTCTTTCGCATAAACGTTGAAGGGAGTCAGATCCTTGCTGCCCACGATGAATTTCTGCAGGGTGGGGAAAGGATAGATAACCAGGTCAACATCGCCGCGGACGGCAGCCAGGATGGCATCCGCGCTGCCATCGTAGTTGATGAGTTTGACCTTGAATCCCATTTCCTCGGCGGAGAGAATCATTGCGAGCGCGCTGCTGGACGTCAAGCCGACGACGCCGGCTTTGGCGGGGGTTGCCGCGGCGCGTAGATCATCCAGGGTCCGGAACTTTGATTTCGGCGACAAAGCCGTGACGTAAACCGTATCCGTGATGCGCCCGATCCAGGCGACCTTGTTCAGATCATACTCCGCGGTGTTGGTAATTTGTCCCAGGACGTTACCCGGCAGGTTGAAGATGGCGATGGTGTGCCCGTCCGGCTGCGCCTTGTACATCTCCATGATGCCCAGACGCCATTCGCCGCCCGGCACATTCTTGGGAACGACGTTGGGTTGGGTCGGCAGATATTTCTTTAGATAAGGTGCCAGGATGCGCGCGTTCGTGTCGAATCCACCCCCTGGGGAAACAGGAATGATGAAGGTGACGTCCTTGGTGGGAAATGGCGGGGTGGTGGGTGCGGCGGTGGCGGTGGGGGCTGCCGGCACGGACGTGGCAGGCACCGGCGTGGGCGCCGCCGGCGCGCACGCGACGATCCACAGCATCAGACTTGATGCGATTAGAACGCAGACGTTGCGTTTCATTGTGTCCTCCCTTTCTAGTTACGCGCGATTACAATATGAGCCGTGCTATCCAAGCACATCCTGCCATGGACATCCCTCCTTTCCCTTCCTCCATTCCTCACTCTCGAATTCCAAATCGCCCGCCCAGTTTCTGCGCGCCGAGCGCGAGCAGGATCAACGTTAGAATGAACAGCACGCTCAACGCGCAGAGCCGCGGCGTGTTCCCGCCGTCAATCATATCGAACACCAGCACGGCGATGACCTGGCTCTTGCTGCTTGCCAACAGGACGGACGTCGAAAGTTCGCGCATCGAAACGATCAGGATATAGACCCAGCCGGCGAGCAAGCCGGGTTTGAGGAGCGGCAGCGTCACGCGTCGAAAGGTCTCCCACCACGACGCGCCCGCCGTATGCGCGGCTTCTTCCAACTCGCGATTGATCTGCGCCATCGCCGCGCTATTCGTGCGAATGCCATACGGCATAAAGCGCGTGACGTACGCGATGAGGAGAATTCCCAGCGTCCCGTAGATGCCTACCTTGAGCGTGAGATAAACCCACATCAAACTGACTGCGAGCACCAACCCTGGCACCGTGATCGGCACGAACGCGACGAAATCGAGCAAGCCGCGCCCGCGCCATTTGGTACGCACTGTGATCCAAGAAATAACTGCCGTCAGCGCCATGACGATCGTCGCCGAGCCGATGCCCAGCAACAGCGAGTTGACGAACGCGGAGCGCGCGCGCAGACAAGTGGATTGGTTCATCGCGCAGACAAAGATGTTCAGATCGCGATAGTTATCGAGCGTCAGTTTGTCTAGCATCTCCCAGGCGGGCGGCGTGAAATAGGGAACCAACGAGCCCCACAGCAAAATGAAAAAGGGCAGTCCGACGATGAGCAAAAAGTAAGCGATGAAAATACCGAAAGTGAGATAGCGCCACTTGCCGAGGTCAATCGTGCGCGGTCGAAACGCCTTGCCCGTGATGGTCGCGAACCTTTCCGAGCGTTCGAGCGCGCGGTTGTACAAGTAGATGCCGATCATGCTCAGCGCGAGCAAGACCAACGAATACGCGCCGGCAAGTCCAAAGTCGGGCGGAAAACTCTTCAGCGCGATGTAAATGCGCGAGGTGAACACGCGAATCTGCGCGGGCAAGCCGATGAGCGCGGGCACCTCGAACGATTCCAAGCCGCGGATGAACATGATGAGGACGATCGAGGCGATCGAGGGCAGCATCAGCGGCAGGGTGACGCGGCGGAGCGTTGCCCAGATGCTTGCCTTGGACGTCGCGGCGGCTTCTTCCAGCGCCGGGTCCATCGAACGAAACGCGGCGGTCATCAACACGAACACAATCGGCGACAGGTGCATCGCTTCCACCCAGACCATTCCGCCGAGCGAAAAGATGTCGAACGGCGGCGATGCCAGGTTGAACGTCGAAACCAGGATGCGATTAATAAAGCCGATGCGCGGCGAGAGCAGATAAATCCACGCGATCGTGTGCAGCACGCCCGGGATGATGAACGGCACCAGAGTCATCGCATAGAAGAGCGATTTGAACGGCGTGTTCGTGCGTTCGACGATCCAGGCGAGCGTCGTGCCAAGCGCGAACGACACGATCGAAGTGCCGAGCGCGTAGGCAGCCGAGTTGAACAAGAGCGGATAGATCGTCGGGTCGCCGAACGCATTGATCAGATTGTCCAGCGTCAAATCGCCGCCAACGCCAGGATCGCCGGTCTTGAACGCGCCCAGGACCAGCATCCCGACCGGGATGACGGTCAGGTAAGCGACGATCAGCGTCGGCACGCCGAGAAAGAACCAACGCGAGTCGAATCGGAATCTAGAGATAGATGCGCGCGAGAGAGTGAGTGCCATTGTTGCGTATTGCGTGGTGCGTATTGCGTAAACGGAACACGCAACACGCACCACATCACATCTCACTTGATGCCGAACAGCGTATAGTACTGTTTCTGAACGTCAGCCGCTTTTAGCAGCGACTTGGGGTCGCCGTAAAAGATGTTCAGTCCGTCGTACACGCCCTCCGGCTTGGTCTTGACGCCCGGGCGCGCGGGGACGCGGCCCGCCGCGACGAGCGCTTCCTGCCCTTCCTTGGAGAGGTACCAGTCTATGAACACCTTTGCCGCGTTGGGATGCGGCGCATTCTTGGCGATGGAGACGACGTGCGGGAACGCATAGACGGGATCGGTCTTAACCCAATCAATCGGCGCCTTTTTGCCTTGCAGCGAAAAGACGCGGTGGACGTAGACGTTGGGCGTGACGTAGAACTCACCGGCGACCAAAAAGTTGGCGAGTTCGGTATGCCCCTTGACCACGCGCGGTTTCTGCGCGGCAAGTTTCGTCCAGAACTCTTGCGCCTTGGCTTCGCCCATCACTTTGCCCGTGTAAGCCAGGAGCGCCCAATCGTCTGCCTCGAGCGCGATCTTACCCGTCCACTTGGGATCGAGCAGATCCTCCAGTTTCTTGGGGGCATCTTCTTTCTTGACCAAGTTGGTGTTGTAAGCAATCACGACCAGGTTGATGCGGGCGGAGGTATAGTAGCCATCCGGGTCAGACGCGCCGGGCGGATAGGCGGCGGCTTCCGGCGAGCGGTATTGACCGACGACGCCCGCGCTGATGAGTTGCGTGATGTTGACGTCATTGGTCTCCAAGATATCGGGGATGTACGTTTGCGCGCGAAATTCGGTTATCGCCTTTTGGGTTACGCCTTCGCTGTCGCCTCGGAAGAACTCAACTTTGATGTCGGGATATTTTTTCTGAAACGGCGGAAGCACCGTCTCGAATTCCTCCGCGTTGAGCGAGGTGTAGATCATCAACTTGCCTTCTTTCTTAGCCGCTTCCAAGATGGCGGCGGACGAAGCGGTGGGCGCAGTGGTCGGCGCGGTCGTGGCGGCAGGCGCGCTCGTCGCCGTCGGCGCGCTGGTGGCGGCGGCTTTGGTTGGCGCGGCAGTCGGAGGTGCGGCAGTGGGCGGCGCGGCGGTCGGGACGGGGGTCGGCGCGGGCGCGCAGCCGCCGAGAATCCCCACGACCATTACGGCGATCAGAGCGATAGCCAGAAAAACTGATTTGGTGTTCATGCTCCTTCTCCTCTGAGAATGTTGGGCGATTCTACGCAATCGCCCAACGGTGACAATGGACGATGCTCGTCCACATTCCTCTGCGAGGTTCCCTCCTTCCTGGGGGGAACTCTTATTTGGTCGGCGTGTACTGCTTGAGGAGATCCTGCAGACGCTTCTTCTGCTCGGATGAGAGACCGACGCCCGCCTTTGCCATCGCGCTCGCGTCGGCGGAAGAAAGATACAGGACTTCCATCTTTTGCTTCTTGATCAGATCCAACAACTCGGGGTCTTCGAGACTCTTTTTCAGCGCGATTTCCAGGAACTTGAGTCTCGCGGCAGAGACGCCCGGCGGCGCGACGACCGGTCGCCCGATCTCGCCCAGGGCGAGCGCGATGGCGATGAGTCCCTTGCCTTCGTCGCTCACGTTCGGGAGCGCGGTGAGCATCGGCACATTGGGTAGATCGGCGATCTTTTCCTTGCCGTACTGCAGAACGGCGATGAGATCGCCGCTTTTCAGCATCGGGATCTTGCTGGCGTAACTGCCGGCGGTAACGTCCAGTTCGCCGCGCACGACCGCCAGATCCACTTCGTCCGAAACGTCATAGCCCGTCACCATGTCAATCTTGATGCCGAGCGCGATGGCGATCAGAACCGATTCGACGAAATTCGAACTGCCGGGACCGGGCGCGCCAAACTTGACCTTGTCCGTGGCTTTACGCATATCCTCGATGGACTTGTACTTGCCTTTGGCTCCCACCGTGAGCAGGCGCTGGTCGGTCGTGATGCGTCCGAGGTAACTGAACTTGGCTAGATCGTACTGCACGCCGCTGGTATCGGTGAGTTGCGCTTGCGTAATGCCGGCGCCATTGAGGATGCCGATGGTCAAACCGTTAGGATCTGCTGCATAGACCTGGTTGGTGCCGACAATGCTGCCAGCGCCCGGCACGTTCTTGACCACCCAGTTCGCCCCCGTGTACTTTTTCATGAACGGCGCGAGCACGCGCACCCAGGTGTCATAGCCGCCGCCGGTGGCGTAGGGCACGACAAAGTCGGCGTTCTTGCCCTTGAAGAAATCCGCTTCCTTGGCGAGATCGGCTTCGCTGATACCGCCCGGGGCTGCGGCGGTGGGCTGCGGCGCTTGGGGCGGTTGCGCTGGGACCGCCGTTGGCGGCGCTGGCGCCTGGGTGGGCGCCAGAGTCGGCGCCGCGGTCGGCGCGGCGCACGCGACGCTCAGCAGCAGCAGCAGCGCCGCGACTGTCAGCAGAGACACGATGTGTTTCATTTCTCCTCCTTCTTGAGAATTCCCAATTGCTTCGTTGCGCGCAGATAGACGAATGTTCCGGCTTGCATCACTCCTTTCAGAATCTGCTGGCACGGTTCGATCAATAGCCATAGATCGCCTTGCGCAGCGCCACGACCACTACGCCGTCGTAGAGCTGCACGTTCAAACCATAGAGCATGACGATGTAGAGAAACGCGAGCGCGCCGAGCGAAACGGCGGCGGACAACCGCCAACTGCGCCCGCCGACGAATCGCATGTAGAGCAAAGGGTAAGCCAGGGTCGTGATCACGAAACCAAACAGGTAGATCGCCGCGAACACCGCGAGCACCCACGCGTACACCTTGACCTTATGACGACGATCTGGCGCGATCGGCGCTTCTTGCGGTTCTCTGGTCTTCGACTCTGCGACACTCCGCCCTGGACTTTTTTTCGCTTGCGCGGCGGATTCGCGAATTTCGATGACAAGTTGCGCCGCGGCGAGCAGCAAGACTGGAATACCGATGATGAGCGGCATCATGCGCGCCTGATAATTGTAGGTCGTGGCGGTGGATACATACGCTACCAGGAGCATGACCAAGCCCAACGTGAAGAGTAGACGGGTGGTAATCTTCATACCATGCCCCCCTCTGCGCGCACGGACACGCTCTCCGCGCTACGCAGCCGGCGGTCGCGAATCGTCCAGAGGAGTGTCAGGATAATAATGGCGATCAGGACCAGACTGATCGGGCGCATGAAAAACGTCTCTTGGAACAAGCGCAGCGAAAGCAGCAGGTTCTTCTCCGCAATGCGAGCGAGCACCAGCCCGATGATCAGCACGGGGCGGGGCCAGCCGAACACCTTCATCCAATAACCCACCAAGCCAAAAATGAGTAGGAGGACAAGGTCGCTGAGCGAGTCATTGTAACTGTATGCCCCAATGCCGGCGAGGACCAAGACCAGCGGGACCATGACATCGCCGGGCAGCAGCGCAAAGCGCGCGATGCGGTCGGCGGCAAACATGCAGATGATCGCCGCAAGCATGTTCGCGACCACGATGCACCAAGCCATGAAAAAGACCAGCCACACGTTGGTGGTCAGCATCTCGGGACCGGGGGTCAGTCCCTGCACATAGAATGCGCCGAGCAGGATCGCCATGCCGGCGCTGCCGGGAATGCCAAACGCGATGGTCGGGACGAGCGCGCCGGCTTCCTTGGAACTATTCGCGCTCTCGGGCGCGAGGACTCCTTCGACGACGCCGGTGCCAAAGTCTCTGCCGTTCTTGGCGCTCTGCTTGCCGTGCCCGTAGGCAAAGAAACTGGCGGTGGTGCCGCCCAGACCGGGCACGATGCCGATGATCGTGCCGAGAAGGGAACAGCGCAGCACCAGCCCCCAGTTCTTGAACGTATCCTTGATCCCTTGCAGCGCACTGCCGACTTTGCCCACCGTCTTGACTTCGATGAGGTCACCTCTGCTGATCGCGAGGTCAATCATCTCCGCGATGGCGAACAGCCCCAGCGTGACCGGCACCAGTTTGATGCCGTCCCAGAGTTGCAAGAAACCAAACGTGAAACGCTGTGCGCCAGTGGATGGGTCCAACCCGATGAGACCGATCAACAGCCCGAGCCCGCCAGCCACCACGCCCTTGACCAGCGATTTGCCGCTGAGGATGGCGATAAAGGCAATTCCCAGGACCGCCATCAGAAAAAACTCGGGCGGCGCAAAAGAGAGAACGAGCGGACGCATGATGGGAATCAGCGCCATCAAGGAGAGCGCGCCGAAGGTACCGCCAATCGCGGAACTGGTCACCGCTGCGCCGATCGCGCGGCCCGCCTGCCCCTTTTTCGTCATCGGAAACCCATCGAAAATGGTGGCGGCATTGACCGCATCCCCCGGCGTGTTCAAGAGGATTGCCGTGATAGACCCACCCACATCGCTGATCGAGTGCGCGCCGAGCAAAAGTCCAAAGGCAGCCGCCGGTTCCATAACGAAGGTGAACGGGATAAGCACCGCGAGACTAAAGCTGCCTGAAACCCCCGGCAGGATGCCGACGACGATCCCAATGAGAACGCCCATGACCAAATAGCCGAATGTCGGCAAAGTGAAAACTGCCAATAATCCTTGTAATGCCGCTTCTGCCATAATATGCTCCCCTCGTGTAACTGCTCACCCTGTCATTGCGAGGAGGCGATTTTNNGGGCTGAGTAGTACCTCCTCGTGTAGAATCCGCGTTGGCTTACTTGCTTCGCCGCGTGCCGGATCTGCGCGCGCGGCGCGCCGGTTTGGCTTTGGTTTTCGCTCTGTAATCGGGCGCCGGTTCGATCTGTTCTTGCCAATCGAATCCCAGGAGTTTGAGCGCGCGATTGGATGCGCTGATCAAGCGGGCGGGCTTGTCCGGGTCGGCGTTCAAGTGTTGGTGGATGGAATACGGCGGGATGTAAACATAGTCCCCTTCTTCCCATTCGAACTTTTTCGGCTCCGTCTCCCAGTTCCAGATGAACTTGTCGGCGCAGTCAAACTGGACATCCCAGTGCAGATCATAGCCCTTGCCTTCGAGCACGAAGAACACTTCCTCGGCAAGGTGGCGATGCTTCCCGGACCGCCCTCCCGGCGGCAAGAGTTGTTGATAGATATTCAACGCGCACTCGCGCGTATCCATTTTCTCGTTGACGACGTGTTTGAGATGTCCTTGGGGCGATTCCTCCCACGGCATCTCTTTCGCCTTGACGACGCCTTTGCGTTGCTTGTATCCCTTGCGGAACTTGGCGGATTCCTTCAGCGCGTCCTGATAAAAACTTGCCTGGGCGCGCCCCTGTTTGGATCGTTCGGATTCTTCGTATGGCATGATTGGGTCTCCTCTGAAAACGTAGGACAAATTCGCAAATTCGTCCTACTCCTCCGGCTTGAAATTTTCCCAGCCGGGCGGTGGTTCGGTCGGTGGATATTCCACGACTTTTTGGAACAAGATGTTGAAGAAGAGAAACAAGGGCTTGGCTTTGAAAATCAAGAACCGCGCCGGACGATTTTGATCGGTATTGAAATGTTGGTGCACGCAGCCGTTTTCCACGATGCACGCGTCACCGGCTTTCCAATCGTACCGTTCGCCGTCGTGAACGTCGTACCCCTTGCCCTCCAGGATATAAAAGACCGCGCTGTTCATGTGCCCGTGTCGCTGTCCATGCGAGCCGGGGGCGATCACGTCAATATGCGACTCGATTGCCTGCGTGATGTTCGTGGCTTGTGGGTTGATGACGTTCTTGCCAAATTTCACCGGACCGCCCTTGAACGGCTTTTCCTTGCTTTTGTACACGCGTGGTTGTTCCAATAGTTCGCGAAACGCCTCGGCGTACTTGCCCGACACTTCGCGGACAAAGACGCGTTTCTTTTGCCAACGCTCCCACTTTTCCTTGTCAACCACTGCGCTCGTGTCGGTCCCCTCTTCAGCCATTCCGTTTTCTCCTTGGAAAGTTGCCGCAGAGGACACNNGAGAACACAGAGCGGAAATCTTCTACTTCTCTGTGCTTCCTGTGTCCCCTGTGGCTATGATAGCGCGCCGCTCGCGCGTCCTTTCGCAACGTAATAGTCCCACGTCTTGCGCCGCACTTCTGGACTCCACAAACTCTTGCGTACTCTCTCGGCTTCCTCGACCGCGAGCGCGTGCGGGGTTCCGAGCATAGTTGCCCATAATTGCTTCTTGGCGTTCTCTTCAAGCCAGATGCTGGCGACGAAACAACTTTCGACGTCTTCTCCCACCGTGACCGCGCCGTGCGCGCGCAGCAAGACCGCGCGCGCCGCGGCCAGCGCCTGCGCGACCCCATCGCCGCGCTCGCGCGAGCGGATGAGATCGGAGTCGTCAAAGACCGGCACGCCCTCGCGCGGCAAGATGCTTCCCAGGATGAACACCGGTACGAGCGGCTTGTCGGCGATGCTGAAGACCGTGGCGTATTGCGGATGCAAGTGCGCGACGCTGAACACCTCCGGACGCGCGGCATAGATGCGCGTGTGGATGTGATATTCGCTCGGCGGCTCTAGCTTGCCCGCGACGAGTTTTCCGTCTAGGTCAATCGTAACGATCTCTTCGGCGCGCAAACTGCTGCGGCCCAGCGCGCGCGGATTGATAAGCACGTGGTTCGTCCCGGGAACGCGCGCGCTCATGTGCCCGTTCGCGTCCATGATGCCTTCGGCGGCGAGCAAGCGGATTGCGGTTGCCAGGTCAGATTTCAGCGTTTCTAGGTCAGACATCCGCATCTCTGTCGTATTGCGTATTGCGTGTTCCGTTTACGCGCCACGCATCACGCATCACGTTTTACGCGCACCCGCCGCGCCGCCAGCTTTTCGCCAGTCTCGTAATGACGACCTTGCACTGCGAGCGCTGCCTCCTCGTCTAGTTCTTCGTCCCACTGACCGAGCGAATAACCGAACCAGGGCATCTGCGGCTTTAATTTTGGCAAGCCGAGTTCTTCCCACAACTCGCGCGCGTGCTCCATGTACTCGCGCTTGGGCAGCGAGATCGGCGGAAACGGCTCTTTGAGAATCGCGTTGCACAGCATCCACGAATCGTCGGCGGGATAGTGGTACGCGACGACGTCGGTGCCTTCGGTTTGGTCTTTGTAGTGAAACGGCGGCGCGTGTCCTTTTTCCATGCCCCGCACGATTTGCACGTCGCGATGCGGTTTCATCCGGTAGCACATCGCCCAGAACACCGCCGCTTCATCGCGCGGGTCAATGTCTTCGTCCACCGCGACGACGATCTTGGCGACGCCGGGATGGAACGACGCGGCTGCCATCAGCGCGCGCCACACCTCGGCTTCGGTCGGACGGCGCATCTGAATGACGACGAGTTTACGCAGATTCGTCAGCGGCTCGTGCATCTCGACGCGCAGCACGCTCTTGACGCGGCACTCGTCGCGCAGATGGCGCAGGAACATCAACTCATAGCCGGTTTTCTTGATGACCGAGGATTCGCTCGGCGTGACCTGGCTGATCCACGAAACGGTGATCGCATCTTTGCGGTGCGTCACCGCCGTCACGTCCATGAACGGGTTGAGTTGGCGCGGGTGCATATAGCCATGCGATTCGCCGAACGGTCCTTCCGGTTCGACGAACTCGGTGCTGATGTATCCTTCGATGACGATTTCGGCTTCCGCTGGCACCACTAGGTCAACCGTCTTGCATTTGACGACGCGAATCGGCTCGCCTGCCAAGCCCCCGGCGACGGCTGCTTCGTCCAAACCGTACGCGACTTTTTGCACGGCGGCGTACGACACCGCCGGCGGCGCGCCGATCACGAGCGCGGCGGGCAGCGGCTTGCCCTGCGCNNGTACGGCGCGTTGTCAAACCCCGGCGTCGAGATCGGCACCGGGAATTCGTCGAGCCCCAAGCCCTCGCGCTGCAACTCGTCGCCGATGTGAACTTCTTCCTGGCACGCCGCGTTCTCAACCAGAATCGGCTGAATCGGATGCACGAGCGCGCGATTCCATTTCTCCTCCACCTCCTCGGCGCTCTGGCAGCCCATGCCCAGGTAGTAGATTTCAGTTGTGCCCGCGAGCGCGCCGACGACGACGGGAAATTTATAGCGGCGTCCCTTGGCGTCGGTCACATCTTCAAAAAGCCACGCCTTGCGC
>DHFK01000032.1:0-124 GCA_002400365.1 Anaerolineales bacterium UBA4826 | reverse complement strand
TCTCGGTATCTTTGTTGATCGTTTGTTTTATGCGTCGCAGCAACCCTCGCGCTTCCAACATCTTGAGATGATCATGTAAATCAGGATAAGCCATTGTCTCCTCTCACTCAATCACACCCTGCCT
>DHFK01000207.1 GCA_002400365.1 Anaerolineales bacterium UBA4826 | reverse complement strand
GATCTGCAATCCCCGCTCTGGATCGCCGTAACCGATTTCCGCGCGGCGCTGGCACAGCACAAAACCTGTGGTCATTCCGCCGCGCAAGAGTGCGATGGCTGCATTTCTCCTCTCACGTACGCGGTTGATCTCTGCGGCGGTGATTTGCTTGCGGACCTCACCTTGCGCGGAGGCCCTTTATGATCCTTGCTAAACTTTCCCATCGCATCCATATACTCCAGTGGACAGTCCCCTTCGCCATCGGCATTCTGTTCGTGCTGTACGAATTCGGTCCAGGGCGCTGGATTCACGATGTCTATGGCGCGTCCAATTACTTTGGCGCTGACCTTCTGCTTTTTGCGGTCATCATTCCCCTGGTCTCCTTTTTGCTCTTGCGACGATGGGGCGATTGGCTAAAGCTAAAAGAGAACCAAGACCAGCGCACCCTTTCCGCCGAACATCGCTTTGCGGCGATAACGGCGACCTCCGCCGATGCGATTCTCAGTCTCGACGCGAGTGGGCAAATCGAATCCTGGAATCGCGGCGCGGAACTGCTCCTGGGATTTGCGTCCGAAGAAATACGCGGGCAGCGGTTCGACACTCTTCTTGGCGGCGGCGACGCGGCGAGAGTTGAATTGGATTGGCTGTCCGAGATGGTGCGGCTCCGCGGCTTTGTGCGCGGTCACGAAACGACGTGCCGCGATGCAGAGAATCGTCTCGTGGACGTGGACGTGACCGCGACGCGACTCGACGATGCGGCGGGACATTACGCGGGCATGTCCGTCATTTTGCGCGAGGCGACCGAGCGCAAGCGCCGCGATCAAGAAATCCAACGGCTGACCACCAATCTCAATCAACAAATCGCGCATCGCACACGCGAACTGGCTGAAAAAGTTGAAGAACTGGGGCGCGCCAACGCCGAATTGAAAAAACTCGATCAGATGCGCGACGAGTTTGTCTCGCTCGTCGCGCATCAACTGCGCGCGCCGCTCACGAATATGAACGGCGCGGTCGAAAGCATCGTCGCGAATGGCGGCGCGTTGAATGAGACGTGCCGACAAATGCTCACGATTTTGAATCAGCAGATCGACCGGCTCGACCGCTTGGTGCGCGATGTGCTCAACACCGCCGCAATCGAATCGGGCGGACTGACTTTGCATCCCGAACCGATCTCGCTCGCGCCGATTCTCCAGCAAACCGTCGAACAAATTCGGACGCGGCGCACGCGGCGCGCGTTTCAACTCGCCATCAAACCGGGGATGCCGTTGATCTTTGCCGACCGTGATCGCGTCGCCGAAGTGTTGGCGAACCTGTACGATAACGCCGACAAATATTCCGCGCCCGACCAAAACATCGTCGTCGAGACGCGCGCGGACGAAACCGAAGTGACGATCAGTGTGCGCGATTTCGGCAAGGGCATTCCGCCCGCCGATTTGGATCGCATCTTCGACAAATTCTATCGCACCGATAGCAGCGACGCCCAAGCCGCGTACGGTTACGGACTCGGCTTGTACGTGTGCCGCCAACTCGTTCAAGCCCAAGGCGGGCGCATTTGGGCGGAGAATCATCCCGACGGCGGCGCAGTTCTTTCGTTCACACTTCCTGTCGCAAGGTAACAATGCCACCCAAGAAAATTTTGCTGATCGACGACGATGCGGTGTTGTTGGAATTGCTGTCCAGCCAATTGCAGTCGGCGGGCTATCAGACGCTCATCGCCAACGAAGGCGCGGCGGGTTTGAAACTCGCGGCGGAAACCAACCCTGCGCTCGTCGTGCTTGATGTGATGATGCCTGGGATGGATGGCTGGCAAGTGTGCAAACAGTTGCGCGAGCAAGCCGCGATGCCGATCATCATGCTCACTGCGAAAGGCGAAGAGATCGACAAACTGCGCGGGTTTCGCCTCGGCGTGGACGACTATGTGACCAAGCCGTTCTCTTTCGCCGAACTCGTGGCGCGCGTTGGCGCAGTCTTGGCACGCGCCGAACGTGGACACGGTTCCACGCATTCGCTCGTGAGCGGCGACGTGAGCATTGACTTTGACGAACGGCGCGTCACGGCGGCTGGACGCGAGATCGATCTCACGCCCACCGAATTTCGACTCTTGGAAATCCTGGCGCGCCATGCGAACCACACCATCCCCAGCGAAGTTCTCCTCGCCGACGTGTGGGGGCAAGAGTACGCGGGCGAGATCGAGCACGTCAAACATTTCATCTGGACGCTCCGCAAAAAAATCGAAGCCGATCCAGGCGACCCCAAACATCTCATCACCGAGCGCGGTTTTGGCTATCGTTTCGAATAACCTCCACTTACCCCACACATAATCTAGACGCAAAATACACCTTCCTCTGATAAACTTTCACGGTAGGAGCATGTATGCCCAACGCATCCTATCGCGTCACCCTGCCTAATCTCACCTTTTATCAGCAAACCGTCGCGTGCCAGAACGCCTGCCCTGTCCGTACCGATGGGCGCGCGTACGTCAGCGCGATTGCGCGCGGCGAGTACGAACGCGCGTATCTCATCGCGCGCGAAACCAACCCCTTTGCTTCCACCTGCGGTTACGTTTGCGGCGCGCCGTGCGAAGCCGCGTGTCGCCGCGGCAAGATCGACGCGCCGATTGCGATTCGCGCGCTCAAGCGCTTCGTCAACGACCGCTACGGCGTCTACCTCGGCGAGACGGGTGAGCCGCATCACGCGCCCGCGTGGAAAGGGTACGTCGGCGCGACGAACACGTTCGACCTGGGCAACACCACTTTTCCGACCAGTCGCAGTGGACTCGTCGCCGCGCGCCAGCACAGTCCGAAAACGGGCAAGCGCGTCGCGATCATTGGCGCGGGACCCGCGGGGCTTTCGTGCGCGCACGATTTGGGATTGCTCGGTCATCAAGTCACGCTTTTCGATTCTGCGCCCGTCGCGGGAGGCATGTTGCGCCTCGGCGTTCCAGAATATCGTTTGCCGCGCGAATTGATCGATCTCGAAATTCAAGCGATCCTCGCGCTCGGTCCCACGCTCGAACTCAATCAAGCCATTGGACGCGATTTTTCGCTTGCCGATCTCAGAAGAGATTTCGATGCGGTGTTCATCGCAATTGGCACGTACAAGAGTCGCAATCTCAACGTCGAGGGCGAGCAATTCGACGGCGTGCTGCGCGCCGTAGATTTTTTGATCAACGTCAACTTGGGCGGATACAATCTCGACCTGGGCAAGCGCGTGCTCGTGATCGGCGGCGGCAACGTCGCGATGGATGTCGCGCGCACCGCCGCGCGTTTGGGTCAGCCCGCGCAATCGGGCGGCGATCTCGACGTTGCGCTCGACGTGGCGCGCGCCGCGCTGCGTCTCGGCACGACGCGCCAAGTCCAATGTCTCGTCGTCGAAGACCGCAACGAAATGCTCGCCGATCCCATCGAGGTTGCCGAAGCCGAAGAGGAAGGCATCACCATCCACAATCACTTTGCGCCCAAGCGCATTATCGGCGCGAATGGTCACGCCATCGGACTCGAAACGTTGAATGTCGCGCGCGCGTTTGACGAACGCGGTCGCTTTAATCCGCAATTGAACCCAGGGACCGAGCAGGTCTGGGAATGCGACAGCGTAATCGTTTCCATCGGACAGACAGGTTCGTTCGAATGGGTCAAGCCCGCAGATGGCATCGAGGTTTCGCCGCGCGGCACGCTGACGGTGGACAAGGAAACGCTGATGACCACCGCACCTGGTGTGTTCGCTGGCGGCGACATTGCGTTCGGTCCACGGCTCATCATCAATGCCGTCGCAGATGGACAACGCGCGGCGCGCGGGATTCACGCGTATTTGCAAAACGCCCAGCCGCGCATCGTACGCAAAGGTTTCTTTACGCCGATTCCCAAAAGCGAGTATCCCCGCGTCGCGCCGCTGCGCGATTACTTACGCCAGCCGCGGCGCCAGCCGCCTGCGTTGCCCGTCGAACGGCGCATCGGCGTCGCGCGCGTCGAAATCGGTTTTGAGGAAGCGACCGCGCGCGAGCAAGGTTCGCGGTGCCTGGTCTGCACGCTCAATCCAATCTTCGATGGAAATTTGTGCATCTTGTGCAATGGCTGTGTGGACGTGTGTCCGATGGATTGCCTAAAGATCGTACGCGTGTCTGATCTATCGGGCGATGAAACGGTCGCCGCGACGATCGCGCGACGCACCGCCGAATGGAAAACCGCATCGGCAATGCTGCTCGATCCCACGCGCTGTATTCGGTGCGGCTTGTGCGCCGCGCGTTGCCCCACCGAAGCCGTCAAGATGGAATCGTTTCGTTTTACGGAGCAAGTCCTNNTAGGAGGTGTTCGATGAAGAAGCATCTCGGATTCGGGATGATTTCGGCAAGCATGTTGCTGGTGTTGATCGGCGCGCTGATGATTGGTTGCGCCACGCCAGCGCCAACGGTCGCGCCAACCGCCGTCCCCGCGACCAAGCCACCCGCCGCAGCGCCNNGTGGAAGACCCAGACCACCAACACACGCAAAGGTGGTGACACCTGGCGTTGTAAAGAATGTCACGGCTGGGATTACAAGGGCAAGGACGGCGCGTACGGTTCTGGCTCGCACAAGACGGGCTTTGTCGGCGTCGCGGGCGCAAAGAGCAAGTCCGTTGCCGATGTTGTCACCGCTCTCAAAGGCAAGCCCAACGCCGATCATGATTTCTCGCAAGTTATGAAAGAGCAAGACCTGGTCGACCTGGCATTGTTCATCACGCAAGGACAGGTTGACACGGCGACGATGGTGAACGCCGACAAATCGTCCAAGGGCGGCGTCGCCGCTAACGGCAAGACACAGTACGAAAAAGTCTGCACCAACTGCCATGGACCGCAAGGCAACGCGATCAACTTTGGCGACTATGCCGCGCTGGAGTTTGTCGGACACGTCGCGGCGGACAATCCGTGGGAGTTTATGCACAAGGTGCGTTTTGGACAGCCAGGATGGCCCATGCCCTCTGGACTCTCCAACGAATGGAAGCTTCAGGACTACCTTGACGTTCTAGCGTACGCACAGACGCTTGCCAAGACGCCCGCCGCCAGNNACCTGGCGCTGCAAGGAATGTCACGGCTGGGATTACAAGGGCAAGGACGGCGCGTACGGTTCTGGCTCGCACAAGACGGGCTTTGTCGGCGTTCTCGGTTCCGCCTCCAAATCGGCGGACGAATTGACGGCGTGGCTCACGGGCAAGAAAAACGCAGACCACGACTTTTCCAAGGCGCTCAATGCCGCGCAGACCAAAGCGATGGTGGAGTTCATTCAAAAAGAAATAAAGGACGTTTCCACGTTCATCAACGCCGACAAGTCCGTGAAAGGCGACCCAGCAAGGGGCAAAGTCAAATTCACCGCGACCTGCGCGGCGTGTCACGGCAACGACGGCAAAAAGATCAACTTTGGCGATGACAAAGCACCCGAGTACGTTGGAACGGTTGCCGCGGACAATCCGTGGGAAACTTTCCACAAGGTTGCCTTTGGACAACCAGGCGAGCCAATGCCTTCGGGCTTGGGTCTCGGCTGGACGCTCGAAGACATTGCGAATGTGATCTCGTTCGCGCAGACATTGCCAACAAAGTAGAAACATCTAGTTCCAAATCCCAACAACTGATTCTCAAAGGATTGAAAGTTGGGATTTGGGATTTTGGAGTTGGGAGTTGCCATGACCCGTTCGTCGCTTTTAACCCCACTAACCGAATCGCGCGTATGGCGTTCGTTCTTCCGCCACGGCTTGCCCGATAACCCACTCGACCGCTCGCTGGTGATGACGACGAATATCTTTTTTCACCTGCACCCCGTCAAAGTCAGCCGTCCGAGTTTGCGCTGGTCGTACTCGTTTGGGCTGGGCATCATCTCGGCGATTTTATTCGCATTGCTCGTGTGGAGCGGTTTACTGCTCATGTTCTACTATGCGCCCACCATCGAGCGCGCGTACCCGACGATGAAAGACATTCAAATGACGGTTCCGCTCGGACAGTTCACACGCAACATGCACCGCTGGGCGGCGCACGCGATGGTCCTGGCGGTGATTCTGCACATGGCGCGCGTGTTCTACACTGGCGCGTTCAAACCGCCGCGCGAATTCAACTGGATCGTCGGCGTCGTCCTGCTCTTGCTCACGCTCGGCGCGAGTTTTACTGGCTATCTTCTGCCGTGGGACCAACTCGCGTACTGGGCGATCACGGTCGGCACGAACATTGCGAGTTATGCGCCCGTCGCGGGACCGATGATGCGCGAACTTTTGCTCGGCGGAACCGAGGTGGGGCAAAATTCGCTGTTGCGGTTTTATACCCTGCATGTCGCCATCCTGCCGCTCTTGATCGGATTGCTTGTCTCGCTCCATATCTGGCGCGTGCGCAAAGACGGCGGCTTGGCGGCAAGGCGCAATTCCGAGGTCAAGTAAATGGCGGCTCAAACTCCAGTTAGCGATGACATTTTCCCCAAGCACACCGACAAGACCTTTGCGTTGGTCGAACTGGTGCGCGGCGAAAGCGCGATGGTAGACAAGGGACCAGACGATACGGTGTTCGCGTTTCCAATCGTCCTGCTTTGGGAGATCGTTCTATCTCTCGGCATCACCCTAGCGATCTTTTTGTTCTCGCTGATCAAGCAAGCGCCGCTGGAAGAGATTGCCAATCCATTCGTGACGACCGACCCTGCCAAAGCGCCCTGGTATTTTATCGGCTTGCAGGAACTGCTCGAACACATGCACCCGGTCGTCGCCGGCGTTCTTATTCCCGGCGCACTGGTCTTGTTCCTGGTCGTCTTGCCGTACATTGACCACGCGCGCGAGGATGCCGGCATCTGGTTTGCGTCCGCGCGTGGCAAGCGCATCGTCGTGTGGACAGCGATCTACGCGGCGGTCGCGATGACGGCGTACATCGTGCTGGACAATGCGTTCAGTCTGCGCGAGTTGTTGCGCTCCGTCGCGCCGCAGTGGATCGCGCAGGGCTTGCTGCCCGCTGCCATCATCGCGCTCATCGTCATTCTGCCAGCGCTCGCACTCTGGCGACTCAAAGCGAATACGCGACAAGTGATGCTGGCTTTGTTCACCGTGATGATCGTTTCCGCAGTGGTGCTGACCGTGAGCGGATTCCTGTTTCGCGGTCCGGGATTCAAGTTGTACTTGCCGTGGCAAATGCCGAATGGCTACAATCCATGGGATGGATTGTAGGAACTGCGTGAGGAGCGAAAGATGGTAACGAGTGTCGGAACAAATAAAAAACTAAATCGCCGCGATTTTCTGGGCTGGCTGTGGGGCTTGTCGCTCGCCGGTCTGTTCGCCGAGACTGGCGTGGCGCTGTTTCAGTTTTTCAAGCCGCGGGTCGAGTCCGGCTCGTTTGGCAGTGAGGTGGTCGCTGGCACGCTGGAGGAATTCGGGCTGAACACGGTGAGTTATGTTCAAAAAGGTCGTTTATATATTTCGCGTTTGGAAGACGGCGGCGTGCTGGCGTTGTGGCAGCGCTGCACGCATCTGGGCTGTACAGTTCCCTGGCGCGAAGCCAGCGGCGAATTCAATTGTCCGTGCCACAGTTCGATCTTTAACCGGCAAGGTGAGGTGCTAGGTGGTCCTGCGCCGCGCCCCCTCGATCTGTTTCCGGTGAGTTTGAAAGAGGGCAAGTTGGTGGTGGATACGGGGCATCCCATCATGCGCGATGCGTTCGATCCTTCGCAGGTGTTTCATCCAGGATGAGGTATGCCATGCGACCGCGAGAAAACTATACGCCGTTTATTGCCGCGGGCTTGATCCTGACCGTGGCGCTCATGATCGTCTTTCAAATCTATCTCTGGCTCGAACCCACGCGCATTCAAACCGTCCAAGCCGCCGACCAATCGACCGCCGTGGCGGCGGGACGCAATATCTTTGCGGAAAACTGCGCGGCGTGTCATGGCGAAAAAGGCGAAGGCAAGCTCGGCGCCGCGCTCAACTCGCGCACGCTCCTCAAGACGACGACCGATCAGACCTTGTTTGGGTTGATCAGCACTGGAGTGCCAGGGACGATCATGCCTGCCTGGAGTCAGACGCACGGCGGTCCGTTTACCGATCAACAAATCGCGCACTTGGTCGCCTTTATTCGCGCGTGGGAACCGACCGCGCCTGAACCAGTGATCGCGACCATTGCGCCCGACCCAGCGCGCGGCGCGACGATTTTTGCTGGCACGTGCGCCATCTGTCACGGCGAAGATGGCAAAGGCGCCAAAGCCGCGCCAGCGTTGAACGACGCCAAGCGACTCAAGGAATTTGACGATGCCTGGTATCGCGACACGATCATGCATGGACGCCCGGCGAAAGGAATGCCGACCTGGGGCACCGTGCTTGCGCCTCAGCAGATCAACGATCTCATCGCTTTGCTCGGCGCGTGGCGCGAAGGACGCGAAGTGACCCCGACAACCTCGTTGGCGAAACAGATCAGCAACGCGCTGTTCGCAATCCGACAATTCGACAAGGTGGATGCGGGATTTTACCTGAGCGCGGCGCTGCCGCTGGCAAATAGTTCGCAGACCAAAGAAATCAACGCCGCGCTCGAGCTGGTCAAAGGGAACCATCTCTCCGAAGCCGAAGCGCGTTTGGTCGCGCTCTTGCCGCCGTCCGAGATCGGCAAGGAATTGTACGCGAGCAATTGCGCGCCGTGTCATGGCGACGATGGCAGCGGCGGTCTGGGCAAGAGTCTACGCAACAGCAAATACATCCAGTCCAAGAGCGATTCGGAATTGGTCGATTTTGTGGCGGTCGGGCGCAAAGGGACGGCGATGGATGGTTTCAAAAATATCTTGTCGGACGAGCAACTGAGTTACATCATCGCCTTGCTGCGCGCCTGGCAGAAATAGTCGCCGACCCATGCCAATCCGCGCAAACCGATTCTTGCGCAGTCTTCGCTTCAAAATCACCGTTGGGGCGGTGGTGTTGCTCGTGCCGATCCTGGGGGCGTATTCCCACTTTCAGTACTGGCGACACCACGATGTCTTGATGGGGAATTTGGAACGCGCGACGACCGCCATGGGACAAGTGATCACGGGCAGCCTGCGCCATGCCATGCTCACCAACGACTTTGGCGAAATCCAAAAGATCGTAGACGCGGTCGCCCAGCAAGGTGAGATTGTCAACCTCGCCGTCCTCGACAAACAAGGTGAAATCCGGATCGCGCCGAAAGGTCAGACGGTTGGCGCACGCCTCAGCCAAGAAGACCCCACTTGCCAGGTTTGTCATCGCTATGCGTCCGAGCAACGCAAGGGGAGTGTAATCCTTACGCAAGTCAATGGGCGAATTTTTCGCACCATGACGCCCATTGAGAATCAACCAGAGTGCTACGAGTGTCATGACTCGCGCGCGCGACTCAATGGGGTCTTGCTGACGGACATTTCGCTGACAGGCGTTGACCAGTATTTGGCGACCGATTTGCGCGACAGCGTCCTTTGGTCGTTCGCCGTCATGTTGCTCGCGATCATCGCTGTCAATCTCATGATGAGCACATTGGTGGTTACCAAATTAGAACAACTCGTCCAGACCATCAAACTCTTCGGGCGCGGCGACCTGGGAGAGCGGGCGTTGATTGCCAGCAGCGACGAGGTGGGAGAATTGGCGGATGCCTTCAACCGCATGGCGGAAGGGTTGCAAGCGAAAGAAATAGAAAACAAGCAACTCTACGATGAACTGCAACACAAAGAAGCCCTGCGCGGTCAACTTTTGGAAAAACTGAACAACGCGCAGGAAGAAGAACGCAAACGGATTGCGCGTGATTTGCACGATCAACTGGGTCAGGTGCTCAGCGCCGTGACGATGGAGATGGACGCCGCCGAGCGCGCTCTGCCGCCGGAACAAGCCGGATTGAAGCAGCGTCTGCTGCACGCGCGATCAGTGGCAGCGCGCGCCGTGGATCGAACACACGAACTGATGCTCGACCTACGACCAATTGTCCTCGAAGACCTGGGATTGTTGGCGGCGTTGCGCTCGTATGCAGAGCAACATTTAGCGCCGCACGGCGTCGAAATAAAAGTCGCCGTGCAAGGAATCGCGAGACGCTTGCCGTCGGGCATGGAAATCACACTGTTCCGCATTGTCCAAGAGGCGATCAACAACATTGCCAAGCACGCCTCGGCGCAGCACCTAGGTCTTTCGTTCGACTTTCGCGATTCATTTGTCCAAGTAACTGTTCAGGACGATGGCTGTGGCTTTGATGTGACATCAGTGTTTGATTCGGAAGACCAGGGACGCGGGTTGGGTTTGCTCGGGATGCAAGAGCGGGCTACGTTTGGCGGTGGCACATTCCAAATTGAATCACAGCCGGGTCATGGTACGCGAATTATCGTCACGATGCCCGTCGCTAATTGACGTGAGTTTGGCATACATGGATCACTCCAGCGCAATCGTAAGAAGAACTGGACGCACTTCTGCCCAGCACGGTGGACAAGGCATTTCGAGGAGAGTTGTAGTAAACACCCGAAGGGTGTCCTGGCCGAAACCCGGCTGGACAAAAACCTTGCACGCGACTTATCTGACCAAGAATAGGGCAGGTCTGAAGAAGATTTGCCCGTCTGCGATCTCCTTTGGAGTACGGATTGACCTAATAGCGTTGGGACTTCGAGGCGGTACGCACCCTCTCGACACTTGGTAGTGTCCCTGTAACCA
>DHFK01000241.1 GCA_002400365.1 Anaerolineales bacterium UBA4826 | reverse complement strand
GGTGACAGGGTGACACGGAGACAAGGGAACACAGAGATGGGCAGACAGGGAGAGACAATCGAGCCGGTGGAACGGATGGATGGGCATGAATTGGCAGAGACCAGTCCGCATCATCCGATGGATCGCCTGCTGCGCCGGGATCGGCTGCCGCACATTTGGTGTCCCGGCTGCGGCTTGGGGACCGCGCTCAATTGCTTCCTGGGCGCAGTGATCCAATCAAAATTAGACGTGGATCAAATCGCGATCGTATCCGGGATTGGCTGCTCCGGGCGCGTAGCCGGCTACGTCGCAATGGATTCATTTCACACGACGCACGGGCGCGCGATTCCATTTGCGACTGGACTCAAATTGGCGAATCCCAAACTCAAGGTGGTCGTCTTTTCCGGGGACGGCGATCTCATCGCGATCGGCGGCAATCATTTCATTCACGCCGCGCGGCGCAACATGGACTTGACCGTGATCTGCGTCAACAACTTTATCTACGGCATGACCGGCGGACAACTCGCGCCGACGACGCCAACCGAAGCGCGCACCAGCACTTCGCCGTATGGCAACCGCGATCATCCGTTCAACCTGGCTTATCTCGCGGCGGCGAGCGGCGCGGCGTACGTCGCGCGCTGGACGACGCTGCACGTGCGCCGGTTGCAGCGCGCGATCGGCGAAGCGTTGCAGAAACCCGGCTTTTCGTTCGTCGAAGTGATCAGCCCGTGTCCCACGCTGTACGGCAGATGGAACAAGCAAAAGACCGGGTTGGAGCAGATGGCTTTTTACAAAGAACATTCGGTGATCCAGCACGGCGCTGACCCGCGTCAAGCGGACATTGGGCTGACCGGGCAGATTGTGGTGGGCAAGTTTGTGGACGTGGAGAAGCCGAGTTACTTGGAACTGCAGAGAAGGTGACGGAGTGACCGGGTGACACGGTGACACGGTGACCGGGTGACATGGTGACAAGGTGACCGGGGGACAAGGGGACAAGGAGAAGGAAAACATGGAGACAAAAGTCAGAGCAAAGAAGATCAAGAGCCACCGGGATTTGGAAGTATATCTAGTCGGGTTTGACGCGGCGATGCGAATTTTCGAGGTTACGAAGAAGTTTCCAAGAGAGGAGACGTATTCGCTGACGGATCAGATTCGCAGGTCATCCAGAGCAGTGTGTTCGAACATCGCAGAAGCATGGCGCCGACGACGATACGAAGGCGCTTTTGCAAATTCGCTCAACAATTCTGAAGCGGAAGCTGCCGAGACCCAGGTCTGGCTTGAGTTCGCTGTTAGATGCGGGTATCTCGACACGAAGACTGGGCGTGAGCTGTACACGATCTACAACAACATCTTGGGCAAATTGGTTATGATGATTCGTCATTCAGAGAAATGGATCATCGGCAAATGATCTCCTGGTCACCGTGTCACCGTGTCACCGTGTCTGTTCAGAAAGGATCAATCCGAGTGAACCGTACCGAAATCCGCCTCTCCGGCTTCGGCGGACAGGGCATCATCCTCGCCGCGTACATCCTGGGCAAAGCCGCGGCGCTGCACGATCACAAGCACGCGACGATGACGCAGAACTATGGCCCCGAATCGCGCGGCGGCGCGTGCAGCGGGCAGGTGATCATCTCCGAGGCGCCGGTCAGTTACCCGCATCTCACGCGACCGCACATCGTCGTCGCCATGTCCCAGGAAGCGTACGCGAAATACGCCGGCGATTTGGCGGAGGGCGGCTTGCTGCTGATTGACGAGGATTTGGTTCAACCAAGTGGAGACGACCTGCCCGGTCGTCTTTACCGCATCCCCGCGACGCGCATCGCCGAAGAGATGGGGCGCAAGATGGTGGCGAATATCGTGATGCTCGGTTTCTTGGCGGGGCTCGCTCACAGCGTATCGCCGGCGGCGTTGCGCCAAGCGGTGCGCGATAGCGTGCCAAAGGGGACGGGAGAATTCAACTTGAAAGCGTTTGAAACTGGGTTGGCGTACGGCGCAAAACTGCTGGCTGGGTAATTCTAAATTCAAAATTCGAAATTCCAAATTCACCTTCATACCATCGAGTTTTGAATTTAGAATTTCGAATGCCGGAGAGAACCATGAAACGTTATAACTTGATTCAAGCCCGCGGCGCAGAGTTCACTTGCGGCACGGAAGGTATCGCGATCGAAGGCGAAGGCAACGACGTGATCGAATGGAACGTCAAGCGCGGAATTGTGAGCATGATCGTGCCAGCCAATTTAGCGGACGGCGAAGTGTGCGAAGAATGTTTCGACCGCCATACCTGTCTGGACATCGAACTGGAAGATGGCACGCGCATCACCGGTTGGGTTCGTGGCGGCGAAGCGCACCTGGAAGCCGAGTTTCCATCGCGCCGGCGCAAGCGCGCGACCAGGGCAAGACCACTGCGGCGATCCAAGAAACCGCTGGTTCGACATTCCATGTTCTCGAAGCGAACAGCGACGGAATGAACAAAGATGGTTCTGCTGACAATTGACGAGCAAAAGGTAGAGGTCCCGGTTGGCTACACTCTGCTCCAAGCCGGGCGCGAACACAACATTCCGATTCCCACTTTGTGCTCGCACGAAGCACTCTTGCCCTACGGCGCGTGCCGGCTCTGCCTAGTCGAATTGGTCAGTCCGCGAGCAAGCCGACTCGTCGCAGCGTGCGCGTATCCGTGCGAGGAGGGACTCGTCGTTCGCACGCGGAGCGACCTGGTCATCAGCACGCGCCGCGCGGTGGTCGAGTTGCTGATGGCGACCGGCGCGCATCTGCCGATCGTGCGCGCACTGGCTGCCGAGTTGGACATCGTTGCACCTTACGTGACGTTGGAAGCCAAGGACTGTGTTCTGTGCGGGCTGTGCGTGCGCGCCTGCCGCGAAATCGTCGGCGTGAGCGCGATCAGTCTGACGCAACGGGGGATGAACCGCGCGGTCAGCCCGCCGTTCCGCATTTCGTCCGCCGATTGCATCGAGTGCGGCACGTGTGTGTTGGTCTGCCCAACCGGCGCGCTTCGTCTTGCCGATGTCACGCAACCGATTCGCACGGCGCACGTGTGGCAGTCGGAGTACGAGCGACGCGCCTGCCGTTTGTGCGAACACGCTTTGCAGGATCGCGATGAACGATAAGGCGCTTGGCGTTTTCGTCTGCGAGTGTGGCGGCAAAATTGCCGTAGGACAAATTTCAAATTTGTCCAACGTCGAGCAAGCAAATTACTGGTGCTTGCCCGCGAACATCGAACGGATGCGCGCGACGATTGCCGAGCGACACAGCGCCCGGGTTGTGATCGCCGGTTGCGCGCCGCGCACGCACGCGACGTTATTCCGCCGCGCGCTGGATGGCCTAGTCGAACCATCGCTCATCAACGTCGTCAACGTGCGCGATTTGTGCGCGTTGCCGCATCGCGATGACTTGCCGGGCGCGCTGGCCAAAGCGCGCGCTCAAATCGCGATGGCAGTTGCGGACGTGACGGCACGTTCGCCACACCCGCCGCGCCGTGCGCCAATCACGTCGCACGCTGTCGTGATCGGCGGCGGAATTGCCGGGACGACCGCGGCGTTGGCAATCAGCGATGCCAGGATCTCGGTCACGCTCGTCGAACGCGCGCCAGAATTGAGCGGTGAAAGCGAACGCATTGCGAAAATTTTTGCGCGCGCCAACATTCGTGTAAAGACAAACACGACAGTTCATCAGGTCAGTGGGGCAGTCGGACAGTATCGTGTTGAGTTGAGTAGTGGTGAGCATGTCCAAGCCGGCGTGATCGTTGTGGCAACTGGGGTGCCTTCTAACCTCCAACCTCCAACCTCCAACTCGCCGAAACGTTGCGCCTGCCCATTGATACGCATGGTTTCATCGCCGATGCGCGCGTGCGACTCCGACCATCGGACCGAATCGAGCGGGGCGTGTACGTGTGTGGTGCGGCGCATTTTCCATGCGATGCCGAGCGCGCGATCTTTCAGGCGTACGACGTTGCCGCGCGCGCCGTGCGGCACATCCAACGCGGCGCGATCGTCAACGGGGTGCCTGCGGCGACAATTGACGCGGCGCGCTGCAATGGCTGCGGCGATTGTGCGCGGGTGTGTCCGTTTGCGGCAATCGAAATGCAAAACCGACAAGGTGACAAGGTGACCGGGAGACAGGGTGACAGTGGTAGACTTGCGATTGTGGATTCCCTGCTCTGCGCCGGCTGTGGCAACTGTGTCTCAGTCTGCCCGGTCAAAGCCGCAAATATTTCGTCCGCAACCGATGAAGCAATCGAAGCACAAATTCGTGCGGCACTCGGTCACCCTGTCACCTTGTCACCTTGTCACCTTGTCACCCCGTCATCCCCTCACCCCGTCCTGCTTTTTGCTTGCGAGTGGAGCGGCTATTCCGCTGCCGAACTCGCCGGCGCACGCGGACTCACGTACCCGGCAAACACGCGCGTGATTCGCGTGAATTGCACCGGGCGCTTGCAGCCAGGACTGTTGCTCAAAGCGCTGGAATTGGGCGCGGCAGGCGTGATGGTGCTTGGCTGTGCGCCGGGTGTGTGTCACTATGAGCGAGGTAACGAGCGCGCCGCGGCGGTCTTTGAGCAGACCAATGCCTTGGGACGCCTGATGGGATTGGACACGCGGATCGCGCTGAAATGGATTCCGGCAGATGATGGGGAGCAGTTTGCGCGAACGGTGAACGAGTTTGTGGAGAACGTGATACGTGAAGCGTGATGCGTGAAAGGAACACAAATCACGTATCGCGCATCACGTTGTTGGAGTAATGGTCTTCTTGGACACAACCCTAGAGCAGACGATTCACACCTCCGGCATCCTCCGTTGTTTAGAGTGCGGCAAGTGCACCGCGATTTGTCCGATTGCGCGATACGACGGCGGCTTTTCGCCGCGCGTGACGGTTGGACGCGCGCTAACGCAACGCGATAATGAATTGCTCGACGACGACCGATTGTGGACCTGTCTCAACTGTTTTCAATGCAGTCAAGTCTGCCCGGCGAACATTGATTATTCCGCGCTGACGCTCGCCGTGCGAACACAAGCGCGCAAGCGTGGACAAGCGGCGCTGTGCACACACGGCGAAGCAATCCACGTCTGGATGCGGATGATGACGCAGCCGGAGCTGAAGCAGGATCGCCTGGGATGGCTGTCGCCAATTTCTGATTTTCGATTTTCGATTTTCGATTCGTCTCCTGCCACACGTCACTCGGCACACGACACACTTTTTTTCGCCGGCTGCGCGCCATATTACGATGCGTTGTTCGCGCCGCTTGGCATAGCCGGTGCCTCAGTCGCGCAGGCAAGCCTCCGCATCTTGAACGCGCTCGGCATCGAACCGCAAATACTCGCCGGCGAACGCTGCTGCGGTCACGACCTGTTATGGGAAGGGGACGTGGATCGCTTTCTGCAACTCGCGCGGCTGAACGCGGAAATGATTCGCGCGTCCGGTGTCAAGCGCATCATCTCCGCGTGCCCCGAATGTGTCCGCGCGCTCAAGGTAGACTATCCGGCATTCGGCGTGCGACTGGGCGTCGAGGTGGTACATTTGTCGGAACTGCTAGCAGACTCGAATTCTAAATTGAAAATCAGCAATCGAAAATCGAAAATGGTGACATATCACGACCCCTGCCGCCTCGGTCGCCACCTGGGAATCTACGCCGCGCCGCGCAAGGCGCTGGAGCAACTCGGATACCAGGTCGTCGAGATGCGACACAACCGGCGCAACGCGACGTGCTGCGGGACAAACGGCTGGACGCATTGCGGCGCAGCGAACAAAGCGATCCAGGTGCAGCGCTTGCGCGAAGCAAAGGCAACTGGCGCCGATGTGCTGGTGACAGCGTGCCTCAAATGCCAGATTCATTTCAAGTGCGCGCTGATGGATCAGCAAATGGCGGATGAAATCGGAATTGAGATGGTGGATTGGTCGGAATTGGTCGTGGGGTGGGTATGAGAGTAACCTGGTGAGGTGTGATGATGTCCCAAGTGATGGGTTCGCAACTGACGCAAGAGATGTTCGAATTGGTTCGCCGACCGGATGTGTTTGGCATCGTCTCCACGGTGGACGAGGACGGCTGGCCCCGGTCTGCGCCGTTTGGATCGCTCGAGGCGTTGGATGAAAGTCATCTGGTATCGCTCTCACTGCCGGACAACCACACTCTGGCAAACATTCGCCGCGACGGGCGCGTGACGGTGTCCTGGGTTGACGCCGAGCAGCGCATCAGCGTGACGGGCAGGGCGCGCGTAACGCAAGAGGTGTTTCCAATACGGCATCCCAGCGGCGCGCCGGTGACGCGCGTGGACATTGACATTCAAGAGGTGCGATCGTTAGGCGCACGCGGGATACGCGTCACGCCCGCGCGCTTCACCTCGCCCTCGCCGGCGTTCACCGATTTTCTGCGCGCGTACTGGCGCGAACTGGGCATCACCTGGGTGCGCGCCACGCCGGGACCCGTCGCCTCGATGGACTTTCACGTGACCAGCGAGTGTAACCAGGAATGTCCGTACTGCTGGGGACCACAAGACATTGCAGAAGTGGATACCGAGACGGCAAAGCGAATTCTGCTGCGCGTCGCCGCCTTCGGCGCGCGGCGAGTTGTGTTCACCGGCGGCGACCCGCTCAAACGCCGCGACATCGGCGAGTTGGTGTGCTTTGCCAAAGACATCGGCTTGGAGGTTGCGCTGTCCACCACCGGCGACGAACTGACCGAAGATTTCCTGGCGCGTTGCGGACGCGACATTGACCTGCTCTCGCTGCCGATTGACGGCGCGTCCGAAGCAGTCAGTTCGCAGACCAAGAAGGCAGGACACTTGTCTGCGATCCTGCGCGACCTGGAGATGTTGGCGCGTTACCCAGCGATGGACGTGAAACTCGCAACGCCGGTGACCAAGAAGAACATTGCCGATGTGCCGAATATCGTCCGGCTTGCCGACAATTGGGCGAGGCAAGTTCGCAATCGCGTCTTCTACAACGTCTTCCACGCTTTTCCCCGTTCGATGGTCGAACGAGAGTGGAATGAACTGCTCGTGACCGACGAGGAGTACGCGGCGATGCAGCGCCAGGTCGAGGCGACGCCGCATCGCATCAAAATCAATTTTCTAACGCGCCAGATTCTCGATCGCGTGTACGTCATGATTTTTCCGGATGGCACGCTGACGATTCCTAGCGGGTCAGATTATCGCCAGCACGGGCGCTTCCTCGACGTGGCGGACCTGGACGCGCTGCTGGCGCAAAGTGATTTCGATTCCGCCAAACATCTGCGGCATGCCCAAGGGTGGCGGAAAGTAGAGTCAGTCATATGACCGAAGACCTACGTATCGGCGTGTTTGTCTGCGAGTGCGGACACAACATCGCGGGCACCGTGGACTGCGAAGCGGTGCGCGCGCACGCGAGCACGTTGCCGGACGTCGTCGTCGCGCAGCGCAATCGCTACACGTGCAGCGATCCGGGTCAGCAGCAGATCAAGCAAGCCATTGCCGCGCACAACCTGAACCGTATCGTCGTCGCGGCGTGCACGCCGCGCTTGCACGAGCCGACGTTTCGCGCGTGCCTCGCGCAAGCCGGGCTGAACTCGTACCTGCTCGACATGGCGAACATCCGCGAGCAGTGCGCGTGGGTGCACCAGAGCGACCCGGTCGGCGCGACGCGCAAAGCGATGGACGCGGTGACGATGGCGGTCGCGCGGGCGCGGCATTTGAACGCGCAGAAAGAAATCGAAATGCCCGTCGCGCGCGCCGCGCTCGTCATCGGCGGCGGCATCGCGGGGATTCAGGCATCGCTCGATCTGGCGGACGCGGGACACCAGGTCTATCTGGTCGAAAAGCAGCCGTCCATCGGTGGGAAGATGGCGCAACTCGATAAAACCTTTCCGACGATGGACTGTAGCATCTGAATTCTCGGACCCAAGATGATGGATGCCGGTCGGCATCCCCGGATCAAACTCCTCGCCTACAGCGAAATCGTCAGCGTATCGGGCTACGTCGGCAACTTTTCCGTGCGCGTGCGCAAAAAAGCGCGCTATGTGGACGAGAGCGCGTGCACCGCGTGCGGCGATTGCGCCAAGGTATGCCCCATCGTCGTGCCGAATGAGTTCGAAGTTGGACTCGGCAGCCGTAAAGCAATCTACATTCCGTTCCCACAAGCCGTGCCGTCGGCGTACGTGATTGACCACGCCAATTGTCTGGGCGATGTGCCGATCGCGTGCGGCAAATGCCGCGACATCTGCGAGATCAAGTGTATTGATTTCGATCAGCAAGACCAAATTATCAACCTCGATGTCGGCGCGATCATTGTCGCCACCGGGCTAGACGTGTACGACCCGTCCGCGCTCGACGAATACGGTTACACAAGACACGAGAACGTCGTCACGTCGCTCGAATTTGAACGATTGATTGACGCGGGCGGACCGACCGGCGGACACTTGATTCGTCCCAGTGATCGCAAGCCGCCCAAACGCATCGGTTTTATCCAGTGCGTCGGCTCGCGCACGCTTTCAGGCAATGGCGACCCTTCGGCAAGCTCAGGGCAGCGTTTGTCGCGCGGGCGACCGTACTGCTCGAACATCTGCTGCATGAACACGGTCAAGGATAGTCTGTTGCTCAAGGATCACTATCCCGATACCGACATCAGCGTTTTCTACATGGACATTCGCGCGTTCGGCAAGGGATTCGAGGATTTGTATCGGCGCAGCAAAGAGGCGGGTGTAAAATATATTCGTGGGCTGCCGGGAGAGGTTGTCGAAGACCCGGTAAGTGGTAATTTGCTATTGACGGTGGACAACACGACCCAGGGTCGCGTCGAGCAGCACGAACTCGATATGGTCGTACTCTCCATTGGCTTGGTGCCAAGCGAAGACCAAGCGCACATCAAGAAACTGCTCACGCTCTCGCAAACTGACGAAGGATTCCTGCTCGAATCGCATCCCAAGTTAAAGCCGGTGGACACGCCGACGCGCGGCGTCTATCTCGCCGGCTGCGCCGAGGGACCGAAGGACATCAAGGACAGCGTGACGCAAGCGAGCGCGGCGGCGGCGCGCGCGCAAATCGTTTTGAACTCGGACAAGTTGAAGGTCGAAGCGATCACGGCGTGCGTGGACCGCGAGGTGTGCACCGGCTGCGGCTTGTGCGCCAAGGTATGTCCGTACAGCGCGATCCTCGCGGACAGCAAGACGAAAATGATCGCGCAAGTACTGGAAGCCAAATGCGCCGGCTGCGGCGCGTGCTCGGCAGAATGTCGCTTTGACGCGATCACGATGCGGCACTTTTCCGACGCCGCGCTGACGGCGCAAATCGACGCGGCGTTGGCGGAGAATCCTGAAAACAAAATCGTGACCTTCGCGTGCAACTGGTGTTCGTACGCCGGCGCGGATTACGCCGGTGTGAGCCGGATGCAGTATCCGCCGAACGCGCGCATCATTCGGACGATGTGTAGCGGGCGCATAGACGAGGATTTTATTCTGCGCGCGTTTCAACTCGGCGCGCCGGTCGTGCTGGTTTCCGGCTGTCACTACGCCGATTGCCATTACATCAACGCGAATCGCTGGACGCAAAAGCGCGTCGATCGGTTGTGGGATCGCCTGGAGCGCAAAGGCATTCGCCCGGAGCGCTTGCAACTCGAATGGATCAGCGCGGCGGAAGGCGCGAAATTCGCCACGGTGATGCGCGAGGCGGAGCGGATTCGGCAGGGTGTGACGCCTGAGGAAATCGAGTTGACACGGAGAGTGTTGGCTGAGGAAGGATGACAAGGTGACGGGGTGACAAGGTGACACGGTGACCGGGTGAATCTTCTCCTTGTCACCGTGTCACCTGGTCACCTTGTCTTGAAAGGAAGAAACTAATGGGCGAGAACGTCACCTTCAAATGCCTCCGCTGCGGTCACGAATTCTGCGGCGTCTATGATACCGATGTCGAGCGGATGTGCCCCAAGTGTCGCAGCAACAGCGTGCGCCGCGTTAAGGACAAGCCAGCCCCGCCAGCGCATCCGCCGAAGAAGTAACCTCTCAGGCCGTCATTGCGAGGAGCGTCCTGAGCGGAGCAGCGGTTTTTGCTGCGGAGTCGAAGGAAGCGACGAAGCAATCTCCACATCACGGCTTCGGATACACCTGCGCGAACGCGCCGTCCTTCACCTGGAAGACGTACACGTTTTGTTCGCGCAAGTCGCCGCCCGTGTCGTACGTCACGTGCCCGACGAGCGTCTTGAGATCGAGCGCGCGGATCGCATCGGCAACGCGCGCCGCGTCAAAGGTATTTGCCTTCTTCACGCCTTCTGCCAGCACCGTCATCGCCGCGTAACCTGGGACGCTGTATGTGTCCGGGTTGCGCGCTTCCACTTGTTGGTAATCCTGCCACCACTGCTTGTCCGCGACGACTTTGGGATCGGGTGTGATCGCGCCGACGTACGTCCCCTCGCTCGCCGGCGCGGCTTCGTCCACGTAGGTCGAGTTAAAGCAGCCGTCGGAGCAAATAAACTTGGCGGTCACGCCNNTTGATCGCGCAGCCCGTTGCCGTACTCGTTGTCCGCGTGGACGACGACGATGCGCGTCCCCTTTAACTGTTCGACGATAAAGCGCGCGAGCGCGGGACCTTGCGCGGCGTCGGTCGCGTTGACGCGGAAAAAGTTGCGATAGCCCTGCTTGGTCAGCGATACTTCGGACGCGGTCGGCGTGATGACGACGAGCGGCAGGTCTTTGTAGATTTGCATCGCGGCGAGCGTTTGCCCGCTGTTCAGGTGTCCGATGACGCCGATCACTTTTTTGCCCTGCTTGATCGCGTTCGCGATTTCTTCCGCTTGCTGCTTGGCAACATCCGAATCCGCCGCGTCGTCCAGTCCGTTGACGACGACCTTGTAGCCGAGCAAGCCGCCGGCGCGATTGATTTGGTCCGCCATCGTGCGCGCGCCGCCGAGCACCGTCTGTCCGCCGTTCGCCTGCCAGCCGGACAGCGGCGCGACGACATAGACGAGGACGTCGCCACGCGGCGCGGAGGCGCAGGCGGTGAGCGCGAGTAGTGTGGACAGTATGATTGCTAAACGTTTCATTCATTTCCTCCGGAGACAGGGTGACGGAAAGTTGCTAGCCGATGGTCCTTTTTTCCGAATGTCGGATCAGCATGACCAATTTGCCGGGAATTCCGCGGTTGCATCTTTCCCTCATTCGCATCATAATTCTTGCCGCAGAGAAGGCGTTTATCGCAACGGCAAGATTGAATTGCCTGAAGCGCCGCGCGGCGTTCGCGAAGGAACGCCCGTCATCGTCACGTTCTTGACGCCCAGTCCGATTGACTTGTGTGCGCGCGGCGTTGACGAAGCGCAAGCCGCCGGTTTACGCGCGCGTTTGGCAACCTTCGCCGAAGACTGGGACAGCCCCGAAATGAGCATCTATGACCACTACGACGCAGCCAGAGCCAATCTCTGATCTCTAATCTCCAATCTCCCTCTCACGCATCACGCTTCGCGTACACCTCACAAGAACTCAATTCGAT
>DHFK01000244.1 GCA_002400365.1 Anaerolineales bacterium UBA4826 | reverse complement strand
CCATCTTGTCATTCTCCTCGCCCTGTTGTAGAATTCCGATCAATTGTGCTGTATCTCTTACGTGAGGAGAATCTCCATGTTCGTCCCGCTAACCCCATTGGAATTCCGCGACCGCGCCGAAAAATTGTTCGCCAAAAAGATCGGCGTCATTGACGGCGACCAGCAGTTCACGTACGCCCAGTTCGGCGCGCGCACGCACCGACTCGCCAACGCGCTGCGCGCCCTGGGCTTGGCCCAAGGCGCGCGCGTTTCCTTCATCACCGCCAACACGCATCAACTCCTCGAAGCGTACTTTGGCGTCCTCGAAGCCGGCGGCATCCTCAACCCGATCAACATCCGCCAGAGCCCCCGCGACATCGCGTACATCCTCGATCATGCGGGCAGCCAGTTCCTCTTCTTTCACGACGATTTCCTCCCGCTCGTGCGCGCTATCAAGGACGCGGCGCCGACCCTCCGAGCCTTCGTCGTGATGGAAGGCGCGGGCGGCGACATCGCGACGCACGAGTACGATGCGCTGCTCGCGTCAGCCAGCGCAGAATACCATCCGCCGGCAATTGACGAGAACGACATCGCCGAATTGTTCTACACCAGCGGCACGACTGGCAAACCGAAAGGCGCGGCGATCACGCACCGCGCGCTCTACCTCCACGCCTACAACGTCGCGCTGGGCATGCGCTTGTCCGATACCGACGTCGTGCTGCACATCGTTCCGCTGTTTCACGTCAATGGCTGGGGCACGCCGCAATTCCTGACGCTCGTCGGCGGAACGCACGTGATGCTCCGCAAAGTTGATCCCGCGATCATTCTGGAACAGATTCAGCGGCACAAGGTCACGCGCTTGTTCGGCGTGCCAACCGTTTTCAATCTGCTGTTGAACTTGCCCGATTTCGACCGATACGATGTGTCGAGTCTCAAGGTCATCAATCTCGGCGGCGCGCCTTCCGCCCCTGCGCTGGTCAAAGCGATTCAAGAGCGCTTTGGCTGCCTGTGCTTTGTCGGCTACGGCTTGACGGAAACGACGCCGATTCTCACCGCCGCGTGGCCCAAAGCGCATTTGGCGCACGAATCGGCGGAGGAAAAAATCCGACGGCAGACCAAGACCGGTTATCCTTTGCCGGGCGTCACACTGCGCGTCGTGGACGCCGACGATAACGACGTCCAGCCCGATGGCAAGCAGATTGGCGAAATCGTCGTCCACTCGAACGTCGTGATGGAGGGCTATTACAGAGACCCCGACGCGACGCGGAACGCGATTCGCGACGGCTGGTTCCACACCGGCGATATGGCGGTCGTGGACGACGAGGGGTACGTGCTGATCGTGGATCGCAGCAAGGATATTATCATCAGCGGCGGTGAGAACATTTCGTCGGTGGAAATCGAAAACTGCCTGTACGCGCATCCGAAAATTTTCGAATGCGCGGTCGTCGCCGTGCCGGACGAAAAATGGGGCGAAACGCCGAACGCGCTGGTCGTGCTGAAACCGGGGGAGACCGCGACGGCAGAGGAAATCATCGCGTACTGCAAGGCGAATCTTGCGGGGTACAAGGTGCCCAAGTCGGTGGAATTTCGCGATGCGCTGCCCAAGGGCGGCACGGGCAAGATCCTAAAGGCGAACCTGCGCGAACCGTACTGGCAAGGCATGGACCAGCGCGTCCACTAAAAAGACACCAGGTTTCTTGCACAGCATCCCCGCAGCGTAGCGGCGTGCGTCAGGGAAACCTGGTGTCTTGCTACTCCTTTGGGAAGATCACGTCTTCCTTGCCGGCAAGTTTCTCATGGATGCGCTGCACCACAATGTCCAGATGCTTGGGCTGGTGCACATAGTCCAGATCATCTGTCCGCAAAGTCAGGACCGGGCAGAGGTCGAACGTGCGGAGCCATTCTTCGTAAAAGGTGTCCAGCAGCGACAGGTATTCCTCGCTAATTCCACTCTCGATGCCTCTGCCGCGCCGGCGAATCCGTTCGAGGAGAATGTTCACCGGCGCTTTTAAATAGAGCAGCAGGTCCGGGCGCGGCAAGCCAGCCATGACCAAATTAAAGACCGCGCGATACGCCTGGTAATCGCGTTCGTTCAGGTTGCCCAGGTGGTGCAGCGCGCGCGCGAAGATATAGGCGTCTTCGTAGATGCTGCGATCGGCGATCGCGGATTCGGGACCGTGAGCGAGCGCGAGGTGCTGCCGCGCGCGATGCCCCAGGAAGAATACCTGCAAGTGGAACGACCACTGGCGCATGTCGGCATAGAATTCCGCCAGATAGGGATTGTCCGCCACCGACTCGAAAGCCGTGCGCCAACCCAGCCGCGCGCCGATGCGTTCGGTGAGCGCGGTTTTGCCGCTGCCGATGTTGCCGGCGACGAGGATAAAGTGTTTTGCCATGTCACTTTACCGCGACCAGATCGGATGATCGCCGCCGGTCTGGGTCAGCCGGGTGACGTTTCCGCCATGCAGGTCCATCATGTAGATATCGGTCGAGCCATTCCGGAAGGACGCGAACGCGAGCCAGTTGCCGTCCGGCGACCAGGNNGTGAACGCGATCAGTTTGCCGTCGGGGCTCCACGCTGGCGTGCTGTCGTCAGCCGGGTTGTTCGTGATGTTCACCTGACCGATGCCGTCCAGGAACATCGTGTAAACGTTATTTGCGCCGGTCGTGTTGAACGCGAGCGCGAACAATCCTTGGTTGGACCAATTCAAGCCGCCGCGGAATTGCTCGCCGCGCGCGTTGGTCGTGATCTCGCACTCGTACTTTTCGGAACAGCGCGTCCCGTCCGCCTTGACGACGTCAATCGCCCACACGCGTTGGTTCGCCGCCAGGCGCACGAACGCGAGACGCGTGCCATCGGGCGACCAGGTGGGGCTGGAGAGTCCGCCGCCGGTGTCGGACGAAAAGAGCGGGCGCGTCGTGTTCGTCTTGAAATCCAGCACGCGCAGAATGTTGGACCCGCCGGGCGAGATGGTCGAGATGTACGCGAACTTGGTATTGTCCGGCGACCACGCGCCGAACGCCGCGTTCGTGCTGAGCGCCAGGTCCATTACCGGCCCGATGTCAACCAGCGGCGTGACCAGGTTGTTTTCCACGCTGACGACGAAGACGCGGTCAATGCCATTGTCGTTCTTGTGATACGCGATGCCGCCTTTGGGCGCGGGCGGTCGCGTTGGCGTCGCCGTCAGAGTCGAGGTCACGGTTGCGGTCGGCGTGAGCGTCGTGACGGTTGTCGTTGCCGTGACTGTACCTGTGACGGTCAGCGTCGCCGTGGGCGTGAGCGTCGAAGTTAGCGTGGTGGTCGCCGTGAGGGTAGCCGATGGAACGAGGGTGGTCGTCAGGGTGGCGGACGCGCTCAAGGTAGGCGTTGGCGCGGGCAGGTAGAACACGCGCACATCCATCGGCTCGCCGTCATTGCAGCCGACGCTAAAGCGCTGGCGGCTGACGCTCGCGCCCTCGAAATCGTTCGTTTCGCGCCACTCGCCAACTTTGAGCGTGAGCGATTGATTCGCGACGGGCAGCCACGCGCCGTTCACGAACCACGCCGCGCCGCCGGAACTGCAGCAGATGAACGAGATGGTCTTGTCGTCGCCGCCGCCGGCAACCATCTGGAATTTAAAGCGGCGTGCGCTCACGGGCGGGAAATTGATTTCGGTGTTGCAGCCGACGCGCCACTGTCCAAGCGCAACCCAGGGATCAGCCGTCGGCGTCATGGTGGGCGTGCGCGTGGGCGTGGCCGTCCGCGTGGAAGTCGGCGTGAAACTGGGCAAGGGCGTAAAGGTCGGCGAACTCGTTGGCGCTAACGGGATGGGCGTGTTCGTCGCCGCGATAAGCATTGGGGTAAAAGTCGGGCTGGTGCTGGCGACTAGAGTGGAAGGCACGGGCATGGACTGGATTAGTCTCTGCCACGGCGCGAGTTGAAAAAAGAGAAAAATACATAGGCAGATCGCAGCCACTGCGATGACCGCCGGGACGACCAGCAACACGACGCGCCGATTACGTTCGCTCAAATTGCCTAGAGAGAGTTTCATGCCACGCCTCCATTTCGGAAATGGGAAAGACTATGCTATGCTTGTGGAGTGACGACCTATGACGAGAAAACACCCGCTGCTGCCGCGTCGGCGCGTCGCAAGGAACTTGCCGTTGCCATTATACCGCGAAAATTGAGAAAACAAAAATCGGGCGCGCGGTATCGGTTGTCTGTTATCTGTCGTCTGTTGTCTGTTATCTGTCGTCTGCTATCTGGTGTCGGTCGTCTTTTTGTCTTCGCCTCGAATCGTGCTATACTGACGCGCGACAAGGGGAGTTGCCGTTATGACAGACCGAATCGTTGCCGTTGATCTTGGCGGCACCCAGGTTCGCGCCGCGCTGTGTGATCGCGAGGGACAGATTCTCAAGCGCGCGGCTCAGCCAGCCAACGCGACCGAAGGCGTCGCAGCCGTGTTCGCGCGCATCGTCGCCAGTGTGCGTGAGGTGGCGGGCGATCAGTTGCGCGTGCGCGGCATTGGCGTGGGCGCGCCCGGCCCGCTCGATCCCTGGCGCGGCGTGATTCTCCAGGCGCCGAATCTGCCGGGAATGACGGATTTCCCGATGAAAGCGCGGCTCGAAAAAGAACTGGGCGCGCCGGCGTTCGTCGGCAACGATGCGAACCTCGCCGCGCTGGGAGAGCATCGCCATGGCGCGGGGCAGGGCGTCGCGCACATGATCTACATGACGATCAGCACCGGCATCGGCGGCGGGATCATCGCGGACAACCAGTTGTACCTCGGCTGGCGCGGTTTCGCCGGCGAAGTGGGTCATCAAACGCTCGACGCGTACGGTCCGCGCTGTAACTGCGGCAATGTCGGTTGCCTGGAAGCGCTGGCGGCGGGACCCGCGCTCGTGCGCTATGCGCGCGACGCGCTGCGCGGGGGACGCGACTCGAAACTGCGCGCGCAAGTCGGCCTCCACCTTGACCAACTGACCGGGGCGATGATCGCGCAAGCCGCGCGCGCGGGCGACGGGCTCGCGCGCGAGATTTACGAGCGCGCCGGGTTTTTCATCGGCTTGGGGATGACGAACCTGTTGCACAACTTTGACACGGAATTGTTCGTGCTGGGCGGCGGCGTGGCGATTCACGCGTGGGACTTGCTCTATCCGCCGATGCTTGCCGCGCTCGACAAATACGCGATGCCCTCGATGCGGCACGGCGTCCGGGTGGCGCCAGCCCAACTGGGCGACGACGCCGGATTGTTGGGCGCGGCGGCGTGGGTCAATGAGCAAATGATTAATGACAAATGAACAAATGACAAATGGCGAATGGTTGATCTGTCTATCGTGATCGTCAGTTACAATGTGCGCGCGTTGCTGGCGGAATGTTTGCAATCAGTTATCAGTTATCAGTTGCCGGTGAATGGCNNTTCGTCGTGGACAACGCCTCCGCGGACGGCAGCGCGGCGATGGTGCGCGCGCGCTTTCCGTCGGTGCGCTTGATCGAGAACGCGGAGAACCGCGGCTTTAGCGCGGCGAACAATCAGGCGTTTGCGGAAACGCGCGGACGCTATGTGCTGATGCTCAACCCCGATACGGTCGTGCGTCCGGGCGCGCTGGAGACGTTGGTCAAGTTCATGGACGAGCACCCGCGTGCGGGCGCGTGCGGCGGAAAACTGGTTTACGGCGACGGCGCGCTGCAACATTCCGCGTTCAGGTTCCCAACGCTGGCGCAGGTTTTTCTGGATTTTTTTCCGCTGCACTGGCGCGTGACCGATGCGCGGCTCAACGGGCGCTATCCGCGCGCGGGGTATGCGCGCGGCGCGCCGTTCCAGATTGACCATCCGCTCGGCGCGGCGTTGCTCGTGCGGCGCGAGGTCGCGGCGCAGGTGGGCTGGCTCGACGACCAGTTCTTCATCTACTGCGAGGAGATTGATTGGTGCATCCGGATCAAGCGCGCGGGCTGGGAAATCTGGTGCGTGCCGCAAGCCGAGATCGTGCATCACGAAGCGCAGAGCACGCGTCACGCTTCGCGTCGCGACGCGATGTTTGTCGAGTTGTGGCGCGCGCGCTTGCGCTTGTTCGAGAAGCATTATTCGCCAGCGTTTCGCTGGGCCGCGCGGCAGATCGTGCGCGTTGGCTTGTGGCACGCGGCGCGCAAGGCGCGAGCGGCAGCGCGGTCAGGCGCGGTTACCCAAGACGAATTGGCAAAGCGACTTGACGCGTATCGGCGCGTCTGGCGCAGTTTGAACGGGTGAGGGAGGTGCGTATGCCGTCTCCGTTTCCGAGCATGGATCTGTATCTGGAAAAATGAAACCCGCGCCCACATTGTCTATTGTCGTCCTGACCCACAACGAAGAACGCCACCTCCGCGACTGCCTCGCCTCCGTCCGCGACTTGGCGGACGAACTGCTTGTCCTGGATGACCACAGCACGGATCGCACGCTCGACATCGCGCGGGAGATGGGCGCGCGGATTGAACACCGCGCGCTTGACAGTTTTCCGATGCAGCGCAACGCGGCGATCGAACTCGCGCGCGGCGACTGGCTGTTCTTCATTGACGCCGACGAACGCGCCACGCCGGCACTCGGCGCAGAAATACGCGACGCAATTCGCAATTCGCAATTCGCAATTCAAAATTCAAAATTCAATACCGATGCTCAGCCATCGAAAATCGAAAATCGAAAATCAGAAATTGTTGGTTTTTGGGTTCCCCGTCGCAACATCATCCTCGGCAAGGAAATTCGCCATACCGGCTGGTCGCCGGATTACCAGCCGCGCGTCTTGCGGAAAGGGCGCGCGCGTTTCGATCCCGCGCGCGCGGTGCACGAACTGGTGCTGTGGGATGGCGCAGCCGGCTATTTGCGCGAGCCGCTCATCCACTATAACTATGAAACGCTCGCGCAATTCCGCGCTAAACAAATCGTGTACACGCGCTACGAAGCGCAAGTGTGGCACGCCGAGGGCAAGCGCGCGCGCTGGCGTGGAGCGATCGGTCAACCAGCACGCGAGTTTTTGCGCCGCTACATCTCGCTGCAAGGTTGGCGCGATGGCGGACACGGCTTGCTGCTCAGCGNNATGAATGTATCAAACGTTTTGGAACCGCTGCCGCTTGATCCGAACATTCCGCGCGAATGGCTGGAGGAATTCGAGGCAGCCGCGCGACGTCCGCTCGCGCTTGGTTAGGATATGCCCGCGTTTGAATATCGCCTCTCGTTCTCAACCAAAACTACGAGCCGCTCAACGTGTGCCACACGCACCGCGCGGTCGTGCTGCTCATCAGCGGCAAAGCGCAAGTCGTCGTGGACAGCCGCGGCTAGATCCAGACGCCGACGGCTCGATTCCCGCGCCCCTAAAACGGGTTTCTGATCTCCTTCTCCGACAACCTGCTAGCCGGCTCAGAATGCCCACCGAATCCGGTGGGCTTTCACTTTGCGCTCTCGCTCGCATCCGTTGCCTCTTGGGGCAAGGGCTCTTCCAGCCCGACGGGCGTGATCAATTGCCACACCAGCAAAGGTTCCGTTCGATGGCGCAGCCGGACGGGATTCACCTCGCGCGTGTCAAACTCTTTGCCGATCAGTTCGCGCGTTGCCGCATCTACGCAAATGCCGCGCTCGGGTTTGAGCGCGATCCGTTCCGCCATGCCGACTGCCTCGCCAAGGATCGTGTACTCCGCGCGCGTGGACGCGCCAATGCGCCCGGCGATGACGCAGCCGGTCGCAACGCCCATCCCGACTTTGACGACCAGTTCTTTCGGCTGCTTTTGGTTGAACGCGCTGATGTCTTCGCGGATCTCCATTGCCGCGCGCACTGCCGCGCGCGCGTGGTCCGGCTGATCGGTGAGCAGATTCCAGGTTGCCACGATGCTGTTGCCGGTGTGTTTCAGTACCGAGCCGCCGCGGCGAAAAATCGCAGCGACGATCAGCGCGCCGTGTTGATCGAGCAAGCGAATCAGCGCCTGGGGCGTCAGCGCCCCGGCGAGCCCTTCCAATTCGCCCAGGTCAATCGCCAGAACCGATACCGCGCGGCGAATGCCTTCGAGCGGCAGCGCGCCATTCTCCAGACGATCGGTGACCTGGTCCACGGCGTCCGGCGCGACGTGCCGGCGCAGCAGCCGGGTGATGGACGCGCGTTGACGCTCTTCGAAAAAGTAGCGGAAGGTCATCGCGCCGAGAAAGGCGCCGGCGAGCGCGAGCACCGGATACAGCGGCTGCACGATGACGCCGCGATTGAAGAGCGAAAACGCATAGCCGAGGTAAAGCAAAAAGTAGATGATCGTGAGCGCCGCCGCGGAGAGCAGGCGAACGTGCGGCAGCGTCGCGCCCGCGAGAATCGCCAAAAGAAAGATCATGACGACCTGGGTCAGGCGGTCTTGTTCTACCAACAGTCGCGCGCTGATGATCGTCTCGATCAAATCCGCCTGGATTTCCACCGTGCTGAAACTGCGCTCGTCTGAGAGCGGCGTCTTGAAACTTTCCGGCGCAATCGAACCGGTCATGCCGATCAGCACGATCTTGTCGCGCAGCCCGGCGAGGTTGGCTTGCCCGCGCAATACGTCGGCGGCGGAGAGCGTCGGCGGCGCGGTCGGACTGAAGAAATTCAGCGGCATCTGCCCTTGCGCATCCACCGGCAGAGCCAGCGCGCCAAACGCGACCTGGTTGTTTTCGATTTGCAGAACGGCGGATTGACTCGCGTACGCTTCGAGCGCGGCAAGCCCAAACGCCGGATAATTGTGCCCGCCGGCTGCGATGGCGAGCGGCACGCGTCGCACAACCCCATCGCTGTCCGGCGCGATCACGGTATGCCCCAGTCTGACGCGCGCCGTTTGCGTCGCGCGCGCGGGCGCGAGCGTCACGTCGAAACGGGGAAACGCGCCAGCGCGCGCGGGAAAACGCGACAAGCCCACGCCGATGATCGGCTCGACGACGCTCGGCACGCGCTCGAGCGCCTGCGCCAAAAGCGCATCGTCTTTGGAAGGTTCGACGAGAATCAGGTCCAGCCCGACGACGCGGGGGTGTGCGCGCGCGATCGTCTCGATCAGCGCGGCGATGGTCGCGCGCTCCCACGGCAGGTCGCCGATTTGTTTCACGCTGGCGGCGTCAATCGCGACGATCACGACGTTGCCTGAAGGCGGCGGGGCTTGGTAGAGGAGATCGGAAAGGCGCGTGGGGGTTACGCCCAAGATGCCGGTGAGCAGAAGGAGCGTCAGCCCCAGCCCTACGCCCAGTCCCAGCGCGCTGCCGAATTGCAGGCGGTTCTGGACGCGCGGGTCGTGGACGCGGCGCGCGATGCGCGTGCGGATATGTTTCAGGAGCGCGTCAAGGGTTCGCTTAGAGCCCACGCTTTGATTTTCTCATAACCGCTTTCGATCAAGTCTTCTAATTGACGGGCGCAGACCTCGTACTCCTCCCGCGCGCCGCCAAAAGGATCGGCGATGTCGAAAGAGCGGCTCTTGAGTTCGCTCAGCAGATGAATCTTGTGACGCTGCGCGGGAAACTCGGAGGCGAGCGCTTCGACGTGATTGCGCGTCATCACCAGCACGACTGCCGCGGCGGCGAGCAACTGCGGCGTGATCGTGCGTGCGCGATGAGCGGCGAGATTGATTCCGCGCTGCGCCATCACGGTGACGGCGTGCCCGGACGCGGCTTGACTCTCCAACGCCCAGGTGCCCGCTGATTCGGCGAAGAGCAGGGTCTCCTCACCCACACGTTGGGCATGCGCATTGAACAATGCCGCCGCCATCGGCGAGCGGCAGACGTTGCCCGTGCAGACGAAAAGCACCCGGCGCATCACTGCTCAGAGTCGAGCAAGAGAAACTCGAGTTCCTGGAGACGCACGATCTGTTCGTCGTTCAGCCCGCGTTCGGTTTCGAGCGCGAGCAGATCGAGCAATTCGTCGTCGAGGCGATCGAACTCGGCGGCGCCAAGGCGCGGCTTGCCTTCGCCATACACCTCGTAGCGCTCGAGGTACTCGGTGTATTCTGCCGAGTAGGGTTCCTTTTTGACGCGCGCTTTTTTCCGGGGGGCGGCTTGCCGCTTGGGCGGTTTGGATTTGGGCATCTGTGTCTCGTAAAGCGATCAGTAGTTTGATTAGACTGGGCTAATTATACCACAACCGGCGTCAGATACGTAAAGTGTCCAGAGATTCCACCAGCGCATACATTCCTCCCGATACCAGCGAATGTCCGCCGAGCAAAATGGGAATCGCCGCGTCGCGCGCCGCGCCGGTAAACTCGCGGACGAAGGGATCGTGGATTTCCTCCGCCGCCATCAAATCAGAGTGAAAGCGGTCGGGCGCGCTGGGGCGCAGCCGACGATGCGCGAACAGCACGCGCGAGTCAATGATCGCCGCGTCCGCCAGGCGCGCCAACGCGGCGAAAAATTCGCGCGCCCCGACCTGGTCGAGGTACAGGCCCAGGAGGGAATGCGCGGCGCCGCGCGCCTCCCGGCCGCTCGCGCGCATGCCGCGTTCTTCGCTCACGATGCGCCATTGGCACCGCGTCGCGCGTTCGAGAAACTGCGCCATCGCCGCCGACACGCGCCCGGCGATGAGCAGGGTCGCCGCGCGGTTACCCAAGAGTTCTCTGACCCGTTCGGCGCGCGTGGCGTCTAGGCGCGCGGCGTTCAGGCACGCGCGCAAGCGTGCGCCGACCGCGGGATGAAAAGAGAGCGTGAGCAAATCGGTCGGCGTGTCAATGTCCAGTTGCGTCGCCGCGTTCTTAGCCAGCGCCTCGACGCGCAGGCGGGCGCGCTCGCCCAGGCGAAAAGCCAGATCGTTGTCCACCGGCGGCGGCTCCACTTGCGCCAGCGCGTCGCCGGGCGTCCACGCCGCGAAATCGCACGAGTAGTAATTGTTCGTGACGACGAGGTTGGATTCATTCAGGACGCGCTGCGCCATGGCGCGCCATTCGTCCGCGCGCATCAGCCCGCCGCTGCCGCCGCCGACGTAGAACGGGATGGCGGCGCGATATTTTTCGACGAGCGCGGCGAGGCGCTTGCCCCAGTGAAATTCCCCCGGCGGGTCCATCTCGACGTGCGCACCCAGCGCGGTGGCTTGCGCGGCGAATGCCGGGCTTGCCGTCGCCACGACCCGCGCGCCGATTTCTGCAAGTGTCCGCATTTTTTCTAGCGTATCCAGCGCGGCGGCGCGCTGCGCCTGATTGACCAGGTCTTGGACCGCGCTCGCGGCAGTGCCTTTGACAAAGAGAAAGAGGGTGACGGATTGAGACATCATCAACGACAAAGGGGTTAGGGGACTTGCCCCTAACCCCCGCTAGATTCGCAAGGTGCACGTTGGATCACAACTCGGGTTCGATCAACCCGTAGTTACCATCGTTGCGCCGATACAGTATGTTGACCTTGCCATGCTCCCGGTTGGCAAACACGAAAAAGTTGTGCCCCAGCAGTTCCATCTGTTCGATGGCTTCTTCCGCCGTCATCATGGTGACGCGAAAGTGCTTGGTGCGCACGATTTGCGGTTCTGCCTCCACCTCCACCGGCGGCGCTGCGACTGCGGTGGGCAGCGGTGTTGGCTCGGCGTGCGCCCGGCTGCGGCTGCGCTTGTTCTTGAAACGCTCGATCTGTTTCTGGAGTTTGTTCACCACCGCGTCAATCGCGACGGTGAAATCAGACGAACGTTCTTCGCCCCGCAGGATCGTGCCATTGGATCGCAAGGTGACTTGGACCACCTGGCTTTGCTGGACGTTCTTGGTCTTTTCGAGCGCAAGTTCTACGCGTGCCTCCGTGAGTGAAGGCAGATGGCGGTCTAACTTGCCGACCTTTTTCTCGGCATAGTCCTTGAGCCAATCGGACACTTCCAGATTCTTGCCACTGACGATCAGTTGCATGGCGTCCTCCTCTGCTTACGAGTTTTTAGTTGCGAACGAAAGGTACCGAGAGATTCGGTTGCATCACCTCCTGTGCGTATGACAAATTTAGAAATCTGTCATACAAATTCAGCGCGTACGGGCGATCGCCAAGCCCCACACCGCTTGCGCGCCGCGCGCCTTGAGCGCGAGCCCGCAAGCCTCCATGGTCGCGCCGGTCGTGCAGACGTCGTCAATCAGCAAAATGCGCGTCCCCGCCACGCGCGCGTCGGCGGCAAACGCGGCGTGCACATTCTCGCGCCGCGCTGCCGCCGCCAGTTCGACTTGCGGCAGCGTCACGCGCGTGCGCGTCAACACATTGTCCCAGACGGGCAAACCGCAGCGGTCGCTCAGCACGCGCGCGAGCAAGCGCGATTGATTATAGCCGCGCGCGCGTTCGCGCGCAGAGTGAAGTGGAACGGCGACCAGGGCATCCGCGGGCAAGGGAAAAGCCGTGAGGTAATCCGCGAGCAATTCTCCCAGGGGCTGCGCCAATTCCGGGCGGCGCGCGTACTTGAACGCGTGGATCGCCTCGCGCAGCGCCCCTTCAAAAAAAGCGGTCGCGCGGGTGCCGTCAATCTGCAAGGGCAGTTTCTGGCAGTATGGACATGGTTTGCGCAACAATGGACGACCACACTTGGCGCAGATCGGCGGCAGAATCTTTTCGATGGCTTGGCGGCACGCGGCGCAGAACCAGACGTCCCCGCGCCGACACGCGACGCAGCGCGGCGGAAACAAGAGATCGAGCAACGCTTGACGCAGCGCGTGCACGCCGCGCCCAAACCGCGCGATCATCTTTTGCCTGCCCTCACGCGAGAAAGAGTTCGATCTGATCGCCCAGCGCAGTGCCGGTCTGCGCGATCGTCCCGCTCGGCAGTTCGAGTACGTCTGCCGCGCGCGGCACCCAGGGACTCGCGCGGAACGGAACCATGGCTGGAATCAAATGGACGACGCGTCCCGCGCGGTCGAGAAAAAGGACGTCAATGGCAAAGCCCATGCCAATCGTATGGATCGCCTTTTCGCCGCGCAGCACCAAGCCTTCTCCCGGCTTGAGCGGCGGACGCCCTAGCAGCCCGCGCAGGCGCGACCAGGCGGTGTTCGCCACGCGTCCTTCGACCGCAAGCACCGCGTGGCGCGTTAGATTGACGGCGCGCATGTCATCTCGGATTGAAACCGCCGCCCGAGGTGAAAATGAGAATCGCCGGTCCCAGCAACACGATCATGATGGAGGGGAAGATCAGAAAGACGAGCGGGAACATCATTTTGACCGGCGCCTTGGCGGCTTCTTCTTCGGCGCGCTGGCGTCGCCGGACGCGCATTTGCTCGGACTGGATGCGTAGGACTTTGGCGAGACTCACGCCCAGTTGGTCGGCTTGAATCACCGCCGCGATAAAGTTCGTGAGATTAGGCACGTCGGTGCGGTGCGCCATATCGCGCAGCGCCTCGCGGCGCAATTTGCCCAAGCGAATCTCCGCCCCCACGCGGCCAAAGGCGCGGCTGAGTTCATTGTCCCATTTCTCCGTCACCTTGGCCATGGCGGCGTCAAAGCCCAAGCCGGCTTCCACGCTGATCGTCAGCAGGTCGAGCGCATCCGGCAGCGCTCTTTCGATTTCGTGTTTGCGCGCGCCGATCTTGGAATTGAGCCAGAACAACGGCAGGTAAAAGCCCAGGAACCCGCCGATGCCCACAAAGAGCAATATCTGCATAAAGGGCATGCGCAGCATAAACAGGATGAGGATGACGACGCCGATGGTGAGGAACGACGCCAAGCCGCGCACGCCCAGGAAATCGGACGCGGTCCAGTTATTGGGATTGCCCGCCAAGTCGAGTTTGTGTTTGATTTCTTCGACGTTGCGCTGCGGGGTAAAGCGCGTGAAAAAGGCGGAGACGCCGCGAATGAGCGGCGTGGCGACGCGCTCGCTGAACGGCTGCCGCATCTCGATCTCCGCGAGCGTGCGCGGTCGCGTGCCATAGGTTTGCAGCCGCGCTTGTTCGCGGCTGGGTTGCGCCGGAATGCTCAGCCCGATGAAGATCAAAACGACGCTGAGGCCAAGTAGCGACGAAAGTATGAGCGTCATCTATACCTCGATGTCCGTAATCTTGCGGACGGCAAAATAGCCGGCGGTGATCGTGACCGCGCCGAAGATCAGCATGAGGATGCCGCACGATTCCTGCCACATTTTGGAAAGGTATCCCGGGTTGAAGATGAACATGAAAATGCCGAGCGCGATCGGCAAAAGCGCGACGACGTTGCCGGACAAACGCTGTGTCGCCGTCATGGCTTGGATCTGACCCTTGATCCGCACGCGCTCGCGAATGGTGTGCGAGATCGTATCCAGAATCTCAGCCAGGTTGCCGCCGACTTCGTGCTGCACGTTGATCGCCGTAATCACCAGGTCGAGATCGTCGCTGTTGATCCGCTCCAGCAGATGGGCAAGGGCTTCTTCGATGGTCAAGCCCAACCCGATTTCGCGGACGACGCGCGCGAACTCGACCGACATGGGCGACGGGAGTTCGCGCGCGACCGTCTCCATGGCTTGCAAGAGACTGTAGCCGGAGCGCAGGGTGTTTGCCAGCAGCGTGAGCGTATCGCCGAGTTGATTGTTGAACGCCCGCAGCCGCTGGGACTGTAGGCGTTTGACGTACAAGCGCGGCGCGTAAAAGCCGACTACGCCGCCGAGCAGCGCAAAGGCAAAGTTGTTTCGTCCAATGAGTAGCATGATCAGGAAACCGACCAGGACGGTCGTAATGTTAAAGACGATGAATTCCGACGGCGTCAGTTTCAAATCGGCGCGGGCGAGTTCCGTTTCGAGTTGCCTGGAGCCGCGGCGCGCGGAAATGGCGCGGTTCAAACCGGCAAAGGCGTCTTGCCGACTGGCTTTTTGCGCGCCGGCTTCCGAGTCCGCCACGACGCGCGTGGCGTACCGGTCCAGGCGCGACTCGATCCCGGCGCTCTGACTGCCGACCAGGCGATCGAGTCCGAAGAAAACCAGGAACACTGAAAGAAATCCGAGCAGACTCAGACCTGTGGTCGCATCTATGGGCATAGGAAAACTCCACTCTTCCCCCTTTCCGCAGAGGAAAGGGGGAAGGGGATAGGTCATTGGAACAGGCGCGGGTCCACGCCAAAGACTTGCGGCGGCAGGAAGATGTTGGCGGCTTCGATCTTCTCCATGAACTTGGGGCGAATGCCGGTGGGCTTGAGTTTGCCCAGCACCATGCCGTCCTTTACGCCGGCGTACTCGAACTTGAAAATCTCTTGTGTGACGATGACGTCGCCTTCCATGCCTTGCACTTCGGTGACTTCGACGATCTTGCGTGTGCCGTCGCGCATCCGGGCGATCTGGATGATCAGGTCCACCGCGCCGGCGATTTGCTCGCGGATCGCGCGCAAGGGCAGATCCACCCCCGCCATCAACACCATCGTTTCAAGACGATGCACGGCATCGCGCGAGCTGTTGGCGTGCACAGTGGTCATGGAGCCCTCGTGACCGGTGTTCATCGCCTGCAACATGTCCAGCGCTTCGCCGGAACGACATTCGCCGACGATGATACGGTCGGGGCGCATGCGCAGGGCATTGACGACGAGATCGCGCATGCTCACTTCGCCGCGCCCTTCGATGTTCGGCGGGCGCGATTCCAGACTGATGACGTGTTCCTGGCGCAACTGCAATTCGGCGGCGTTCTCGATCGTGAGGATACGTTCGCCGTCCGGGATAAAGCCGGACAGCAGGTTGAGTTGCGTCGTCTTGCCAGAGCCGGTGCCGCCGGAGATGACGATGTTCAACTTGGCTTCTACACACGCTTTGCAGAACTGGACGTACTCGCTTGTAAAAGTGGCGTTCTTGACCATGTCGTCAATGGTGAACGGTTTCTTGGCGAATTTGCGGATGGTGATCGTCGGACCCACCAATGAAAGCGGCGGGATGATGACGTTCACACGCGAGCCGTCGAGCAAACGCGCGTCCACGTACGGCTGGCTTTCGTCTATACGGCGTCCCAACGGCGAGACGATGCGATCCACGATGCGCATGACGTGCGCGTTGCTATCGAAGAGGATCGGAACTTTTTCGATCTTGCCGTGGCGCTCGATGTAGATGTTGCGCGGTCCATTGACCATGATTTCGTCAATCGTCGGGTCGGCGAGTAATTTCTCCAGGGGCCCCAAGCCGAGGACTTCGGAAACGATTTCGTCGAAGAGACGCATGCGCTCCGCGCGCGCGAGCACGACTTCTTCCTGCGCGAGGAAAGCGTTGAACATATCTTCGATGGACTTGCGCACCTGGTCTTGTTTCGTCAGATCGAGTTTAGGATCCAGTTCCGCGACGATTTTGCGCTGGATGCGCGTTTTCAATTCCGAGTAAGCGTCGTGGGGCGCCGCCGGCGCTTGACGTCGCTGAATATCCACCGGCGGGCTGGGCGGCGCAGGCGTCGTCGGGGGGCGGGGGCCGGTGGGCGCAGGCGCTTGACTGGTTTTCTCTATCCGTTTGAGCAGGGACATTCTCGTTTCCTTTCGTGCTCAGCCAACCTTGCGAAGGTTCGCCGGTCGTCTTCGGATAAGTCTTACTGTGGCAAGCACAATTGCTTTCGCCACCTTCGCAAGGTTGAGTGGCAATCACCGGCGAGCGGCGGCGGCTTTGGGCGACGCAGTTTCTTCTGCGCGCGTCCGCGCCAGGGTGCGCGCGAGAGCAAAGACCGTCTGGCTCAATGGCAAGTTTCGCTGCGCGATGATAAAGGGAATGCCGCGGTTGAGCGCCGTCGTCGCTGTGCGTTCGTCCCTGGGAATGATGCCGCTGACCGGATGTTTGATGCTAGCGGCGATGTCCTTGGGATTGATCCCGCTGCGGTTGTCTTCTTTGCTCAAGATCAGAACCGTTTTTTCGGGCGGATATTCGAGTTTCTCTGTCAGTTCAAAGAAAAGTTTGGCGTTCTTGATCGCCGTGATGTCGGCGGTGCAGAGGAGTAGGATGGTGTCGGCGGCGTCGAGAAAAAAGATGGTTGACTCTTGGAAGGATTTCCAGACATCCACCACGATATAGTCGTACGATTTCGCCATGAGGTCCAGGATTCTTTTCAGGTGATCGGTCTTGACGGTCTCGGCGAGTTCGGGACGGGCGGGGGCGAGCAGGATCTTGATGCCGCTGCCGTGGCTAGTCATGGTGCCGTCCAAAACTTCCTCGTCTATTTCGCCCTTGCCTCCGACGAGATCGGCGATCGTCCGAGTCTGCGGCAGGTTCAGCATGACGCCTGCATCGCCAAACTCTAGATTGCCGTCTATCAAAGCGACGCGTTCGGCGGTTTCCTCGCGCAACGCCACGGCGAGATTGACGGCGAGGGTGGTGGCGCCGCAACCTCCTTTCGCGCCGAAGATGGCGATGACTTTGCCGCGTTTAGGCGGCGGTGGCAGCGGCGCCGGCGCAGTCGGCGGGGGCGGCGGGGGTGGGGCGGCAATTCGGCGCGTGGAGGCCAGTTGATAGACGCGCCGGAGCGATTTGATCAATTCGTCGCTGGTGAAGGGCTTGATCAGGTACTCGCGCGCGCCCGCCAGCATGGAGCGCCGGAGATAGTCGGCTTCACCTTGGACGGACATCATCACGACCTGGGTGTTGGGCGCTTTCGCCGAAATCGCTTCGCTCGCGGCGATGCCGTCCATCTCCGGCATGTTGATATCCATCAGCACAATGTCCGGCTGCAACTTGAGCGCCAACTCAACGCCCTCGCGCCCGTTCGACGCGGTGCCAACGATATCAATGTCCTTTTCAAAGTACAGCAGTTTCTTGACGTTGTCGCGCGTCTCGACGATGTCGTCCACGATCAGGACGCGGATCTTCCCCCCCGGCAGATTGGACGCAGTCATCGGTTGTCTTTGTGAACCTCAAAGCGATCGTATCAGCGGATCGCTGGCACAAGATTGAAATTAAAGCGTTTATTGATGTATTGCAGAGTTACCGGTTCGGTCGTTACGGGTTTGTGATCGCCGGCGCGGCGGAGGGAGAGTTCGATTTGTCCCTGCTCGCGTGCGGCTTTGAGCGCGAGCGCATCCTGGCGGTCCAGGATGAAGGTTAGGTAGTTCGCCTGGACTGGCGCGTTCTTGTCCGCCGCGGCGCCGGCGCTCCACGTTCCAACCTGAATCACCGGAACATCCTGTAGGAAGAGCTGGGTCACCGGTTGTCCTTCTGTGCCGGTGAATGCTGTTGGCGCCTTGACGGTGGTCGTTTGGGTCACGGGCGGCGGCGGCGCGAGGGTGAGCAGTATATCCACGCTATCGCCCGGCTGGATTGCGCCGGCGACGCCAGACAAAGGCGTAATCTGAAACGACACGGCGACTTTGCCATCGGGAACGATCAACGAAGCGTAGGTGCGCGATTCCTTGGCTTTGTCTTTGCTGACGATCATCTGGGGCAAGATGATTTGCCCGGGATAGATGGGCTGGAGCGCGATCCTGCCTGCCACCTCGTCAACCCTTTCGAATACGCCGGGAGGCAGAGAGGCTTCGGGCCAGTCCGCCTTGCCCAGGGCTTCCACTGAAATCTCGGCGAGGTTGCCGATGTTTTGTTGCGCCACGACCACGGACTTGGTTGGAATGGCGGGACCGGCTTGCTGGCTTGAACCGAGCACCACGAATGTTCCCAGCGCGGTGACCAGCCCTAGAACTACTCCGAGCAGAACGAGGATTCTTCCGCCGCGTCGCATAGATTCTCCTTACAAAAAGGCTGCCGAATGCTTGATGCTGTCACTCGTATTCTACTATCAATCAGGCGAAAAGGCAAGGGTTTCGTCCATTCCAAACCCCTGCGTAACTTTCGCAAGGTGGGCTGAACGCTAAACGCCATAGGGCTGACCAAGCGAGTCGGCGGATGGTGGCAGGTTGGGATCGAACCCCGAGTTGACAAACGGGAGAATTCCAAGGTGTGGACCTCTCGAGCAGGGCTGTTGCCAAGCCCGGTCTCGGGGTAAAGGGCAGCCGTCCTGAGCGAACCTGAAGGATACCTATTCGCGCAACACCCATCCTTCAGTTCCGCTTGGACGGCTGGGCCACTTACCCATGAATCGTGGACCGACCAACTTTGCAACTGCCTTGGCTTGCGAGTCCGCGCCAAGGTGACGGCAGTATTACTTTTGCAATTGCACTATATTAGATGGCTGCCCTTGGCCACAGTTGTTTGCTGCAATGACGAGGAAGTAATGATCTTGATAGGTCTGGACATCTATGCCCGAATAGGACAAGCCGCTCACGGGCGAACCGAATGGCTGGAAAGTGCCAGTCAAGGTTGGTGACTCGTAAATCTGGTAGGAAGTAGCGAACACATCGGTCCAGTTCAAGGTAAACTCGTTTCCATGTCTGTCGTAACTGAGTTCCGGCGCGCCCGGCAAGCAAACCACATCGCCAAATAGCACTGGCGCCGAACCACCGGCCGTGACATTCGCGGTCACCACGTCGCTCGTCGTGGACGAGTAGCCGTAGGGATTTGCCTCTGTCACCGTGTACGTGCCCGGCGCGAGGTTCGGGAAGTTGAGCGGCACCGTCGTATTCGACGTCCCGGAAGCGACAACCGCGCCGCCGGCGTCCTTGACCGTGATCTGCGCGTTGGCAAGCAATGACTCGCCGGCATCTTGGATGCCGTTGGCATTGGCGTCGTCAAAGACCGTCACGACGATTGCGCCGGGCACCGCGGTGGCAGTGGGCGTGGCCGTGTAGGGCGAGGACGTCGCCGTAGTGGTCGCGGTGGAGGTAGAGGCCGCGGTGCTCGTCGCCGTGCTAGTTGCGGTGGAGGTGGAGGCCGCGGTGCTCNNGTGCTGGTTGCGGTGGAGGTGGACGCCGCGGTCCTCGTCGCCGTACTGGTTGCCGCTGGTGTCAGCGTCGGTGTGCCGGTCGGCGTTGAGGTGCGCGTCGATGTGCTCGTCGGCGGTAGGGTTTGAGTGGGCGTTGGTGGCACTGGAGTATTCGTCGGGCTTGGTGGTACCGGCGTGTTGGTCGCTGTTGCTGGGACGGGTGTGTTCGTCGGTGGCACTGGGACAGGTGTGTTGGTCGGTGGCAGCGGCAGTGTATTCGTGGGCGTTGGAATCACGTTGCCGACCAGGTGAATCGTGTGCAAGCCAAGTTGTTTGCACCCATTGCACATCGGCGCGTCAATGTACCATTCTTTGAAATAGCCCTTGATATAGCCATGGCCTGAGAGATCGAAACTGGTCACGACGAAGGCGGCAAAGCCGATGACGTGGTAGTTGGTGTGTGACCCTTCCCCTTCGGAGACATCCCAGATGGGAACGATCATCGTACTGCCCGTCTCCACCCAATAGTCTTCCAGGGTGTCCCCGGCTGAAGCGACCACACCCGGCTTGCCCTGGACCCAGCATCCAACGCCGACTTTTGAGCAAGCGCCATGCGGATCCGCATAGTCTATGGGGTTCCCCGGCACCAACTCGTCGCGCAAGTAATCCGCGCTGTTGCTTCCATTCCAGGATAGCCAGCCAAAGTTGCCCGGTCCACCTCCATCCCAAAGATCGTAAATGGTATGTCCATCTGGCACGAATCCGCAAAAGGGTTCGTCAATGTCCTCACACTGGGTGGCAAGCGGCGAGAGGTTCTGGCTCATGGATTGAACGCCGCCATAGGCGCCGTTCGAGCCGGCACTCACGCTGTTTGCGGTCTGACCGAGGACTCCCAAGAAGAAGGTGCTGAGGGTGGTATTGACTTTAACCTGAACGCCGATGGCATTGGATGGGGGATTGCCGCCATCACAGACAACTGCCGGACCAATCTGGCTATTGCTCAAAATGTAATATGCTTGAAATGTTGTCGTTTGCCCGCCATATTGAGGGGCGCCATTGCGAGTGATCGCATATTCATTGATCTTACTATAGACATTGCAGTTGGTGCCCCCCTCCAGGATTTGGCGTGTGCCAGCCATCGTCGCTGCGTCTGCCGCGTTCTGCATCCGACGGTGCTGGGCATAGGCTGTGCCGGCATCGAATACCAAACCAGCGAGTGCCACCAAACCGACTAATGCCAGCGTGATGACAACGATTGATTGACCACTCTGATCGACCAGCCGGCGCGGGTTTGGCTGGGCGGTTGGTTGGGGGGTACGCGTGCCCCGATTCATGTTTGCCATCTGCTTGTGCCTCACTCAATCGTCATCGTAGATCTGCCGGTCACAGGGATCGTGGGGAAGAGCGGAGTGACTGGCTGGAAATGATATGTGACCGCCACGGTCATTCTGTTCCCGGAACTGCAGGAGGGAGAACACGCGATAGTTGGTGAGTCAATCTGCCCGGGATCCAGCGCGACCGTATTGGCTAACGCTTGAGATCGAATGCCGTTGGTGTCATCTGGATTCACGATGCCGTAGCGCACGCCATCGCGCGCGGCGTTGGCGACGACGTTGTAGGCGTAGATGCCCCTGCCCAAATCTATGGTGCCCATGAAGATTAGGATCAGTATCGGAAGAACCAGGGCAAATTCGACCAGCGCTTGACCGCGTGCGTCAACGCGGATGCTCTTCATCATTCTCACCAGAGTCAGACTCGTTCATCTACGGACTCGCAAATATCTCCATCTCTACGGTGGCTTGCAGCGGGATGGTTCCCCCGCCCAAAATGTAAAGCGTAATCAATTGAAAACTGTAACCCACCACAACTCGAACCGGATTGCCCTGCGTGCAGCCGCTGGGACAGGAGACGGTCACATTGGTTAGCGTGATGCCAGAACCCTGTGCTTCATCTGCGGCGCGGGTCTGGGCGGTGCTTAGATCTTGAGGATGTCCGGCCCCGTAGCGCGCGCCCTCGCGCGCGGCGTTGACGACGGTGATGTACGAAAAGTAGACGCGTCCCAAGTCAATGACGCCGAGCAAAAGCACCAGCAAGAAAGGAAGCGCAAGCGCGAGTTCGACTAGACTCTGACCGCGCGAAGGTTGGCTCCTACGGGCTGCCGAGCAGCCGTTCGATCTGGTATGACGGTAGATCGGAAGAACGCAACTGGACATGCGTCTGATAATTGCAGCGAAGGGGTTAAGGGATGTCCCCCTTAACCCCTCTCGGCGACGATAAGAATAAAGTACTGACGGGATAATCATGTTGGCGTGGACCCTATCACGGATAGGGCCCAGTAATGGCTAGGTTGATGGCGAAGATAAAGGCACGTCATTGAACGCCGCGCCGCGCGCGGCAGTACCGTCGCGCCTTTATGTTCCAGTCAAGCCGCTCGTTACACGGCTAAAGATGTTGGCGATCTGGGGACCCAACAGAGCCAAGATGGCGATGACGACGATAGCCACCAGGACGAGAATCAACGCGTACTCAACCAAGCCCTGACCTTCCTCACGAGGCAGATACATTGCATTCACCTCCTTTCGTAAGGGATGTGTACCTTCTCTTACTTACTGAATTATACTCCAAAACTAGCCGAACTGCAATAGTAGCCGGGTACTGATGTCAAAGGGCGACACCTTGACCCTCTTTCCGAGCCGTGCTAGAATTACGCTCATGTTCGAGGCAATGCGATGAGGTGGCTTGTGACCAAAGCCGGCGCGATGGTAGCGGCGTTCCTCCTGGCAACTCTCGCGCAGTACGTGCTGCGCGGGAATTTGCTTGCTGGGCTTGCTCTGTTTTCCGTCAGCATGATCCTCATCGTCATCGCGTTAGCGGAGAGGCCGTCGCGGCTACCCGCGCGGATGCGTTTCAACTTGCCGCTCGGTCTTGTCGTTGCGCTTGCGCTTGCCGCTCTAATCCTCTACGCGCGCAACGTCAATTCTGCGTTCGGTTTCTACTTCTTCCTCGCAAGCGTCTTTGTCTTTCTCTTCGTCCAGGTCCTGAACGATCGCGCCTCACGCGGCTTGCGTTTGCAACGGGAGGGGTGGCGCATCCGTTGGGTTTCCGCGCAGTTGCCGCAGCCCGAATCGCTCGGGCTGACGCGGGCGGAACTCCTGCTCCTCGGCGCGATCGTCTGCCTGGCGCTGTTCCTCCGCGTCTATGCCATCGGCGTGTTCCCGGCTGGTCTTTCGGCGGACGAAGCGCGCCCCGCGCTGGAAGCGCTCCGCGTGTTGCAGCAACCCGATTACCGCCCCGTCTTTATTCCGAGACTGGACAACGCCGATCTCGATGTGTACCTGCTGGCTGGCTCGTTTAGTCTTCTTGGCGCTGGCGCGCTCGTCGTCAAAATCTGGCCCCTGCTTGCCGGGCTTGCCGGCGTCGTTGCGTTCTACTGGCTCTGCCACGATCACGTGGATCGTTGGGTCGCGCTGGCGGGCGCGTTTCTGTTGGCAACGTCGCGCTGGGACATCCATTTCAGTCGCCTGGCTTGGGGCGCGATCCTCGTTCCGCTCTTTGCGCTGCTCACGATTTTGTTTCTCCTGCGCGGATTCCGGTCCAGCCGCCGATTGGATTTCGTGTGGGCAGGGGCTGCGCTTGGCGCGGGATTGTACACGTACATCGGTTTCCGTCTGTTCCCGATCGTCATCGTCGTCTTTCTGATCTATCAATTCGTCGCCGACCGCGATTTCATCGCCAAGCACAAAACGAACCTCGCGTATTTTGCTTTCAGTGCGGCATTGGTCGTCGCGCCGCTCGGGCTGTACGCTATCCTCCATCCCGCCGAATTTCTGTTCCGGTCGAGCCAGGTTTTTCTGGGCAACAATCTGGGGAACGCGAATTTCTTTCAGAGTTTTTTGGATAATTTCTCCAAAGCGCTTTTGATGTTCAATTACCANNACGCTGACCAGCGTCTTGACCTACGAAAACCCACATGCGCTGCGCACTATCGGAAACATCCCGGCGGTCTATCTGCTCGTCGTGCTGCTCTTGGATCGTCTGTGGAGTCAAGCCAAGCCGCTGTTCGCCTCGCGTTGGCGAGCCGTCGCGTTTGCCGGCGTGGGCGTCCTGGCGGCGTTCATTTTGGGATTCAACTTTTACACCTACTTTGTTCGTCAAGCCGGCGATCCGAATGTCTGGCGAATCTTCGAGCCAGACGTGAACGACGTCGGCTATCGAATGGCTGCCCAGCGCGACCAAGCCGATTTCTATGTCTCTGCCAAGTTCTATTATTCTCCGATCGTTCGTTTCCTTTCCTATTGCCCGGGCGACAAGATGGACGCTCCGCCATTCTATCATCTTTTTGAGGAGCCGAGCGCGCTTCCATTGCGCGCGTCCGCCGCGCGCGCCGTTACGATCGTTTACAGTCACCGCGACCTGGGAACCGCGCAGGCGTTGAAGACGTACTACCCCGACGGTCAAGCCAGTCATTTCGACGATCGCAAGACGGGAACGCCATTGGCAGAGTACTATGCAATTTCAGCGCCGCAGGTTTCGGCGAGCCGTGGCTTGCTCGCGACGTACACGTCGTTCGACAAGAACATGCCGTCCATCACGCGCCGCGAGTCAACGCCGCTATCCGGCGCGAGTAGCGAACCCACGCCAATGCCTCCGCCCTTTCGCGCCGAATGGAACGGGCTGTTCGTCCTTCCAACGTCAGGCGCGTATACGCTTGATCTGCGCTCGAGCGTCCCGGTCACTCTTACAATTGATGATCGTGTGCGCCTGCAAGGCGCCGCCGGCAAATGGACGATTCAGGACGCGCCCGGCGTCCACACTTTTCACGCCGACGCCGCGCGTGTGGATCAGGCGGACGCGCAGATCAGTCTCACTTGGACCACGCCGGATGGTTTAATCGAGAACATTCCTGCCTCCGCCTTCTTCGCGCCGCCGCCGGCGCACGGACTCGTGGGCTATTACTATCACAACGACGCCTGGAACGGAATTCCGGAACGACGGGTTGATCCGAGCCTCGAATTCAACTGGGGCGATTTCGCTTCGCAAAGTCCGACGCCGGGCGCGTTCACCGTCGAGTGGCGCGGCGAGATCGAGATCGCGCAAGCCGGCAATTATCTTTTTTCGACGGCTTCCGACGACGGGTCGTGGCTCTACGTGGACGACAAACTCTTGATTGACAACGGCGGCAAGCACATGGTCCGCCAAGCCGATCAGGGGATTACACTCGCGGCGGGACGGCACAAACTCCGCGTGCGCTATGTCAATTTCGACGGCGACAAGTCCATCAAGTTGATGTGGAAGATTCCTAGCGCAGACGCTTTGCAGATCGTTCCAAGCGACGTTCTGTATCCGGTCGAGTAACTGCTCACCCTGTCATTGCGAGGAGGCATCCTGAGCGGAGCAGCGTTTTTTGCTGCGGAGTCGAAGGATTGCCGACGAAGCAATCTCCACAGTGCTTTGGGGATTGCTTCGCTCCGCTCGCAATGACAATGGGCTGAGTGGGAGTGACACTATGAAAATCGCGATCACATATCCGCCTTTGACCAAG
>DHFK01000172.1 GCA_002400365.1 Anaerolineales bacterium UBA4826 | reverse complement strand
CCATGTCATTGCGAGCGTTTTTTGCGAAGCAATCCCCAACCCTGCTTTGCGTGTGGGCGGGTTTTGCAATTATTCTTCAGCGTTTGTATAATGACAGTACCCACCATGTCCGACCTAACCGCGTTCCTCCAAGCCAACATCATACCGATCTATTTCATCTACGGGCTGGCGCATTTCGTGACCGGGCTTGCCGTCGCGTTGGAATCCGGGCGCGCCACCCAATTGCGCCTCTCGCGCGCGCTGCCCTTTCTTGCCTTGTTCGGCATCACGCATGGGATCACCGAGTGGATCGAAATGTTCTCGATGATCGCCACCCAGATTCCGACGCTCGCGCGCGAGCCGGAATGGGCGACGATGATCAAACTGGGTTGGAAGGCGCTGTCGTTTGTCTTCCTCTTTGAATTTGGCGCGCGTCTCCTCAGCCAGTTCACGCCGGAGCACAAACGCTGGCTGCGTTGGCTGCCGGCGCTGGGCGTTGTGCTTTATCTCGCCGGCGCATTGCGTATGTTCGCGCAGTCGCTGCCGAGCATGCCCTTTCCCGCGCTGGTCGCGATGTGGACGAACTATGCGTTGGGCGTGCCGGCGTCCATTTTGGCGGTCGCGGCGATGCTGGCGCAGCGTCGCGCCTTCGTGCGCGACAACATGCCGCAGTTCGGACGCGATCTGGTCGGCGCGGCGCTGGCGCTGGGCTGGTACTCTTTGCTCGATCAGGTGATTGACGATCCGACGCCGTACTTTCCCACGAACATCCTCAATGCCGATGCTTTTATGCACGCGCTCGGTCTGCCGGTCGAAATCCTCCGCACCCTGGCAGTCAGCGCGCTCGCGTTCTTCGTCATCCGCATGTTGCGCGTGTTCGAGGTGGAATACGCGCGACGCCTCGAAGCCGCGAACCGGGCGCGTTTTGCCGCGCAGGAAGAAGCGACGCGCGAACTCTTGGTGATGTTCGAAACGTGTCGCATCCTCGGCACCTCGCTCGACGTGAATCAACTGATCAACGATTCGCTCACCAAAATCGTGACGCTGCTCGACCCGATGGTGGCGGGGTCGGTTTACCTGCGCGAGCCGCGTCAGCGCGCGCTCGTGCTGCGCGCCTGCAAGATGCGTCCCGAACAACCCTCGCTCAGCCCCATCGAAGTAGAGCACGAAAAGCGCGCGGCGCAAGACGCGTTCGAAACGTCAAGTATCGCGTACGCCGCGGAGCCGAAATCGGGCACGTCGTTCGTCGCGGTGCCGCTGGTGTCGCAGGGGCAGACGAGCGGCGCGTTGTGTCTCGCGCATCGCGCGGCGTTTTCAAACTATGCGGTGATTCACACGCTCGCGCGGCAACTAGGTATCGCGTTGGAGAACGCGCGCTTGTACTCTGAGGTGCAGGAAAAGGAACAGTTGCGCGGACAACTCTTGGAACGCGCGGTGGCGGCGCAGGANNGCGGTCGGCTTGGGCGGCGTCGAGCAGACCATCGCGCAGAATCCGGAACTGGCGCAGTACCAGATCGCCGAACTGAAAAACATGACGATGGGCGCGATTGATAGTCTGCGCCAATTCGTCTCCGATTTACGCCCGTCGGTGCTGGACGACATGGGGCTGGTCTCTGCGCTGCGCTGGTTCGTCGAGCAATACGCCGAGCGCGCCAAATTGCAGATTGACTTTGAAGTGACCGGCAACAAACGCCGCCTGCCGTCGCAAGTCGAGACGGTCGTGTTTCGCATTGCGCAAGAGGGCTTGAGCAACATCGGACGGCACGCGCGTGCGCAGCGCGTCGCGATGCGCTTGGAGTTTATGGATGCCAGAGTGATCCTCACCGTCGCAGACGATGGTTGCGGTTTTATCGTTGACCAGGTTTTGGGCGCGCAGCCGGCGCGCCGCGCGTGGGGTTTGCTCGGCGTCCAGGAACGCGTAGGGCTGGTCGGCGGCAAGTTCAACCTCGAGTCTCAACCGGGGCGCGGGACCAAGTTGGCGGTGGAGATTCCGGTACCAAAGGATGAAGGATGAAAGATGAAGAAATGATCCTTCATCTTTCATCCTTCATCTTTCATCTTTCGCTATTGTGCATGGTGGAATGGAGAAAGAAATGCCGAAGATAAGACTCCTCATGGTCGACGATCACGAGATCGTGCGCGCGGGGTTGCGGATGTTGTTGCAGACGCAGCCGGACATTGAAATCGTCGGCGAAGTGAGTAACGGACGCGCGGCGATCGCGCAGGCGCGGCAACTCTTGCCTGACATCGTGCTGATGGACATTTCGCTGCCGGACATGGATGGCTTTGAGGCAACGCGCCAGATCAAGCGCGCGCTGCCGAACGTCGCGATTCTCGCGTTGACGATGCACGAGAGCGACGAGTACTTTTTCAAGATGCTGAACGCGGGCGCGTCCGGCTACGTGCCGAAAAAAGCCGCGCCGACCGATCTCGTCGCCGCGATCCGCACCGTGCATGACGGCGGCGTGTTTTTGTATCCGTCGCTCGCGAAATCGCTCGTACGCGATTACATGGGGCGCGCGGCGGAAAGCGGCGAGCGCGCGGCGTTGGATGGCTTGACCGACCGCGAGCAGGAGGTGCTGAAACTGATCGCCGACGGCTCGACGAATCAGGAGATCGCGGACAAGTTGACGATCAGCGTCAAGACGGTCGAGCGCCACCGCGCGAACATCATGGGCAAACTCAACTTGCACAGCCGAACGGAGTTGGTCAAGTACGCGATTCGCAAGGGGATGATTGATGTGGAGGGGTAGGTGGGTGGTTAGGTGGTTGGGTGGTTTGGTTGGGGTAAAGTGACAGGGTGACCGGGTGACAAGGTGACAGGGAGATGCCATCCAGGTTTTTCATAACACATTCGTGGAAAGACATTGAGTTTGCGCGGCGGTTGTTTGACGATCTGACCGCGCACGGTCTTGAGGGCTGGCTGGATGACAAGACCATGCAGGGCGGTCATCGCATCGCGGAGGAAATCAATCGCGGCTTGGAATGGTGCGATGTGTACATCCCGGTTTTGTCACGCGCCGCGTTAGAATCTCCGTGGTGTTGGGAGGAAATTAACGCGGCAATTGCTCTGCACAATAAACGTAACCGCAAAGGACGACCGCGTATCATTTCTGTCCTTGCCGAAGATTGTGACGAAGAACTGCCGGGGGTGCTTGCCGCGCGGCTCTATTTCAATTTCACCGACCGTTACGACG
>DHFK01000115.1:3033-5205 GCA_002400365.1 Anaerolineales bacterium UBA4826 | reverse complement strand
TACGCGACAAGTTGCGAGCGGTATTTAACGGTGGCAGTTTGTGAAAGCATGGCGATTTTCCTTGTGACCAGTGACGCGTGGCGAGTGACGTCACTCGTCACCCGTCACTTTAATCCCGTCAGATACTGCACTAACGCGTCGCGTTCGGCTGGCGTCAGCGCAATGCGCGGCATCGTCGTCCCTGGTTTCTGCGCGGCTGGATCGGTAAGCCACTGCGCGAGAAACTCGGGCGTGTTGGGCAGCGCGTCGTACGGCTGGCTCCCGATGCGCGACAAAGCGGGACCGAAGGTGCCGCCCGGCCCATTGATCGCGTGACACCCAATGCAACCCTTTTGCCGAAAGAGCGTCGCGCCATCGGGCGTTGCGCTGCCCGCGCCCGTCGCGCCGATCGGCTGCGGGGGCCAATTGTTCGTGTCAATCTGGCTCACCCAGCGCAAGAACGCAACCAGGTCGCTGACCTGGGCATCGGTCAGATTTTGATGCGGCATCGTCGTGCCGGGGATTACCGCTGGCGGGTTCTTGAGCCACGCTTGCAGCCACGCCGCGCCGCGCCGATCGTACACCGTGGTCAACTCGGGCGCAAAATAGCCGCCGATACCCAGGATCGTGTGACAATCGTTGCAGTTCTTGTTCTGCCACAATCGCTTGCCCGCGACGACCTGATCGGTCACTTGCGCCGTGCGCGCGTTGACGACTTGGGTCAGCGAATCTATCGTCATCCCAAGAAAAATCACTAGAAAAATCAGCGTGCCAGAGAGGAAGATATTCCGCAGCGTCTTTTCGCTCGCTTGAAGTCGGAGTGACGCCTGGAGCGCGCGCGCGGTGTTGAACAAAAAGAGCAAGCCCGCGATCACGTTGAACATGCCGCCCCATTGCCGCGCGTCGAACGATCCCAGCAGATCACCCGAGACGCGCCACAACAGCGACGCGTGCAGCAAAATGAGGTGAGCGTAGAACGCCGCGCGATAGGGGACGCCGATTCCGAGCAACGCGGGGAGAATGATCGGCGCGTGACCGAAAATCATCGAGGAGACGAAACCGAGGAAGAGCGTGTGCAGCATGGCGTCGTAGATCGCGCCACCCGACACTGCGCCAAAGACGATGGCGAGCGCGCCACTCGCCGCGAGCCACACATAGCCCGCGAGCATACATGCCGCGATGAAACGCGTCAGTCCGGTCTGCCGCACCGAGCGCCGCGCGATGTCGTAGCGCAACAGCCACAACGCGAGCGCGAACATCCCCGCGCCTGCCACGCGTGCTCCCAGGTCGGGAACAGCAAGCGTGAGGACGAGTCCAGCCAAGTAGACGATGACCGCGCCGAGGAACGTCCCTTGGACAAGCGAACTCAGGCGCAGGATGCGCCCCAGTTCCAAGCGTTCGCCCACAATCGTCAGAACCAAATAGCCGCCCCACCACCAGACGACGCGGTGAATCGGCTGACCAGCGAGCCAGAGCGCGTTGCCGATGAACCAGGCCGCGGTCCCCAGCATCATCGTCGCGGTGAAGAGCGCGGGATGACGGCGGACGATGATGCCAAAGACGGCGACCATCACCAGGCTGCCGAGCGTCATCGCCAGCGCGCCTAGCGGCGCGCCGATCAGCAATGCGACAACTCCCAGCGCGGTGAGGGCTGGCGCCGCATACGCCCAACGTCGTCCCAGCGCGACCACGCGCTCTAAACTGATGAGCGTGCCCAGGACGCCCGAAACCATCAACGCGCCGTGAACACCTGTCAGCGTGTTGGTCAGCGGCGGCAACGCCCAACCGAGACGCATCAGCCCCGCCCACATCGCCAACAGCGCAGTGAGCAGCGCGACCGCGAGCAAGGGAAAACGCGCGCGACTGGTTTCCATACGTTACCTCAAAAGATCAGCGCGCATCGGTAGCGCGCCGTTAGACCAAGTCATAGACCTTGGCAGTCTGGTAACGCTCTGCTACTGATGAGCCAAACAAAAAGCGTCCCCGCGCGCTTGGTTCGCGCGCAAGACGCTCGACTGGTCCAGCGATTCGTGAGACCCCAGGCGAGAAAAGCAACTGCTCCGCGGTCGGCACGGATGGCACAAGAAGACATGGTCGGCTTGCTCTACGCCATGATTGGTGGACACGTTTGGATGCGCTGTGTCAAAGATGCTGCATCTTGATTGTACCGCCAACTCCGCTGGACGTCAAGCC
>DHFK01000115.1:0-3020 GCA_002400365.1 Anaerolineales bacterium UBA4826 | reverse complement strand
CTTTGACTTGCTAACCAGAAAAGCGAGATCAGCATCGCGTTGCAACGGATGGCAGAGAGAAAGGGTGAGGCGGTGCGGATGGTGGTGCAGGCGGAGGAATGAGCGCAGCAAGATCAAACGCGATTCCATCACGCGCTAGACACGCGATTACGCCCACTGCGCTTGGCTTCGTAAAGTGCTTGGTCTGCCCGGTGGATCAAGGCCGAGCCCTCTGCCCAAGCGTCGGAAAAAGTGGCAACGCCCAGACTGAGGGTTAATCCCCCTCCCGGTTGGGTATCCGCGAACGGAAAAGCCCGGGCTTGCACTGCCGCTCGGATTTTTTCTGCAACCTCGATTGCCGCCCCTTTAGATGTTTCTGGCAACAAAATCAGAAATTCTTCGCCGCCGTAACGCGCGACTGCGTCAGTTTCCCGCACGGTGGTTCTCAACAAGTCCGCCACTTGGCGCAAAATCGCGTCGCCTGCCAGATGACCGTGCGTGTCGTTATAGTTCTTAAAGTGGTCAATGTCAGCCATGATGGCGGATAACGGATGCTGGTACCTCTGCGCGCGCCGCAGTTCATTCTGAAAGCGTTCCTCCAGCGCGCGGCGATTGAGTAACCCTGTGAGCGGATCGGTCACCGAGAGACGTTGGGTCTCCTGATAAAGGTAAATATTGCCCACCGCAACGCCGATCTGACTCCCCACTGCCGAGAGGAGAGCCATCTCATGCGACATAGGCGAGCGTACGTTGCGGCTGTGCAGACTCATCACCCCCATCACTCTCCCTTCGGCTTGCAAAGGCACGACACACAATTCCCGATAGCCCTCGCGGACGCAAGAGAACTCCGCCAAGCGCAGGGCGCCGGGATTCTCATCATTCACGCACACGGGCACACCCTGCTGCGCCACGGTTGGGCATAAGCAGTTCAGCGAACGATGCGCGTTTTCCTCAAGCCATGCCAATGAAAAGCCGCGCTGCGTCTGCAGGACGAGACGTTGCGTCTCTGCATTCACCAGACTGATCGCGGCAGCATCGGCGTGGGTAATCTCCACCACCTTGTCCAGGATGCGTTGCAAAACTTCTTCCGTTCGGATTGACTGACTAAGCACGGCAGCCGACGCGTCGAGTTCCGCCAATTCCTTGAGCCGCTGGTTCAATTCCTGGTGCAGCGCCGTCAACCGACCCAGCATCTCATTCCGAGAGCGCATCGTGTCGCCGATCTCATCGTCGGGAATGGCTGCCTCGGGAATCATCATCGCCTCGCGATGCCCCTCGGCGAGCGCGCGGTTCGCGCGGAGAACTCGCCGCACCGGGCGCAGAATGCGCCGATCAAGGAAGAACCAGAGCGGACCGACCAAGAGCACCATCAGGATCAGGTCGGACAAGAGATATTGAAGCAAGAGTTCGCGCAAGAGGGTGGTATACGCAGCGTAAGGTTCCTCGTAGTGCAACGCTCCCGTAATCCGCGTCGGGTCGGCGGGGTCGCCGTGCAGAGGGAGCGACAAATCGTTGACTGGAACGCTGCGGTGGGTCATTTGTTCCTGAGACTCGCGCAATCGCCCCGCCAACACGTCGCGGATTCCCCTTTCTGAATGTCCGATGGCTGTTTCTACGGGCTTCCCAAGGTCTTGCGGATGGGTGGAGGCGACGACGATCGCTTGCGGATCCACCACTAGAATTGCGCTTTCGGGATTCGCAAAAACAGCGTGGGCAAAGCCAGTCAGAATCTCTTGGGTCTTGCCGGGTTCTACATGCTCTAGAGCACTCTGAAGCGCAACTGCGGTTTCGAACATGTGGTTCCGCGTTTCACGCCGAGCATTGCCAACCGTGATCGAAAAATCCAGACCCGCGACGAACACGGTCGCGATCAGAACGGTGAGCGCGCCGCCGAGGAGCATCTGCACGCGCAGGCTCCGGAAAATCCTCCGCACAGCCCTAAAGTGGCGATGGATCACTCGTCCGCTCCCTTCCCCTCCAATCTGGCGACAGATGCTCCCTCCGTCATCAAGACGCCTTCCTCCAGCAGGCGCCGGAATACTTCCACGACGCGCGGATCGAACTGCGTGCCCGCGTGCTTTTTCAATTCCGCCAGTGCTTCCACTTCCGAACGGGCGGCTTTGTAGACGCGCGCATCCGTAATCGCACTGAACGAATCTACGACGGTAAGAATGCGCGCGCCGAGCGGAATCGCCTCGCCCGCCAAGCCGTCGGGATAGCCTTTGCCGTCGTAGCGCTCGTGGTGATGCCGCACGATGCGCGCCGCACCGGCGAGCTGCGGCACCGGCGCGAGGATACGCGAGCCGATGTCCGGGTGTTGCCGCATCAGTTTCCATTCGTCCGTATCCAGTTTGCCCGGCTTTCTCAGAATCGCGTCCGGGACGCCAATTTTGCCAATGTCGTGCAAGATCGCACCGTACCGCAAATCCTGCAACTCGCGCGCAGTGAATCCCAATTCGCGACCGACGGCGAGCGCCATCGCCGCAAGGCGCTCTGCGTGATCGGCGGTGTACGTATCTTTGGCGTCCACCGCGTTGGCAAGCGCGAGGACCGTTTGCAGGTAGGCGCGTTCGAGTTCGGCGAAGAGTTCGGCACGATGCAACGCGCTGGCGGCTTGATCGCCGATCCCGCGCGCGAGATTGATCTTTTCGATGGTGAAGGGTTCCCGTTCTTCCTGCCGCGCCTCACCGAGCATCAAGAGTCCCAGCGCGCGATCGGCGGAGCGCAGAGGCACAAGACACAGCGTCTGCGCCAGAACTTGCCCTGAGCCTGCCGAAGGGGCGAGAAAAAGCGCGTCGCGTTCGTCGAGAGAAAGGTGTGGATCGTCGCGGCGAAGAATGAGCGGCGCGTTGCTTTGCGTTGCTTGAAAACACACCGGCATTGCCTCAATGCTCGCGCGCCACCCCACATGCAGATCGCGCTCCAATGCACGCACCGGAAACGCCGCGCGCAGAACACACTCATCGTTTTCTATGAGCGCGATGCGCGCAAAGGTGGCGTGGATCTTTTCGACGGCGTGCCGCACGACCAGATCGAGGATC
>DHFK01000243.1:40825-40971 GCA_002400365.1 Anaerolineales bacterium UBA4826 | reverse complement strand
GCGCACGCGAACGCGTCCACGGTTCAAGGTGGCGCTGCCTCAGTGATCGAACTGAAGAACGTGACCAAATTATACACCCAATTTGCCGCCGTGCAGGACTTGTCAAAGTGTCGGACGGCGAAAGCATCGGGATCATCGGTCACAAT
>DHFK01000243.1:0-40805 GCA_002400365.1 Anaerolineales bacterium UBA4826 | reverse complement strand
AATTTGCGGAGCAGGAGCCAGAAAGCGGAAGGCGGAAGGTTTTTCTTTCATCCTTCATCCTTCATCCTTCATCCTTTCCTTTTTGAATTTCACGTTTCCCGCCGCGCGCGCGACCGCTATCATTTCGACGAAACGCTGTTCGCGCTAAGCGGCAACGTCCTCTTGGCGAACTTTTACGCCGCGCGCGTGTTCGCGCAAAAGATGAATGTCCAGCGCGACCTCGTCAACCATCCGGAGCAAGCGGTCAAGGCAGGGCAATTGAACGCGATGGGCTTGATTGACGAGTTGCTGCATTACGTTGCCGCCCAGTATCGCCGGCAGGTCAATCCGCATGCGCTGGCAAGCGCGCTCGATTGGCTGAACCACGCGTTGGGCAAGGCGGCAGTAGATGCAGCGCTGGAAAAATTCGCGGACGAGTTTCCCAACGTCGCGGTGTATCGCGGCAAGGTTGACGCGGTGACCTTTCTCAACAGCGCAACCGACGGCGTGCCGCATCGCCACATCATTCTCGAAGAGATGCTGATGCTCTGGCTCGCGAATGTGAACCCGGCGTTCGCGCCCTTTATGGAGTTGTTCGACGACACCGCGCTAGAAAAAGAAACCGCGTACCAATCTCTAATCTCTAAGCTCTATTCCTTTTTCGACACCCAACCGCGCTTTGGTCCCGACAACCAGAATCTGATTGACCTGCTCCGCGCGCCCGCGCGCGCGTCGCCGCACTCGCTCCAAGGGCAACTCGAATTCATTCGCACGCGCTGGCTGACACTTATCGGTCCGCACCTCGATCGCTTGCTCAGCAGTCTCGATTTCAGCAAAGAAGAAACGAAGATAGTTCTCCTCGGACCCGGCGAAGCGCAAGCGCCGGTGTTCAAGCGCGGCGCGGGCGGCGACGCGTCCGCGGAGTACGAGCGCTTTAGCCGCGATCTCGATTGGATGCCGCGCCTGGTGCTCATCGCCAAAAGCACGTACGTCTGGCTCGAGCAGTTGTCGAAAAAATATCAGCGCGCGATCACGCGGCTCGACGAAATCCCGGACGCAGAACTCGACTTGCTCGCGCAGCGCGGCTTGACCGGCTTGTGGCTCATCGGCGTGTGGCAGCGCAGCCCCGCATCCAAGCGCATCAAGCAGTTGTGCGGTGACGCCAGCGCGGAGGCATCGGCGTACTCGGTGTACGAGTACCGCGTGGCGGACGATCTCGGCGGCGACGCGGCGATGGAAAACCTGAAAGCGCGCGCGTGGCAGCGCGGTATTCGCGTCGCCAGCGACATGGTGCCGAATCACATGGGGATTGACGCGCGCTGGGTCATCGAGCACCCCGATTGGTTCATCGCGTCGGATCACAGTCCGTTCCCCGCGTACACGTTCAACGGACCGAATCTATCGCCGGATCCACGCGTCGGAATTTATCTTGAAGATCACTATTACAATCGGACCGACGCGGCGGTCGTGTTCAAGCGCGTGGATCATTGGACCGGCAGCGAAAAATATATTTACCACGGGAACGACGGCACGAGTTTTCCCTGGAACGACACCGCGCAATTGGACTTTCTCAATCCCGACGCGCGCGAGGCGGTCATCCAAACGATTCTCCGCGTCGCGCGGCAGTTCCCGATCATTCGACTCGACGCGGCGATGACGCTCGCCAAGCGGCATTATCAGCGGCTGTGGTTTCCGCAGCCCGGGACGGGCGGCGACATTCCATCGCGCGCGGATTTCGCATTGACCAAGGAGCAATTCGACGCCGCCATGCCGCAGGAATTTTGGCGCGAGGTCGTGGATCGCGTCGCGATTGAAGTGCCGGATACCTTGTTGCTGGCGGAAGCGTTCTGGCTGATGGAAGGTTATTTCGTCCGCACGCTCGGCATGCATCGCGTCTACAACAGCGCGTTCATGCACATGCTGCGCGACGAGCAGAACGCCAAGTATCGTTCGGTCATCAAGAATACGCTAGAGTTCGATCCGGAGATTCTCAAGCGCTATGTCAATTTCATGAGCAATCCCGACGAGCGCACCGCCGTGGATCAGTTCGGCAAAGACGACCAGTACTTTGGCGTTTGCGCGCTGATGGCGACGCTACCGGGTCTGCCGATGTTTGGGCACGGTCAGATCGAAGGGTTCGCCGAGCGCTACGGCATGGAGTTTCGCCGCGCGCTATGGGACGAGCAACCCGACGAGCATCTCGTCGCGCGGCACGCGCGCGAAATTTTTCCGCTGCTGCATCGCCGGCATCTCTTTGCGAACGTCGAGAATTTTGGACTGTACGATTTTTTCGCGCCGGACGGCGTCGTGTGCGAAGACGTGTTCGCGTACTCGAATCGCATCGGCGAAGAGCGCGCGCTGGTCATCTATCACAACCGGTCCGCGCAGGTCGCGGGCTGGGTTCGCACGTCGGCGGCGTACCGCGACAAAGCGGAAGGCAAACTCGTCCAGAAGAATCTGGGCGAAGGACTCGCGCTGAGCAACGACGCCGACGACTTTTTTCTCTTCCGCGATCAGGTTACGGGTTTGGAGTACATCCGCAGCGGCAAAGAGTTGTGCGAGCGGGGTTTGTACGTCGAACTCGGCGCGTACCAGCGGCACGTGTTTCTTGACTGGCGCGCGGCGCGCGATAATCCGCGGCAGCCGTACGCGCAGTTAGCCCGGTTCCTCAACGGGCGCGGCGTGCCGAGCATTGACGAGGCGCTGCGCGAGACGATTCTCCAAGCCGTGCATCAGCCGTTCCGCGAATTGGTCAACGCGCAAACGTTGCGGAAGTTGGTGAACGCGCGCGCGCGTGGACTCCGTGGGCGCGACCTGCCAGGTCGCCTGCGCGCAAGGCGACGGCCCAGCGGGTCATCGCCACAGACGGCGTTGCTGGACGAGGTCGAGCAAAAGTACCTGCGCCTCGCACACGCAGCCAAGCGCTTTAGCGGCGGCGTGGGCGCTGAGAATGAAATGGCGCAGCAGGCGCGGCGGGAACTCGAAGCGCTGTTTCGGTTGTCGGCTCTGCGCGCGCCGGCAAAGGCGCCGCGTGGTTTTGCGCCCGCGCTCAAGTACGCGCGCGCCCAGTTAGCGGACGACGCGGCGTGGGCGACGATGTGCGCGTGGGTCTTGGTTCACGCGCTGGGCAAGGCGCAATTCGAAAGCGATTTCGCGCCGCGCAGTCGCAGTTGGATTGACGAGTGGCTGCTCGGCAAACTCATCGCAGACGCATTGCGCGATTTCGGCATGAGCGACGCGCAGGCAGCGCAAGCGGTCGCGGCGATCAAGTTGATGACGACGCATCAGCAGTGGCACGCGTGGCGTGAGGCGCGCAAGGGCAGGGCACGCCGCGTCCTCCAAGCGTGGCTGGAAGATGCGGAGACCGCGCAATTCCTTCAGGTGAATCGCTACAACGACATCCTGTGGTTCAACAAGGAAGCGTTTGAAGCGCTAGTCGGCTGGATGTACGCGGCAGCGGCTGTATCGCTAGGCGCGGACGGCGCACGTACGCGCAATGCCATCGCCAAAGCAATCGGCGCGGCATACGACGCGGCGAAAGCGCTGCTGAGAGGGGAGAAAAAATCCAAGTACCAGGTGGAGCGCTTGTTGGCGGCGTTGAGCCAGGAGGAATAACATGAGCAAACATTCAAAGCAGGAACAGGGCACGACGAATTTTCCGGCAACGGTCTTGTTCCGTCCTCGGCTGGACGCGCTCTGGCGCAATCCAGAACTCGTGCAGCAGACCGATCCGGCGATCGAGGCAGAGATGGATGGCATCACGCGTGGCGTCAAGCCGGATTTTCTCTTGCAGGCAATGTTGCGTGCGTTCTTGTCTGCGCCTGCTCCGGCGCGTCTTCGCTTGGATGCTATCCTACCACGTTGGTTGGGTAACCGGAATCTGTTGCCGACGCTTGAGACCATGGTGACGCAAGGAACGGTCGAGGGCGAATTGCGGGATCAGGCAATCGCCTGGCTCAAAGCGGGCGGCATAGATTTTGTTGCGCCGGTGATCGCGCCAACCGACCTGTTCTTTCGAGCGTACGGTCTTGACGACAAATTCCAAGCGTTGGTCTCCGTCTTCTGGTACGTCACTTCCAAGAAGAATCGCCTGCACGGAATAAACTTTCTGATTGACTATCACCCGCCGTGGAATGGTGCGGTCAAGGACATCATGGTGTATCCTAAACTCGATCCCAGAGACATGCTCAAACGCTACGTGGACTTTTGGAAAGAGCGGGGACAACCGCTGACGCCGATTAACGGCGCTGTCGCCAAAACCAAGATCTTCAAGTCGCTTGGATGCAATCGCGCTTCCAAAATTCGTCTTCCGCGTGACCTAATTGCAAACCGGGATGTCTTTACTCAATTCGTCCTCGCGCTACCCGATGCGCCCGATCAACCACCCTTCACCGACGACGATTGGAAATTCTTGAGCGCGAACGGACAAACTCCCGAAGAAATCATGCGCTATGAACAAACGGTTGGACGGCGCGTGCGAACGGAGGATGGCAAAGAAATACTTGTCATGGGTGAGCTTGATTGGGAGGATGACATGTAGCGCGTGCGGCGCAAAGACAGAAAGTTGGGGCGGCTGACTCTGGCAATCAGCCGCCCCTGGTTTTGACGCATCGTCACGCGCGTCACGTGATGCGTCGGTGAGCCAACACTCGCGGAGCGAGTTCCCCTTGCCCGCCCTCGTCGAATCGTCCGCGCGTCTAGCACTGGTAGTCACCTTACGCATTGACCGTATGCCTGTACGCTGTGCGCCCTACGCTTTCATTTAGGGAATCGAACCCCAACCCGGGAGAGGGTAATCAGCCCCCTGGTTTTGACGAAGCGCCTTGCGGCGCACCGGCTCGTTTTTGCGCCCGAGCGCGGCGGTGCTCCCAACGCGATTCCTTTTCGACTACACCACTTTGCTCGCCCCGCGCGATCATTCGACGAGAACAGTCTCAAAGTTGCGCGCCTGGATCCGCGTATCGAGTTCACGATGCGCTTTCGCCAGCGCGTCAATCTCCTTTTGCAGCGCGGCGACATCCACGGTCGCGCGGAACTTGATTTCCGAACGCGTGACCAGGTAGCCGCGTTCGCGATTGATCTTTGCCGCATCGGCGAGTTCCTCGAGCGCCGTGCGCTTGAGCGCGAGCATGTCGCGTTCGGCGATCGCCTCCATCAGCGTCGCGCGTTCGTCCGCGCCGAGCGACGTCTGCAGGTTGGTCTTGTTGATGCGGACGATCAGAGCGCGCAGGTCACGGATCACCGCGTCCGCTTCGTCGAGCAGGGCGCGCGGGTCTTCGTGCGGTTGATCGCCTTCTTGCACGCGCGCGTTCTCGGCGAGGCGCTGGCGCAGACGCGCCAGTTGGTCTTTGAGCGCCTTGCGTTCGATCAGGGCTTGCGCAAGTTTCATGGTTTGTCCTCCTTGCGTAAGACAATTCCGTAAAATTGTCCTACAATTTGGTTAGGCCGCCGGACGCTCCGCGTCGCGCGCATACGTTTCCGCGAAGATGTGGGACGGCAGCGCGCGCGCGTCAATCTCGCGGATCGTCTCCTCGGCGGTGAAGATGATGTCCTCCAGCCAGCCGATCACCTCAGACGCGCGGAGTGGCGTGAGTTCGGCTAAGCGACCCGCGGACGCGAAATCGTGAAGCAGATCGAGTTTCTTGAAGAAATGCTCAAAGCCGGCGTCGGAATAATCGTACGTGCAGAGAATGAACTTGGTCATCGCGGGTGCCTCCTTGTAGGACAAATTTGCAAATTTATCCTACGAACAAAAACAAAAAGCGTGAAACCACCAGGATGGCTTCACGCTCCACAAGAGACGTCGGGCGCACTACTGACCAGTCGTCAGCGATTTGTCCCTCCCCGCGCCCGCGGGTTTTTTCTCATGCCCGCGCGTATTACGGCGGGGCGGGCGCGTGTGTCTCTTGTCGAGCGCAAAGCGAGCGTATCCACCTGACCGCGCGAATTCCACGGCGTCGCCGGTTGCGCCATCGGCTGGGCGATGGACACGGGCGCGGTCCGATAGTTGGTTTTCCCTGTAAATGATTGGCTGAGTGCGACTGCCTGATTCGATCGCTCAGGCATGACGGTCGTTCGCTCTAACATTTCCAAAATACTCGATCCCTTGATAAAGACCCGGCGGATACCCGGCGGGTGACTGACCACCAACTGTCCAGCGCGAATCAGTTGTTTCAGCGTCGTCAAACTGACGCCGAGAACGTGCGCGGCTTCTGCGCGGGAATAGATGGTGTTTGAATCTACAACGGGCTTGGGAATCACGCGTGCCTCTCTGGGTAATCTTTCGACGGCATTATACCCCAAATGCCAAAGGTTGTCAAGGGGCGTGAAAGGGCGTTTAGAGGCGTCTACGGGATTGACGGAACGCGCGGCGCATGATATACTTGCCTGTGAAGGTGACAAGGTGGACATCGTTGCCGTAGACATCCTTGATGAAGACAAACTGGCGCGCAAGCACGATGTTCGCGATTCCGAAGTCCGCGAGGTGTTCAGAGGCGAGCCGCGCGTCCGCTTCATCGAGCGCGGACGGTACCAGGGCGAAGACGTCTACGCGGCTTATGGACAAACGGAGGAAGGACGCTATTTGACGGTGCTTTTCATCTACAAGTTGTCACGTGTTGCGCTCGTTCTGAGCGCGCGCGACATGGACAGCAAGGAGCGAAAACGATATGGCAGAAAATAAGAAGACGCATGACCCAATCCCAGCGAACTTCAAAACGCTGGATGAGTTTGACGAATTCTGGAGCACTCATAGTCTTGCTGACTATGACGACTTGCAGCATGACGTCTATTTCAATATCAGACTGGGCAATGAGGAATCCATTACGCTAAAGCCAAGCCTTGCGCGCGAACTCAGGAAACGCGCGCGCCAACGCAAACTTTCGGTGGATGCGTTGGTGAACTGGATGTTGGAGGAAAAGTTGAAAGAGACGGCGTAAGAGATTTGGTGTGTTGCATAGCGATGAAGAAGGCGGATGGGTCTTGCTGCATCCGCCTTCAACTTGCTATACTGCTTTCTTCTTCACGCGCTTTTCCTCTTTGTAGAAAACGACCTGATCCTTTTCAACATCCACGACGACGGTATCGCCCTCGGTGAATTTCCCTTCCAGCACCTGGCGCGCGAGCGGATCGAGGATCAATCGTTGGATCGTGCGCTTGAGCGGGCGCGCGCCGTACGTCGCGTCATAGCCCTCGCGCACGAGATACTCTTTTGCCGCGTCGGTGAGTTCGATTTCGATCTGGCGCTCCGCCATCCGCTGGCGCACTTGCGCCATTTGGATTTCCACAATGCGTTTGAGATGCTCGCGCGCGAGCGGATGAAACAGCACGATCTCGTCAATGCGATTGAGGAACTCGGGACGAAAGCGTGCGCGCAGCGCGTTCAGCACCGACGCGCGCACGTTCGGATCGCCGCTCTCGAACGAAAGATATTCGGTGCCGACGTTCGACGTCATGATGATGACGGTGTTCTTGAAATCCACGGTGCGACCCTGACCGTCGGTGAGTCGTCCGTCGTCGAGAATTTGCAGCAGCGCGTTGAACACGTCCGCGTGCGCTTTTTCGATCTCGTCGAACAAGACGACGGCGTACTGCCGCCGCCGCACGGCTTCGGTCAGTTGCCCGCCTTCTTCATAGCCGACGTAACCCGGCGGCGCGCCGATGAGCCGCGCGACGGTGTGTTTTTCCTGGTACTCGCTCATGTCAATGCGGATCATCGCGTTCTCGTCGTCGAACAGAAACTCGGCGAGCGCGCGCGCCAGTTCGGTTTTGCCGACGCCAGTGGGACCCAGGAAGATGAACGAACCGATCGGGCGTTTGGGGTCTTGCAAGCCCGCGCGCGCTCGGCGCACTGCGTTCGCGACCGCGCGGATGCCCTCGTCCTGCCCGACGACGCGTTGGCTCAGACGCTCCTCCATCCGCAACAACTTTTGGACCTCACCTTCCATCAAGCGCGCGACCGGGATGCCGGTCCATTTGGCGACGACTTGCGCGATGTCTTCCTCGTCCACCTGCTCTTTCAGCATCTTGCCGGCTTTTTGGATCTCGGCAAGCCGCGCTTGAACCGCCTTGATCTTCTGGTCAATCTCCGTGAGCGTGCCATACTTGAGCCGCGCGGCTTCTTCCAGATTCGATTCGCGCTCGGCGCGTTCGAGCGCGTGCTGCGTCCTTTCGCGCTCTGCCTGCAGTGCGCGGGATTGCGCGATCACTTCTTTCTCTTGCTTCCACCGGGCGGTCAAAGCGGAAGATCTCTCTTTCAGGTCCGCCAGTTCCTTGTCGAGCGCGCGCAGCCGTTCGCGCGAGGCGTCGTCCTTTTCCTTTTGCAGCGCGACGCGTTCGATTTCGAGTTGCTTGACGCGCCGCGTAATCTCATCGAGTTCGGCGGGTAGCGAGTCAATCTCCATCCGCAGACGCGACGCGGCTTCGTCCACGAGATCAATCGCCTTGTCGGGGAGAAAGCGATCGGCGATATAGCGCTTGGAGAGCACGGCGGCGGCGACGAGCGCGGCGTCTTTGATCTTGACGCCGTGGTGCACTTCGTAACGTTCTTTCAACCCGCGCAGAATGCTGATCGTATCCTCGACGCTTGGCTCGCCGACGAGCACCGGTTGAAAGCGGCGTTCGAGCGCGGCGTCTTTTTCGATGTGCTTGCGGTATTCGTCGAGCGTCGTCGCGCCGATGGTGTGCAGTTCGCCGCGCGCGAGCATCGGCTTGAGCATATTGCTCGCGTCCATCGCGCCTTCCGCCGCGCCCGCGCCGACGACGGTGTGAATCTCGTCAATGAATAAGATGATTTGCCCGGCGGCGGAGGTGATTTCTTTGAGCACCGCTTTGAGGCGTTCTTCAAACTCGCCGCGATATTTCGCGCCGGCGACGAGCGCGCCCATGTCCAACTGCACCACGCGCTTGTTCTTCAGCGGCTCGGGCACGTCGCCGCGCACGATCCGCTGTGCAAGTCCCTCGGCAATCGCCGTTTTGCCGACGCCCGGCTCGCCGATGAGCACCGGGTTGTTTTTCGTGCGGCGCGATAGAATCTGCATCACGCGGCGAATCTCCTCGTCGCGTCCGATCACCGGGTCGAGTTTGTCTTTGCGCGCGAGATCGGTCAGATCGCGTCCGTACTTTTGCAGCGCCTGGTACGTCGTCTCCGGGTTCTGCGACGTGACGCGCTGCGTACCGCGAATCTGCGTGAGCGCGTGCAGTACCGCGTCGCGGGTGACGCCTGCGCCGCGCAAGATGCGCGCGGTTGCGCCGTCCGCGTGATCCACGAGCGCGAGCAGCAAATGCTCGGTGGAAACGTACTCGTCATGCAGGTTGCTCGCTTGCTGTGACGCGTTTTCTAGCACGCGCATCAAGCGCGGCGCCGCGCCAACTTGCTGGGTCGCGCCATACACCTTCGGCAGGCGGCTGAGTTCGTCGCTGAATTGTTGCGCGATGCTCTCTGGGTTGGCGCCGAGCGCGCTGAAAATCTGCGGCACCACGCCGTCGGCTTGGGTGAGCAGCGCGGACATCAAGTGTTCGGGGTCGATTTGGCTGTGCTGACTATTTTGTGCGAGTTCCTGCGCGGCAAGCACGGCCTCTTGCGCTTTTTCGGTGAGTTTGTTCATGTTGAAAGGCATATTGGCGTTTGACACTTTCTTAAACTGTCTATCCGTTTCCTATTCGTTGCCGCCGTGCCACCATCTTCCGATAGATTTCTTCTGCGCTTTTGTCTTTCCACAAGTCACGAAAGTACTTGACTGAGTCTCCCGAACCTTTGTCAAGCAACATCACAAAGCGCGTCGCGTCTGCGTACCCCAATTTCTCCACGAGCGCGTTCCAGCCACACAAGAGTAGGCCTTGCCTATCCAGAGACACCTTTTTCGATCTCCCCAATCGTTTTCAAAATATCCATCGCTTCAGCCATTGCCTGCACCATCCCATCTGCCACATGCGCGTGATGAGGCGCGCCTGCATGTTCCTTGTGATGTGGTGCATTGTCCCAACGGCACACAAGATTCCCTCGCGCGTCTTGCCAATGGAAACTGTATTTGCGCACTGCGATTTGGCCCCCCGCTTCCGTCACGTACTCGAACGGTTCCGCTGCACCACCATCACTCAGAGCAACCTTCACGCGCAACTTGCCATCTGACGGCGCGATCTCGCGGCGCAACACCTGATATGCAGTGACAGCAGCGCTGGCAATCAAGCGTGCCTCAATGTCGTCGAAGCGCTCGGCGATGAACAGGTTCATCGCGGTGGACCCTCTTGCAGCAACGCGAGCCGCTTGTTGAGATTTGCTACCATCTCAAGCGTTGCTGACCACTCGACAAAATTCATTGCGTCGCCCAATTCGCCGCGTTCGAACCGCGCGTTAAAGTCAGATGATTTCATCGTGTATTGTTTTTCGAATTCCGCCAGCTGCTGTTCGAGGCGCGTCTTCAGTTCAATCAAGCGCATAGTTTCGCGGGCGAGCAATTTGTCTACTGCTTGCTCGACCACGCGATCAGCAGCCGTCTCATCGGTGGCAAGATATTGCTCAAGTCGTTTCACTTTTTCACGTAAGGCTGGCATTGCTTATTTCTCCTCCTGCGTAGCAGTTCTTGCAGTCCAAATCCTTTTCTACGTCTCCGGGCGTTCTTCCGGATTCACTATCTCAAGCCCTTCCGCTCCAGCGGCTTGGAGCAAATCCTTGTCGCATGCCACGAAAACTAACGCGGGCAAATCTCCTTCGCGGAGCGCTTGGTTTAGCGTCAATGCAGTCGCAAGTTGAATCGCGTCACATCCGCGAATCTTGCGCCGTTGTGTGATCTCAACGGCGCGGTTAATGATGTGGCGGGTGGCGGCAGTCAAGCGATACTGCGTTTTGCAGTCGTTTAGAAAAACAGACCAAACATGGTCGCGCACTTGAGCGGAGATTCCCTGCGGCGCACGCGCTTTTGCGGCAATAGATGCTGTAACTTCAGGCAGCGTAATCTCGGATAGACTGACCTCATTTGCTTTCTCGCTTGCGAGATCCTTTACCCAGTCGCTTCCGGTCTCTTGCACGTATCTTTTGACGAGCGCGCTTGTATCCATAAACCAAGATGTCATGTCGCTCCTGTCTCTGCTCGATCACGATCTGGCTCAAAGGTTTGCCTCCCGCGCGGCTCATTTCCTCGAATACCTTCTCGCGATCTAACCCCGGGATAATGTATTTTTTGAGTTCTTCGCTCAACGGCACGATCAGTCCCTCTTCTCGCAACTTTTGGTATACACGCTCATACCGCGCGGCTTCACTTTCATAAGACACCGGCGTAGGCGCAGGTGGAGACAGCGCGTCGGTTTTTTCTGTAGGCGCGGGCATGGAGGGTGCCTCAACCTTTTCGGCGGGCGGTGCCAACTCGCGCGCCAGGATCTCCAGCGCGACCGCTTGAGGATCCTTGCCCTCGCTCAGCGCGCGTTTGTCTAGTTGTTCGCGGATTTTCGCCGGCACTTGGACCATCAACGTGTCCATACTTTCCTCTCTTTCTCGCTCGCCGCAATTATACCACAGCCCCACAGAAAAATCATCCGTTCGGTGAAAAGAAAATGCGACGCACCTGCGCGTGCGCCGCATCCCAGTTGCGCTTACTTCTGTCGCTTTACGAATCGCTCCATTCGCGTTAGCGCTTCTTCGATGTTTGCCATGCTCGCGGCGTAGCACACGCGCGCGTACCCTTCGCCGCACGCGCCGAATGCGGTTCCTGGCACGACCGCGACATGTTCTTCCAGCAGCAACTTTTCGCAGAACTGTTCGGACGAGAGACCCGTTGTCTGGCGAATGTCCGGAAACGCGTAGAACGCGCCGCGCGGCTCGAAGGTCGGCAAGCCGATGCTGTTAAACCCGGCGACGATGACCTGCCGCCGTTGATCGTACGAGCGCACCATCGCTTGCACGTCTGCTTCCGCGTGCAGCAGCCCTTCTAGCGCGGCGACTTGGCCCATCGTCGGCGCGCTCATAATGATGTACTGATGCACCTTGCGGATCGCGCCCAGAATCTCCGGGTTCGCGCAAACATAACCGACGCGCCAGCCGGTCATCGCGTAATCCTTGGAAAAGCCGCCGAGCAGCACCGTGCGCTCGCGCACGCTGCGCGCCGGCAGCGCCGCAAAGCAAACGTGCTCGACGCCGTACACAAGCCGGTCGTAGATTTCGTCGGAGAAGACGATCAGATTGTGCTTTTCCGCGACACGCGCGACCTCCAGCAAGCGCTCGCGCGACATCACCGCGCCGGTGGGGTTGTTCGGATAGCCGATGAGGATCGCCTTCGTGCGTGGCGTGACCGCGCGCTCGATGGCTTGCGCTGTCACCTGAAAATCATTTTCCACACGTGTCTCGACGACGACCGGCGCGCCGCCGCAAAAGACGACGCTCGGCTTGTACGCGACGAAGCACGGTTCAGGCACGATCACCTCGTCGCCCGGATCAATCGTCGCGAGCATCGCGCAGTGCAATGCTTCCGACACGCCGACGGTGACGAGAATTTCCTTGTCTGGATCGTAGCAGACGTTGTAGCGTTTCGCCAGATGCTCGGAAAGCGCATGGCGTAATTCAAGCGTCCCCGAATTCGACGTGTACTTGGTTTCGCCGCGTTCAATCGACGCGACGCCGGCGCGTCGAATCGAATCCGGCGTCACGAAATCCGGCTCGCCGATGCTGAGCGAGATCACATCTTTCATCGTCGCGGCGATGTCAAAAAAGCGGCGAATGCCGGAAGATGGAACTTGCTGAACGCGCTGAGAGAGCCGGTTCATGGATTCACTCTCCATTCTTTCCGTTGCCGCCGGCTTCGATTTCGGATGAATCGCCCACGTTCATGCGCTGGAAGGTGCCGACTACACGCGAATGCTTGCCGATCAGCGACCACTCGAGGACTCGATTCTCAATGTGCGCGCCTTCGCTGATGATGCAGTCACGCAAGATCGAGTTCTCTACCACCGCCTCTGCGGAAATCGAGACGTACGGTCCAATAATCGAATTCTGGATGCACGCGCCGTCGCTAATGTGCACCGGCGGCAGAATCACCGAACCCTCCAGGGGCGGCGCGTGGCTGCCATTCTTGTTCAGGAGATAGCGATTCGTTTTCAGGATCGCTTCCCGCGTGCCGCAATCTTCCCAGACCGGAATCGTTTCTGCCTCCAGCCGCGCGCCATCTTCGAGCATCAACTGCATCGCGTCGGCTAAAAAGTATTCGCCCTTGGTCTGGATATTGCGCGCGATCAAATTGTCGAGGGCTTGTAACAAGCGCTGCCACGCGCGGAAATAATAGACGCCGACGACGGCAAGGTTGGAAACGGGCGTGGAAGGTTTTTCGACAAATTTCTTGACAAAACCATCTTTCAAAAGAGCGACGCCAAAACGGCGCGGATCTTCGACTTGTTTGGTGTAAATCAGACCGTCGGATTCCAAACGCGCGAGCCGCGTAAAGTCGGTCTCCCAAATGGTATCGCCAAAGATGATCAGCACCGGCTGGTTGATGAACTCCCGGGCGAGTTGAATCGCGTGCGCCTGCCCTTTCATCTCCGTCTGTTCGACATAGCGGGCGCGCATCTGCGGGTAATGCGACGAAACATAGTCTTGAATCTGCTCGCCCAGGTAGCCGACGATGAAAATGGTCTCCTCGATTTCAAGACCGGCGAGACTGTCGAGAATGTGACCCAAGACCGGCTTGCCGGCGACCTGGACCAGGGGCTTGGGTTTGCTCCATGTGTGCGGGCGGAGACGCGTCCCCAAGCCGGCGAGTAGAATGATGGTTTTCATGTCTTCTCCAATTCGAAATTCGTAATTCAAAAATCGAAATTCAAAATTCGCGATTGGCTTTGGATTTTGAATTTCGATTTTTGGATTCTTTCCTCCCGGCAACGATGACGACAAACTCCCCTTTGAAAGGCTTGCGCTGAAAATGCTCGACCACTTGCCGCGCCGTTCCGCGCACTACATTCTCGTCCGGCAGCGTCAGATTGCACGCGACGACGACCTGGCGTTCCNNCCTCTTTCTTAGATGGTAGCAGTCCGACGAAACGAAAGTGTTCCAGCGGCAGCCCGCTGACGACAAGCGCGGCGAGCAGACTCGACGCGCCGGGAACTGCGCTGACCGGGATGTTCTCGGCGAGCGCGCGCTCGACTAGCCGCGCGCCGGGATCGGCGAGGAGCGGCGTGCCGTGGTCCGAGATCAGCGCGAGCGTTTCGCCGCGCTTCAACCGCTCGATCAGTTCCGGCACGCGCGCGCGCTCGGTGTGCTCGTTCAGATCAACGATTTCCTTTTCGATTTGATAAGAACGCAAGAGCCGTGCGCCTTCGCGCCGCTCTTCGCAGACGACCGCGTTCGCCTCGCGCAGCACGCGCAGCGCGCGCAGCGTGATGTCGTCCGGGTTGCCGATGGGCGTGGAGACGAGATGCAACATGGCGTCTCTATCCACTCCGCTTCCGCGCTTTCAGAATTCCCCGTATCGGTAGAGACAAGCCTCGTGTGAACATTCCGCTCTTTTCCGTTTGATTCTACCCCGTCTCTCGCCCACTGTCAAAACTGCCAACCGCCCAATCACCTAACCACCNNAGCCACCGCCAGCCGCGAATGAGACGCGTCGCGCGTCCGCAGCGGTGCCGCGCTGATTCGGTTTCTTTCTGATCGAAATCGCAATAGTAGATGGCTTGTACGGTCGCGCCGAGAAGCGAATCGAACAGCGAGCCGAGGAGACCGGCAAGTGGAATGACCAAATGACTAATGCCAAACGACAATTGGTGATCGTTCGTGACAAACTGGGCGAGAAACGCCAGCGCGCCGATCAGTAGCGCACCGCAAAACGCGACGAACGTGCCATACGCTGTGACGCCGCCGCTGGTCCCGACCGCGACGACGCGTCCGGTCGCGATCGAACGTGGCGCGGTCTTGCTCAGCACGCCGAGTTCAGTCGCCCAGGTGTCGGCGTTCACCGTAGCCATCGCGCCGACGAACGCGACGAACAGCACTGGCTGGGGCGCGAGCGCGTGCGCCAGCGCGAGCAGCGCGCCCCAGCCGCCGTTGGCGAGCACCTGTCCGAGGTCGCGCCGATGCCCTTTCTGGAATTTTTCCGCCAGTGGTTCTTTGACGCGCGCTTGATAGTGCGACAGCGCGGACGAGGTGACGAAAAACGCGATAAGCAGCCAGCCCCACGCCAAACCGCCCATCGCAAACGTGATCGCGCCGACGATCACCGCGCCAACCGCGCCGCTGAACGACAAAGCGCCGCGCTGGTATGCCAACGCGGCGATAAGACTACTGAGCGCGAGCCCGAGCAGAAGGTTTGGGAGAGTCAAGGAGAACCAAGTTTCTGCGCCATCAACTCCGCGCCTAGATCCATCCGGCGATATTGGTCACAGCCAGCCACAACAAGACTTGGACGAGCAGCGCGCCCGCCGTCAGCAGAAACGTCGCCGCGCGCTCGCGCGGGTGAATGAGCATCCCCAAGCCGGCGTTCAACACCCACACGACGATTCCAATGATCGGCAGCGCAAAGATGCCGTTCTTGGATTCGATGCGGTCGGGCAATCCGAACGCGTCAAAGTGCAGCGGCAGTAGATCGGGCAGCGTCGCATAGCGCAGCGCCAGATAGCCGAACAGCGCGAGATTCACCACCAGCGTCAGGATCAGGCAGAGTTGGAACACGCGATCGCGCCACAGTGATCTGAGGAGGCTGAGGATAAACGACGAGCGCCCCGGTTTGGATTTTGGCGTCAGCGCTTCCGGGGCTTCGGGTGGAACCGCCGGAGGTTTGCTCATTAGGTGTAAACCGCCGTGAGCCAATCGGCGTAGGCGGAGTTCCTGCCGCGCACGATGCCAAAGTAGGTCTCTTGGAGTTTTTGGCCGATGGGACCGATCTTACCGGCGCCGATCTTGCGGTGATCTACTTCCGCGACGGCAGCCACTTGCGCGCCGGTGCCGCAGAACAAGACCTCGTCGGCGATGTACAACTCGGTGCGGTCAATCGAACGTTCGGCAACCTCGATGCCCAGATCGCGCGCGATTTGCAAGACCGTGTTGCGCGTGATGCCTTCCAGGATGTTGTCGGAAACCGGCGGCGTAATCAGTTTGCCGTGGCGGACGATGAACAGATTCATCGCGCTGCCTTCCGCCACGTGTCCGTTCTGATTCAGGACGATCGCCTCGTCGTAGCCATTCCAGTGCGCTTCACTCTTGGCGAACGCCGAGTTGACGTAGCCGCCGGTAATCTTGCCGCGCGACGGAACGATGTTGTCGTCGAGGCGCTGCCAGGAGGAGGTGCAGGCGCGCACCTGAAGATTGATGTAATTGCCCTGGGGTCGCGTAAAGCACGCGAAATCGAATTCGACGTCGTACAGGCGCGGCGTAATGTCTTCGGTCGCGTTGTAAACCAGCGGGCGAATGTAGGTGTCCTCGCGATAACCTTCGCGGCGCAAAAGGTCGAGGATGATGTGTTTCAAATCGTCCGCCGAGTAGCGGAGCGTCGTGTTGAACAACTTGCACGAATTGAGCATCCGGCGGACGTGGTCGTTGATGCGAAAGACGTAAAGTTGCGCTTGTTCGTCGTTCCAATACGCGCGGATTCCGCCGAACGCGCCGATGCCATAGTTGACGACCTGAGACATGATGCTGATCTTGGCATCGGCGATGGGCACGATTGCGCCCTTGAAAAATGCCCACTGCGGACGCGTCACCTGTTGCTTGGTTTGAAATGGAACTTGCAAAGTCTGAACCATCGTTTCCCTCCTTTGGGTGATGGACTCTCCAGCGTCAGTGGTCAGTCCGGCTGACCACTGACGCTGGGCTGCTCAACTGGATTTCGTCTTCCCACGCTTTCAATGGCGCGATCAGCGCATGGCTTGTCAGGTCCATGTGCACCGGCGTAATCGAAACAAAATGATGCGCCACTGCCCACACGTCGGTGCCTTCTTCTTCGATCACGCCGCTGGGCGGCTCGCCCCCGATCCAGTAGTAACTCTTGCCGGTCGGATCTTGGCGCTCGACGAGCGCGTCGCGATAGATCCGTTTGCCGAGCCGCGTGATGCGGACGCCGCGCATTTGCTCCAGCGGAATCTCCGGGACGTTGACGTTCAGGAACGTATCCTGCGGCAAGCCGTTCGTCAACATGCGCTGCGCGAGGCGCACGGCAAACTCCGCTGTCGGCGCGAAATCAATCTGGTCGCGATTCTTGCCGTCAACCGAGATTGCCATCGAAGGCACGTTGTTGATCGCGCCCTCCATCGCGGCGGCTACGGTGCCGGAGTACGTCAGGTCGTGCGCGAGGTTGCTGCCGGGATTGATGCCGCTGACGACGAGCGCCGGTTTCTCCGGCAGCAAGCCGAGCATCACCAGCGCGACGCAATCGGAGGGCGCGCCGTCGGTTGTGTAGGCAGGCGAGCCATCCCGCAGCGTCGTCTGGTCGACGCGCAGTGGCTTGTGCATCGTCTTGGTGTGACCCGAGGCGGTCCAATTGCGATCGGGCGCGACGACGATCACGTTGCCCAACGTCTGCAACGCGCGCTTGAGCGCGAGCAAACCCGGCGCAGTGACGCCGTCATCGTTCGTGACGAGGATGTACATGTGGAGTGTTTGATCGTTCGATGGTTGGTTGGTTGGATAGTTGGTTAGTTCGATAGTTGAATAGCCGTCAGCGCGATGTAGAAACCCGCGCTGACAAACTAACCAACCAACAAACCACCTAACCACCCAACCACCTAACCACCTAACAAAACTACTTTACAACCAACTGTCCGACCATGCCGGCTTCCTTGTGGCCCGCCACGTCACATTCGATTGGGTACGTGCCGGGCGAGGAAGGCGCGGTAAAGGTCCGCGTGGCTGATTTGCCGGGCTCAACCGTGAGAGAAACATTGACGGCTTTCAACACCCACGTGTGCTGAACGCTCCCGGTGTTCTTCACCGTCAGGTTAATCGTCTGCCCGGGTGTGACGTTGATCGTCGCCGGGTCGAACTTGAATTCGGTCGCGGTTACAGAGACATTCAGCGCGGCGCCTCCGCCGCTGCTCGCGCCGCCGCCGCACGCGGCGAGCGCAACCGCCATCAGAGCGATGGCGGCGAACAAAACAATCGTACGTCGAGACATTGTGAAAACCCTCCTTGGGTGAGTGAAATATTCTGTCAGACGACAGACATCAAATCACAGACAGCAGATGCCATCTCCTTTTTTCGTCTGAGGTCTGATGTCTGGCGTCTTATTTCTTTTCTTTCAGCGCATGTTGGATGAAAATCGTAAGCGTGCCGCTTTCGGCGCGATTGCCGGCGGCGTCTAGCGCGACGGCTTGGATCGTGTGCGATTCGACAAAGCCGGGATTGTTGGGCAGCGTCACCGTATTCGACACGAGGATGACGCCATTGGTGAACACTGCCGTGATCGCCGGGTTCGGCGTCGTCACCTTGGCGACGGCGCCGACCAGTTGCTCGATGGTGATCGTATTGTCGGGGTTTGTGATCGTGCGCGTGACGGTGATCGGCTTGGGCGGCGTCACGGACGCGGCGACGGCGAGCGTCGGCGTCAGCGTGTCCGACATTTTGAGCGTCCACTTTTTGTTGTACGGCGCGACCGTGCTCGCGCCGATGTACGCGCCATCTACGTAAAACTCGACGCGCCCCATGGAGGCATTGTCCACCGCGTCCACGCTAATCGAAACCCATTCGTCTTTTTCCGGGCTGTAGATCGCGCCATTGGTCGGATACGTGATCTTGACCGTCGGCGGCTGATTGTCCACGATGACCTGAATGGCGGCTTCGCGCGGTCGGCCCGAGCGATCCACCGTTGTCAATTTCAACGTGTACAAGCCGTCGAGCGCGGACACGTCCCATTGTTCCAGCGCGCCATTGTCCACGCGTTCGTGGTGATCGCCGCCGATTTGCGTCCACTGCGTTGGGTCCATCCCTTTGCCGAAGGCAAGCCGGTACGTGTCGAGATTATCCACGCGCGCGTTGCCGACGATCGGCACGACGCCGCGGATGGTCGAGTACGATGCGGGCGCGATGATCGCCACGTCGCCGCCCTGCGCCGGCGCTCGACACGTCGTCTCGTATTCGGAGGGCGGTTGGGGGAGGTTGTTTTCGCGCACCCAGTCGGCGGCTTCGGGCGGATAGATCGGAAAGACCTTGTCCTGGACCTGGTCCGGCGGGCAGTACACCGTCGCCAATTTTCCGCTCGGCTTGTAGATGCGGAACGATTGCCAGATGTTGTCGAACGTCTTCGGCTCAGTGCCGGCGATGAACAATTCCTTGACGCGCTCGGGGCAGTAGGGCGTCGGCAACAAGCCGCTCGTCGCGCACACCTGCACGCGCGTCATGCCGGGCGGTTCGACAAACGGATGCACCGGCAGGGTCTGATGAATCTTTTCCATCAGATCGTGCCAGATGGGACCCGCGCCGGAGACGCCGCTGATGTGCTCCATCTCCGAATTGTCCGCGTTGCCCACCCACACGCCGACCGCGTAATCGGGCGTATAGCCGATCGTCCAATTGTCGCGCCAGTCGGAGGTCGTGCCGGTTTTCACCGCCGCGGGTCGCGATAATTTCAACACGCTGTTCGATCCAAAGCCGGGGGTGCGCGCGACGTTGTCGGACAGAATGTCGCTCATCAGGTACGACAATTGCGGCGTGACGATTTGCTGCTGGTGCGGCGCTTTGGATTCGTACAGCGTTTTGTTGTTCGCATCCACGACTTTGGTAATCACGATGGGATCGAGCGTGCGAAAACCCGGCTTGAGTTGGTCGGCGGGAACAGGCGCGCCCACCATCACACCCTGGTTCGCGAGGACGCTGTTCGCGTACGTCATGTCGAGCAGCGTCGTCTCGCCGCCGCCGAGCGTGAGCGCGAGCCCGTACTTTTCGCGGTTGAGCGTGTTGATGCCCAAACGATGCGCGGTGTTCACGACGTTGTTGACGCCGACGAGTTGCAGCAACTTGACCGCGGGAATGTTGAAACTCGACCCGAGCGCCGTCCGCAAGCGCACGGGACCGTGATACTTGCGATCGTAATTTTCGGGCACGTACGACGGATTCGGCGCATCGTCAAAGACCGTGCGCACGTCCATCAGCATAAAAGCCGCGGTATATCCTTGCGCGAACGCGGTCAGATAGTTGAAAATCTTGAACGACGATCCCGGCTGGCGCGGCGCGATCGCGACGTTGACCTGCCCATCAATATCGCGATTAAAGTAATCTACCGAGCCAACCATCGCGACGATCTCGCCGGTATTCGGTTTGATCACGACGACTGACGCGTTGGTGACGTTCCGTTTGTCGGCTTGGAGTTTATTGACCTGGTCGCGCGCGATGCGCTCGGTTTCTTGCTGAATGTTGTAATCGAGCGTGGTGTACACGCTCAAGCCGCCGGTGTAGAGCAGATCGCCAAGTCGTTGTTCTTCGAGCAGACTTTCGAGTTGGCGGCGGGCGTAGAAAACGAAATGCGGCGCGCGGATGTCGAAACGCTTGGGCGTGACGCGCAGGCGGGACGCTTTCGCGGCGACGGCTTCTTCCGACGTGATGTATCCTTGCAGCAACATCTGGTCGAGCACGATGTTGCGGCGCTCGAGCGCGGCTTGCGGGTTGTCAATCGGGTTGAGCGCGGGGTACTGCGGAATCGCCGCCAGCGTCGCACATTCCGCCAGGTCGAGGTCTTGGACGTGCTTGCCAAAGTACGTATCGGCGGCGGCTTCCACGCCGTACGCGAGGTTGCCATAGTTGTTGCCGTTCAAGTACCATTCGAGGATTTCTTTCTTGCTATACCGCTTGGAGATTTCGGCGGAGATGATGAGTTCTCTGGCTTTGCGATTGTACGTGCCGATGTCGAGCGGATCGCGGCGCGTGCGCTCGGACTGCGGGATCAGCACATTCTTGACCAACTGCTGCGTGATCGTGCTGGCGCCTTGAATCTGCTCGCCGCGGATCGTGGTCCATCCCGCGCGCAGGATGCCGTACCAATCGAACCCCGGGTTCGTCCAGAAATTTTTGTCTTCGAGCGCGACGGTCGCGTTCTTTAGATGCGCGGGAATGCGGTCGAGCGGGACGACGGTGCGATTGCCGCCTTGCGGATCAATGATCTCGTAGAGCACCACGCTCCCCGTGCGGTCGTAGATGCGCGTCGTCTTGAATTGGGCTTGGGTTTGTTTGACGATCTCACCCGGCGCGGGGAGATCTTTGGAATAGTAATTGTAGACGGCGACGACAGAGGCAGCGCCCACTCCAACGGTCGTGAGCACGAGGCCTGCCAGAATCGCCAGGGTTCCGAGAGTGAGCCGCAAGGCGATCGGTGCGGGACTCTTTCGTCCATTTTGCCGGCGTTGTCGCAAGTACAAAGAACGTGCGGACACTAGATGTAAACCTTTTGCTTTCGTGCGCGGCTAGCAGTCTGTCGGAGACGCTACGCGCGTTTGCTCGACAATTTCCGCCTCATGCTTTGCAAGGAGAAAACGGGTTTCTGAACTCCCTCTCCGACAACCTGCTAGACATGGCATACGGGCAGTGTCTCGTGCCTGCCCGTCATTGCCATCGCCCGGCAAGTTTAGCACCAAACCAAGAATCGCGCAAGTGGAAAAAATCGTTCTCGCGCTTTGACTAATCCGGGGGCTCATGATAAAATCGTTCCGCAGAAAGGGTCGCATGAATTTCATCACCCAACTCTTTGATTCTTCCGAACGTTTTCGGCGCAAATACGCGGAACAAATCCTCAACCGCTTTCAGTGCTTGCCGTGCCCTGGCGCGCGCGTCGCGCTGCAAGCGCAATGGATCGAGCCGCGCGGGCTGAGCGCGGCGCTGGCGCGAGAAGCGCGCGTCGCGCTGACCGGCGCGGCGGGCGCGGGCAAGACGACGACGCTGGCTTGGCTTGCCGCAACGAACGCGCGCCGGCTGCTTGCCCAAGCCGACGCGCCCGTCCCGCTCTTTTTCGCCGGGCGTGACCTGCGCGGGGCGGCGCTGCCGCGCCTCACCGACTTGCGCGATCTGAATTTGAGCCAGGAACTCGCGGCGCAGTGTCCAACGGTCTTCTTTCCCGGGGTCTTGCGCGCTGGGCGCGCGTTGGTCTTGCTGGACGACGCGGACGCGCTCCCGCCGGAGCAACTGCAAGCCTGGCTGCGCGAATTCAAGGATGCGCGGATCGTGATTGCCGCGGCGTCGCCGCTGCCGGGTTTTGCCGAATTTCCCCTGCCCGGTTTTCGCGACAGCGATATCGTGCCGTTCGCGCGGAAATGGAACGCGGCAAACGCCGACGCGTTTCTCGCCGCGTTGAAGGCGAACGCCGTCCCGCGCGCGCTCACCGCCAATCCGATGACCCTCACTCTGCTCGCGCACGTTTGGCGCGCCGATCAGAACTTGCCCACGCGCCGCGCCGAGTTGTTCGGCCGGTTCGCGGCGAATGGGTTGGGCGACATGGGCGAAACGGCAAAAATGTTGGAAGGCGTCGCCCTGGCGATTCAGCGCGGCAAGCCGGCGTCGAACGAGTTTCTTGCCCGGGCGCGCGGGTTCTTGCGCGCGGGGAAGAATCGGACAGTGGAGTTCACGCACGAACTGTGGCAAGCGTACTTTGCCGCGCGCGCGCTGCGCCAAGCGCCAGACCTCCAACCCGTGCTGGAGCACCTGTCCGACGCGTCGTGGCGCCAAGTTGTTCTCTTCTACGCGGGGCTGGGCGATGCCAGCGCATTGGTGGACGCGTTGCTGGCGCTCGGCGAAGTGGATCTCGCCGGGCACGCGGTCGCGCACGCGCAGCAGGTGCGCGCAGAACTGCGCGCGTTGGTTACGCAAGAGTTGATGCGTCGCGCCTGGGAGGGCGAGGCGCCGGCAATCGCCGCGCTGGGCGCGCTGTCAAGTGATGGCGCGGTGGACGCGTTTGCCGCCAAGTTGAAGGACAAGGATCCTGCCGTGCGCACGCGTGCGGCGGACATCCTGGGACGCTTGCAATTGGATCGCGGCATCGAGTATCTCCTGCCGCAGTTGCGGGACGTGAACGCCGACGTACGCGACAAGGTCGTCGAGGCATTGGGACATGCGCGGACGGACCGCGTGATCGAGCCGCTGCTGGTCGCGCTGCGCGGCGATCCGCGCGTCGGGACGGTGGACACGCGGCTGCGCGTGGCGGCAGCCAAAGCGCTGGGCGAGATCGCGTCAGACAAAGCCGCGCCGGCGCTCATCGTGGACCTGCAACTCGGCGAGCCCGAAATACGCGCGGTCGCGGCGCAAGCGCTCGCGCGCATGACAAGCCCATTGCTGCTCAAGCCGTTGCAGAGCATATTGCAGTCAGGCGATGCCGCAGCGCGCAAGTACGCGGCAGAGATTTTGGCAGTGGCGGATGGCTATCACTGACGCCTGGGTTTGGAGAAGAAAGGTGTAAAGTGAGCCAAAAGCGATCGTGCACCGTGACGCTCTTGGCGAAATCGTGCAAGAGATTGTCCGCGTGGCGCGTCCAGCCCGCATCATCCTCCTCGGTTCAAGAGCAAAAGGCACCTTTGGAATCGAAAGCGACTATGATTTTCTCGTCGTAGTGGCGAATGTTCGCAACGAGCGCGAGGTGTCACGGCGAATTTACCGTGCCCTTTTGAAAAGAAAGATTGGGGTCGCAGTTGATGCTATAGTTGTTGGCACGCGCACTCTTGAACGGCACCGGACCAGTCCGTACTTCATCTATCGGCAGGCGCTCCAAGAAGGAAGACTCCTCTATGAGCGCGGATGAATCGAAAGTTTGGCTCGAAAGGGCTGAAAGTAACCTGCGCTAGGCAAGACGCGGCAAAGGTAAAGGCGTTTTGTTCGAAGACCTTTGCTTCGAGGCGCAACAGACGCGGAGAAGGCGCTCAAGGCGCTATTGATTTCTCGGAGCGGTGATTTTCCCAAAGTCCATTCTCTGGGATTGCTTTTGGATTGAATGGCAAGCGCAGGTTCGACATGGAGCAGACATGGAAGCAACAGTCCTCGCGCCGTGGCGCGATCTGGCAGTCGTTTGGCTGGCTCTGCTGACGATGATTTTCGTCGCGGTACCGGGCGTCGTGTTTTTCTTCGCGCTGCGCTATTTGCGCCGATTCAAGCGCTGGCTGCGGATGCCGTTCTTGAACGCGCAGGTCTGGGCGCTGCGGATTCAGCAGGGCACGGCGCGTGCGGCGGAGCGAGTCGCGAATGTGCCGATCGCGTTACACAGCGCGGGCGCGCGCGCGACGGTCACCGCGCGCGGCGTGATCGGCTATTTGAGGAACAAGTGAGGAATCTATGGAAGATCAATTTGACGCGCAAGCGCTCATGGTTCGCGTGAACGCGGTCGCCAAAGAAATCCGCAAGAGCGAAGCGTACCCCGCGCTCATCGGCGGCATTGCGGGCGGGATTGCCGGCGCGCTGATGGCGGCGCTCATTGCCGGGCGCAGACCCGCAGTCCAATCTACCCCCACCAACGACCGGGGCGGGCGTAGTTGGTCGCTGCGCGAGGTGGTGCAATTGATAACGGTCGTCGCATCGCTCGCGAAGCAAGTCCAGGCGTGGTCCAAAGAACAGCGCAAGTAGATCGTTCGAGCCATGGGATCGGAAACAAACGACAAGGGAGACCTCACCGGTCTCCCTTGTTTTTCTAAAGTCGTCGCGCGCCGCGCTTGTGTCGTGCAATCAAACCGAATTGAGCGTTTCCTTCAAGATGTGCTGAACGAGCGGATGCTCGCGGATCAAGTAGAGGAAACGCAGGGTGCGACCGTCTTGCTCACGCACTTCATCGCGCAAGATGCCGCGCTCTTTGAACTTTGTCAAAACCATATCCACTTGCATTGGACTGATGTTAAGCTGACTGGTCGGGGACAACGCATGAGTCTTGACAAACAGGAAAGTGAGGTACGGCTTGGTTCGGTCGAGACGATCAATCAGTCGGATCAGTTCGCGCTCGAGGCTAGAGAGTTCCGAGTCGAAAGTGGAGTTTTCCGGGGGCAAAGCGAAATCAAATGCGGGTGGCGCCGGCGGTTCCGGCTGCGCGGTCACGGGAACCCACTCCGGCTCGATCATGGGATCGGCGGCGTCTGCCGAGGCGATGAGATCGTTCGAGACGCTGCCCGGCACGCCAGAGATGATCACTTTTTTTCCAAAGCGATGTCGCGCCCGCGCGACCACGCGAATGAAATCGCTGTCGCCGGTCATCAGGATCAATGTACCAACTAGCGGACGGTCGAGCAAGCAGTCAATGATGTCCATCAGCATTGCCATGTCCGATGAACTTTTGTGAGCGACGTCGGGGCTGCGGCGGGGGATGTCGCGCGGCGTGATGCCGGCGACTTCGAGCTTGCGCCGAAAATAGTCGGGATGTTCGGTAAAGTCGGCGTAAGCGAATGCCTGTGAAACCGGACCGTACTTGCGCGCCTTGCCCATCAGCAGTTGCGGATCGGGTTCGCGTCCATAGTTGTTTTTCAATCCGTAGCGTATGTTCTCAAAGTCAATAAACAAAGCAACTTCGTTCTCAGCCATGCAAAAACCTCCTTGGGCCTAAGAAAAAACGAGACGCAACACGCGAACGACTGGCTATGCGATTGGTAAGGTGCCGATTCTGGGTGCTATTCTAAACCGGATCGCGCTGGGCGTCAATAGGCGTTTTTTTGCGTTTTTTTGCCGAACTTACCTTTGACATCCGAACGCCTGTTCCCTATAATGGTGTCCGGTGAGGCAACAATGGACACACTGCAAAAACTCGACTTGCTAGGCGCGGGCGCGCAAGCCGATCTCGCGTGTGGCAAGTGCGGCGAAGGTCAGACGCGCGTCCGCGACGACATCGGGCGCTGGATTTACCCGGCGGTGCGTCCCGATGGTCGCACGGTCAAGATGCTCAAGATTCTGCAGACGAACGCGTGCGAGAAGGATTGCTTTTACTGCGCGACGCGGCGCGGGCGCGACCAACCGCGCACGACGTTCAAGCCGGACGAACTCGCGGAGACTTTCGATCAAATCCAGCGCGCGAATCTTGCCGAAGCGATTTTCATTTCCAGCGGCGTGGTCGGCGGCGGCACGCGCACGATGGAGCGTATGTTGGCGACCGCCGAACTATTGCGCGGCAAGTACGCTTTCCGCGGCTATTTGCATTTGAAACTCATGCCCGGCGCAGAACCCGCCGCGATCGAGCGCGCGCTGCAACTGGCCGATCGCGTGTCGGTCAATCTCGAAGCGCCGTCGTCAGAGCATTTGTCCAAGTTGTCGTCCACCAAACGCTACAGCGAAGAATTGCTCGCGCCGCTGCAGATCGCCCGGCGCCTGATTGCCGACAACCCGACGCTCCGCGACAAGACGATGACGACGCAATTCGTCGTCGGCGCGGCGGGGGAAAGCGATCGCGAGATCGTGGCGCGGACAACACAGTTGTACCGCGAAGTTGGTCTCGCGCGGGCATATTTTTCTGCGTTCCAGCCGGTGCCCGATACGCCGCTCGACGGACACGCGCCGACGCCGCTCATTCGCGAGCATCGTTTGTATCAGACCGATTTCCTGTTCCGCCGGTACGGTTTTACTTTCGACGATGTGATCTTTGATCCGCGCGGCAACCTGCCGACCGAGTCCGATCCCAAAACGGTCTGGGCAGTCAATCACCCCGAGTTCTTTCCCATCGAATTGAACCGCGCGAGCAAAGAGCAATTGCTGCGCGTTCCCGGCATCGGTCCGATTTCCGCGCAGCGCATTCTCCAGATGCGCCGAACGCGCAAGTTCCGGGCGATCGAACAACTGGCGCGCGTCGGCGCGGATGAAAAGCGCGCCGCGCCGTTCATTCTGCTGGATGGTCGCGCGCCGACGCAGCAACTTGCATTGTTCCCTTCCCTGAAAATGTAGGACAAATTTGTCCTACACTTTGACCTCCTTTGGACTCGATTTGGACTTGCCTCCGTTATACTATTCTGCGTATTGAGCGTCACTGCGGTCACAGTTCCACGCGCTTTTCAATCCTGACCTTGAGGAGCAAGCAATGCGGCTTGGTCAAGTTATCGAAATTGTCGGTGGTCGCGCACTGAACGAGTTCAACCACGCGCGCCAAGTGGAGTTTGGTTTCGAAACCGCTTTGCTTAGCGACGTCCTCGCGCACGCAAAACCCCATACTACTCTGATCATCACTGAAATTACAAATCCCCAGGTCGTACGCACCGCCGAGATGGTGGACGCCGCGGGCGTCTTGTTCGTCAAGAACAAAATGCCGAGCCACGATGCCGTTCGGCTCTCGAACGAAACGGGCATCCCTTTGATCGTGACGCGCCTCGGCATGTTCGAGGCGTGCGGCAAATTGTACGCGGCGGGCGTACAACCGGCGCGTCGGGTGGAATGACCCAGCGTGGGCGCTCAAGAGATCACGCGCGTTCAGAAATTGGAGTTTCGCGTCGGTCAGGTAATGACGCGCAACGTGATCACCGTGACGCCGGGCACGCCCCTCTCGGAACTGCAAGAACTGATGCGCAAGCATCGCATCAGCGGCGCGCCGGTCGTGAACGACGACGGCGATCTGGTCGGCGTCATCAGCATCGAGGACCTGGTGCGGGCGCTGGAAGAGGGCGCGTTCAACGCGTTCGTCGGCGAGCGCATGAGTTCGAACCTGATTACCGTGCGCGAAGCCGATGCGGTGGACACCGCGGCGCAAAAGTTTCAGCAGACCGGGGTGGGACGTTTGCCGGTGGTGAACGCGTGGGGCGAACTGGTTGGCATCTTGACCAAAGGCGACATCACGCGCGGCTTGTTGCACGAAGTCGAGGCGGAGACCCAGGACGAGGAGATTTGTCGCTATCGCGCCAGCCATATTTTTCGCGACGTCGAATCGGACGACACGAGTCTACTGCTGCGCTACAAGGTCGCGCCGCGCGATTTTACGCACGGCGGCAACGCGTCGAGCCGCATCAAGCGCGCGCTGACGCGCGTGGGCGCGGATCCGCAAATCGTGCGCCGCGCGGCGATCGCGTCGTACGAAGCCGAGATGAATCTGATCATCCACGCGGATCACGGCGGACAGATCACGGCCGAGGTGGATTCTTCGGAACTCAAATTAACGGTCGAAGACGATGGACCCGGCATCGCCGATCTGCGCCGCGCGCTGGAAGAACCCGGCTATACCACGACTCCGCCCGAAATTCGTCAGATGGGCTTTGGCGCCGGCATGGGGCTAAAGAACATTCGCAAGTGCGCCGACCAAATGCGCTTGGAATCGCAAGTCGGGCAAGGCACCACTTTGGGAATCACGATTCGTCTGCACGTGTTTGAGCCGCCATCCGCGAGCGGTAATGGAAACGCGCAAAGAGGTAAGCCGTGATCGTGCGTGAGATCGTCCAGGCGTTAGGGTTGCAGGTTGTCGCAGGAAACGCCGCGCTGAATCGTCAGATCACCGGCGGTTACAGCGCCGACCTGCTGTCGTGCGTCATGGCGCGCGCCAAGACCGGCAATGTGTGGGTCACGCTGCAAGCGCATCCTAACGTCGTTGCGATCGCGGCGTTGCTCGAAGTCGCGGCAGTCATCATCACCGAAGGCGTGCCAGTGCCTGAAGAGGTCATTGCGAAAGCGAACGCCGAGAAGGTTCCGCTGCTCTCTACACCGCACACGACATTTTGGGTGGTTGGGCAACTCACTCATCTTGGGCTGAGCGCGCAGGAATGAACGGCTGATAGCAAATGGCGAATAGCATCTGGCAGATAGCCAATGGGCAACAACGATCTGCCAAACGCGATACGCCATCTGCCATTTGCGACACGCCATACGCCTTATGCTAGTTCGTGCCGACCTGCACATTCACACCGTCCTCTCGCCGTGCGGTGAGGTCGAGATGATCCCGCCGCTGATCGTGGAGCGCGCGCTGCAAGCCGGACTCGATCTAATCGCGATCGCCGATCACAATGCGAGCGCGAACGCTGCAGCGGTGATGGACGCGGCGCGCGGCACGGGGCTGCGCGTTCTGCCCGGCATGGAACTGCTGACGCGCGAAGAAGTGCACCTGGTCTGCTTGTTCGATACGCTGGAGCAATCAGCCGCCTGGCAATTCGAGGTTGATCGCGCGCTGCCGAATCTGCGAAACCGCGCCGAAGCGCTCGGCGAGCAGTTCGTCGTAGATGCCGCCGGCGATTTTGTGCGGCGCGATGAGCGGATGCGATCCATCGCGGCGAACATTGCGTTGGAACGCGCGGTCGCGCGGGTGGACGCGCTGGGCGGACTGGCGATTCCGGCGCACATTGATCGCCCGGCGTATGGTCTGATTCCGACCCTGGGCTTTTTCCCTCCTGGCTTGAACGTCGTCGCGGCGGAACTCTCGCGGCGCATCTCTGCCGCAGAAGCGCGCCGGCGCTTTCGCCTACCCGAAAATATCGCGTTGATCCGCGCGTCGGACGCGCACTGGCTGGATGCGATCGGCTCGGCAGTAACGGAATTCGAGTTGGAGACGCGCAGCGTGGAGAGTTTGCGGAGGGCGCTGAAGGGAAAGCGATTCGTGATACGTGATGCGTGAGGAGTGGTGGACGGATGGTTAGGTGGTTGGGTTGTTGGAACGAACTACCTAACCACCCAACCACCTAACCACCGAGACATGAGGAGATAGTAGATGCGATCTAAGGACTTGCGCACAGTGCTGATGGCGGCGGCGCTACAACCCGCTGAAGATGATCCCGTGGCGGTCGCGGAACAACGCGCCAGGATCGACGCGATCATCGCCGAACACGCGCCCAAAGCCGGTTCGACGATGTTGATTCTCAACGAGATCCAATCGCAGATCGGTCACGTGTCAAAGCCAATGCAGAATTACATCGCGGAGAAACTGCGCATCCCGCTGAAGGATGTTTTCGGCGTCATCACGTTCTACTCGTTCTTCACGATGAAGCCGCGCGGCAAGCATCGCGTCGCGTTCTGTCTCGGCACGGCGTGCTACGTTAGCGGCGCGGAGATGCTGATCGAAAAGGCGCAGCAACTCCTGGGCGTCAAGTTGGGTGAAACGACGCCCGACCGGAAATTTACGATCGAACCCTGCCGCTGCCTCGGCGCGTGCTCGCAAGCGCCGGCGATCATCGTGGACGATAACGTGCACGGGCGCAACACGCCGGACCGAGTCGTGACGGTGTTGCGCAAGTATGAAAGAGTGTAACAAGTGGCGGGTGGCATATTGCGTTACTCGCCACTCGTCACTCGCCACTTATGCTGCGCGAACTGGCTTTGCACATTCTCGACATCGCGGAAAACAGTTTGAACGCGGGCGCGACGCTCGTGACGATTGAGGTGATTGAGGACGCGCGCGCGGACAGACTGACGCTTCGCGTCGCGGACAACGGGCGCGGCATGGACGCAGAGTTGGCGCGCCGCGTCGCCGATCCGTTCACGACGACGCGCACGACGCGGCGCGTGGGGTTGGGCTTGCCGTTCTTGAAGCAGGCGGCAGAGCAATGCAATGGCTCGCTGGCGATTGATTCCGCACAAGGCGTCGGCACGACGATCACGGCGACGTTTCAGTACAGCCACATTGATCGGATGCCGCTCGGCGATCTAAGCGGGACGATCCTTTCGCTCGCCGTTGGTTATCCTCAAGCCGATTTCGTGTTTCGGCGCGAGATTGGCGATAAGCGATTGGAGATTGACACGCGACCGATCAAGGCGGAGTTGGGGAGCGTTGCGTTGTCGGAGCCATCCGTCATCAAGTTCTTGAAAGAAATGCTAGAGTGAATTTCAGATTGCAGATTTNNGATTTCAGATTTTTCAATCTGCAATCTGAAATTTGAAATCTGAAATGGAGTTGTCATGCCCGTCAAATCACTGGACGACCTGAAGAAAATCAAAGAGCAAGCGCTTGCCAAGCGCGCGATTCGCAACGCGAGCGCACGCGCGCACATTACCGTTGCGATGGGAACGTGCGGCATCGCCGCGGGCGCGCGCGATACGATGAAGGCGATTCTCGACGCGATCGAGAAAGACGATATCGCCGGCGTGCTGGTCACGCAGACCGGCTGCATCGGCTTGTGCGAGTTCGAGCCGATTGTGGACGTGCAAATCGGCGACGCCAAAGTGACGTATGGCAAGGTCACGCCCGAACGCGCGCGCGCGATCGTTGCCGAGCATGTGGGGGGTGGCAAGCCGATCAAGGAATGGATGATAGTCCGATAGTCGCATAGTCGGATAGTCATGTAGTCAGTGACTGCAAGAGTGCGACTATTCGACTATCAGACCAGACGACTAGACGACTGAACTGAGGTGATGATGCCCGACGAATTTTATCGCTCGCATATTCTGCTCTGCCAAGACCCGGAATGTCTCGCCAAAGGCGCAAACGATATCGAAGAGGCGCTACTGCGCGAACTCGACGCGCACGGCTTGCGCGATGAAGTGAACCTCCTCGAAACGTCGCGGCTGGGGCACTGCCACACGGGACCCGAGATCGTCGTCTATCCCGAAGGCGTCACGTACATCAACCTGACGCCCGCCGCGGTGACCGAAATCGTCAACGAGCATTTGCTCAAAGGACGCGTCGCCAAGAAATACCTATTCACCGGCGAAGCGCGCAAGGACGAGGAACTGCGCGCGCCGACCGCGAAAGAAATCCGTATCATCATGGCGCGCTGCGGCGTGATTGACCCGGAAAATATCGAGGACTATATCGCGGACGACGGCTACGCCGCGCTCGCCAAAGCGCTGCTCCAAATGACGCCGCGCCAGGTCATTGACCAAGTCTTGCAATCGGGCTTGCGTGGACGCGGCGGCGCCGGCTTCCCGACCGGCAAAAAATGGGAGTTCGCCGCCGCGCAGAAATCGGATGTGAAATACATTATCTGCAACGCCGACGAAGGCGACCCCGGCGCGTTCATGAATCGCCGCGTGTTGGAAGGCGATCCCCATTCGGTGCTCGAAGGCATGATTATCGCCGGCTATGCATTCGGCGCGCATCAGGGTTACATCTACTGCCGCGCCGAATATCCGATCGCGGTGCGGACGCTCAAGATCGCGCTGCGGCAGGCGCGCGAGTTTGGCTTCTTTGGCAAGAATATCTTGGGTACCGGATTCGATTTCGACGTCGAACTGCGCATCGGCGCGGGCGCGTTCGTCTGCGGCGAAGAGACCGCGCTGATGGCGTCCATCGAAGGGAGGCGCGGCGAGCCGCGTCCGCGTCCGCCTTTTCCCGCCGTCGCGGGCTTGTGGGGCAAGCCGACGATCATCAACAATGTCGAGACGCTCGCGAACGTACCGAACATCATTCGCCATGGCGCGGCGTGGTTCGCGCAAATCGGCACGGAGAAAACCAAGGGGACGAAAACATTCACGCTCGCGGGCGACGTCGTGCGCACTGGGCTAATCGAAGTGCCGCTCGGGATCACGCTGCGCGAAGTTGTCTTCGACGTCGCAGGCGGCATCAAAGATGGCAAAGGGTTCAAAGCGATTCAAACCGGCGGGCCGATGGGCGGTTGCATCCCCGAACATCTCCTCGACACGCCGCTCGATTACGAAAACCTCGGTGCGCTCGGCTCGATCATGGGCTCGGGCGGCTTGGTTGTGATGGACGACACGACGTGCATGGTGGACATCGCCCGATTCTTCATGGATTTCATCCAGGACGAAAGTTGCGGCAAGTGCGTACCGTGCCGCATCGGGACGCGGCGCATTCTCGAAATCCTGCAGCGCATCTGCGCGGGCGACGGCGAAGAGGGCGACATCGAACAACTGGAACGTTTGTCGAAGTATATCCTCGCCGGCAGTTTGTGCGGCTTGGGGCAGGGCGCGCCAAATCCAATTCTCACGACGATCAAACATTTTCGCGCGGAATACGAAGCGCACATCAAAGAAAAACGTTGTCCCGCCAAAGTGTGCAAGGGGCTCATCACCTATCGCATTCTCGATACCTGCCCCGGCTGCATGGTCTGCGCGCGCAACTGCCCGTCGAAGGCGATCACCGGCGAAAAGCAAAAGGTGCACGTCATCAACACGGACTTGTGCGAGCGCTGCGGAATTTGTATGACAGTGTGCAAGTTTGATACTATTGTAGTCGAATAGTCTTGTAGTCGAATGGTCTCATAGTCGGATGGTCGTGGTGCTGCAAATTGACTATTCGACTATGCGACTAGTAGACTGGATGACGAATGGACGACATTGTCGCGCGACTGACTGAAATCAACAAACGCTTCGGCTACATCCCGCGGGCGCAAGTGGAACAGTTGGCGAAGGAATTGCGCCTGCCGCCCGCGCGAGTTTTCGGCGCGGCGACGTTTTACTCTCTATTCAGCGACAAGCCGCGCGGCGCGCATGTCGTCCGCTTTTGCGAGGACGCGCCGTGCCACGTTGCCGGCGGGCGCGCGGTCTTCGACGCGATTCGCGCGGCGCTCGGATTGGAGCCAGGGCAAACCTCCGCCGATGGGCGCTGGACGTTCGAGATGACGAGTTGTATCGGCGTCTGCGGCGTGGGTCCGGTGATGATGGTGGACGACGACGTATACGGCAACGTGACGGCGGAGCGGGTGGCAGAGATACTGAACGCCGACCGCTGATGGCGAATGAGCGCGGAGGGATGTAGATTGGGGTTGCACGTGATATTGCCAGGTTGTATAATGCGCGCAAAGGAGGGGAACAATGGCTCTACAAACCGTGAAGGTGAAACTGCCTGACCTACTCTATCGGCGCTTGGAGCGCGCGGCGGCAATCACGCACCAGTCTCTTGATGCCGTACTCCTGCAAACGATCCGCGGCAATCTACCTCCTTTGCTGGAGGATGTGCCTGCCAACGAAAGCGCCGAGTTGCGCGCGCTGTTGAAACTCAACGACGACGATTTGTGGGCAGTCGCGCGCAGTTCGATTGACCCGAAACAGTGGCAGCGGCACAAACGTCTTTTGCGGAAAAGTACGGCGGGGACGCTAAGCGAGCGTGAGCATAGCGAACTGGAGCGCTTGCGCGCCGAGACGGATCGCCAAGTATTGCGCAAGTCGTTCGCGCTGGCGCTGTTGAAATGGCGCGGGTACGCGTTGTCACCGATTGATGCGCGAGCAAACCATGTCGCGGCGTAGAGGAGTCTCTGCGCGTTTGCGGCAGCTGGTTGCTGAACGCGATGAACATCGGTGTAGTTATTGCCGCAGCCCCGAATTCGTCGGCGTGCCAATGGTGGCGGATCACGTGATTCCCCAGAGCGCGGGCGGCGCGACATCGCTTGCAAACGTCGCATTGGCGTGTTATCGCTGCAACGAATTCAAGGGCGCGCGCGTGAATGTCCCGGACCCCCAAACTGGCGAATCTGTTCCGCTGTTCAATCCGTGCACACAAGAATGGCATCGGCATTTTGCTTGGAGTGACGACGCCTTGCGTATCATCGGTCAAACCGCGATTGGGCGCGCAACCGTTGAAGCGTTGCGCCTGAATAACGATTGGCTTGTGTCCGCACGTCGAATTTGGATTCGTGCCGGACTACATCCACCGTTGGGGCGATGATGCTCATCATCCTCCTGTTTCTCTTCCAACTCACCCTCTTCGCCGCCGGCATTCTCGGTCCCTGGCGCGATGCGCCCGCGCGCGCGACCAACGGCCGCTTGCCGCTCGCGGTGCGGATGCTGCTCAGCGCCTCGTTGCTCAGCGCCGCGTTCGTCATTTGGCAGAGCGGCGCGAAGCAGCCGGCGTACGCGCAGTGGGTCATGTTCGGAATGTGCGCGTCTTTCATCGGCGATTTGGTGATGGCGAAGTTAATCCCGTTCCCGAATCGCCTAATCGGCGGAATGATCGCATTTGGCATCGCGCACGCGCTCTACATCACAGCGTTTAGTGCAACAGTGCAATCGTTCGATAGTGCGATAGTTGGGCTGGCAGTTGGGTTGGGTTTCTACGGCGTGGTCAGTATTGGCGGGTGGTGGATGCTGATTCGCAATCCGCAAAAGGGAACAACCATCAACCTCGGCGCGCTGGTGTACGGCATGTTGGTTGGCGCGATGGCAGCGTTTGCGCTCGCGCTTGCAACCGCGCTTGGCGGCGCGTTCTGGCTCACCGCGCTCGGCGGCTTGCTCTTTGTCTCGTCCGATTTCATCATCGGCGTCACAGATATTCGCGGCATCTCGCTCAAGAACGCTAACGACTGGGTCTGGCTGACGTATGTGGCGGGTCAGATGGGTATCATCTATGCGAGTCAAATCGTCGCATAGTCTCGTAGTCGAATAGTCTTTCGGTCAGACTATGCGACTATGCGACCACAAGACTGTTAGACTATGTACCGCTCACACATCCTAATCTCAGGCGATCCGATTTCGCTCGCGCGCGGCGCGGAGGCGATCAAAGCCGCGTTCGATGCGGAACTCGCGTTTTACGCGCTGACCGACGAGGTCGCCGTCGCGTTCACCGGCGATCTGCGCGTCGCGCCCGCGCAACTGCCCGCGGCAATCGTCTATCCCGAAGGCATCGTCTACGGACCGATCAGCGCGAACGACGCGCCGCTGATCGTCTCCGAGCACCTTTTCAAGGGACGCATCGTGGACGCGCTGCGCGTCACGACGAAACCCCTCACCGGCGCGATCGTGCGCGTGCCGTCGCGCGACGGCGCGCTCTTCGCGCAACAACGCGTGGTGCTGGCGCGGGCGGGCATCGTCAATCCTGAATCCATTGAGGATTACATCGCGCACGACGGCTACACTGCGCTTGGCAAAGCGTTGACAGAGATGACGCCCGCGCAAGTTGTGCAGGAGATTATTGACGCGGGTGTGCAGGGACGCGGCGGCGCGGGCTTTCCGGTCGGGATGAAATTGAAGTTGGTGGCAGAGGCAGCGACTAAAGTCGCGACTACGAACAAATACATTCTCTGCAACGCCGACGAATCCGAGCCAGGGACGTTCAAGGATCGCTTGATTCTCGAAGGCGACCCACATTCGATTCTCGAAGGGATGCTGCTCGCGGGCTATGCGATTGGCGCGCGCGAGGGCTATATCTACATTCGCGGCGAGTATCATCTCGCGCGCGAACGATTGGAAAACGCCATCGCGCAGGCACGCGCGATGGGTTTGCTCGGCGAAAAAATTTTCGGCGGCGATTTCTCATTCGACATCCACATTCATTCCGGCGCGGGCGCGTACATCTGCGGCGAAGAGACCGCGCTGATCGAATCGCTCGAAGGCAAACGCGGCGAGCCGCGCATCCGCCCGCCGTATCCGGTGACGTTCGGCATCTGGGGCAACGCGACCGCGGTGAACAACGTCGAGTCGCTCGCGAACCTGCCGCCGATCATTCGCAAAGGCGCGGCGTGGTACCGCACCATCGGCACCGCGAAATGTCCGGGCACCAAAGTCTACACGATGCTCGGCGACGTGAACGTGACCGGCTTGATCGAAGTGCCGATGGGCACATCGCTGCGAACGGTCATTCAAGTGTACGGCGGCGGAATGAAAGGCGGCAAGCCGTTCAAACTCGCGCAAACCGGCGGCGCGTCCGGCTCGATCCTCGACGCGTCGTTCCTCGACGTGCCGATGGATTTTGCGGAACTCGCGTCGCGCGGCGCGGGGCTCGGCTCGGGCGCGCTGTTGATCTGTGGCGAGGATACCTGCGTCGTGGATTTGGCGTACGTGCTCCTGCGCTTTTTCGCGAACGAGAGTTGCGGCAAGTGTGTCCCGTGTCGCATCGGTACGACGCGCGCGGAAGAAATTTTGGCACAACTCACAGACGCGCGCGCGACGATAGACGACCTCGCGCAACTCGAGCGCATCGCGACGAATATGCAAGTCGCGTCATTCTGCGGACTTGGACAAGCCGCCGCCGTGCCGATTCTCACCGGCTTGCGCTTTTTCCGCGACGAATTCGTCGCGCACGCGGACGCGCGCAAGTGTCCGGTCGGCGTCTGCGCGATGCGCGGGGAGTGCGTGCTAGCGGCGCGGAGGTTGGGGTGGAGAGAGTTGGCGGTGGCGGCGTGAAAGGTGCGGGAAGAGTCAGCGCGGCAAATCAAGAGGAGTTCGCTTTAGGCGCGGATCGAAGGAATCGAACAACGTTGCAGTTTGCGCCATGCGGCGCTCGCTCATCGCAATGTAATCTGGATTGACGTCAATTCCAATCCACCGACGCCCAAGATCGCGAGCCACTTTACAAGTCGTGCCGCTGCCGACAAATGGATCGAGTACGATGTCGCCAGGATTTGAACTGGCGCGTATCATTCGCTCCAAGACCGCTTCGGGCTTTTGCGTGGGGTGTTCTTCCCGCTCTTTGCTCGAATAGTGAACATGAGAAAATTGCCAGACATCGCCAGGATTCGCGCCATCCATATTGTTGCGTTCCCGATAGTACTTCTGCGGAATACGAATGTCGTCCAGGTTAAAAGTAAAGTCTTTGCTCTTGGTAAAGTAGAGAACGTCTTCATGACGCGGCGAGTAACCTTTGATGCGTCCCATCCCTTGCGTATAATGCCAGGTAATCCAGCCGTTAAACAGCAATCCAAAGTCATTCTCGAGAATCGCATAGAGACGCGCGATGAAGCGCACACCCATGAAAACGTATAGCGTGCCGTCGTTCCGCAGAACGCGGATGGCTTGCGTCAACCAATCGCGCGTGAACGTTTCGTAGGCAGACCACTCTTTCCGATCAATCGTATTGCCGTAATCTTTGCCGAGATTGTAGGGTGGGTCAGCGCAAATCAGATGAATTGCGTTATCGGAAAACGTCTGCATGATTTTGATGGCATCGCCGCAGTAAAAACGATTCAACTCCATCGGGTCATTCCTTGATCCATTCGTGCTGTTTGGCGAGGCGTAGCCAAGCGGTTTCTCCTTGCGATGCGACGAATTTCTTGTCGAGCATCTGCAAGAATTCCCAAGTCGTGCGTTGCCTCGTGCCGACGTAGTGAATATCGCGAATTTGCAGTTGTCCAGTCCCCAAGGCAGGATTGTAACTCAGGTCAGATTCGGAGACATATTTCAAATCGTAGACAGAGTGCGACACAACTTCCATGATCCCTTTCGTCATTCCGTTGCTGCGATCCTTTTCAGAATAGACGCGGTGCTTGAGCGAAAGCACGATGAAAATGTAATCGGCATCCTCAAGGTACTCCGAACGAATACGCGCGTACGAGGTGATGTTGGGGCTGCGTCCGGCAGTCTTGATGTCCTCGGCGGTGGCTTTCACATCAACATTGGCGGACACATAGTCAGAACCATTGCGGCGGTGCTTGAACTGTAGAATGATGTCGAATAGATCCAGCCGCTTGCCCGATTCGACATGAATCAGATCATAGCGATTGCCTGCGTCGTCTGCAATGCTTTCGAACTGTTCGAGCGCCCACGCCTCGACAAAAGGACCTGCAACTTTGTTGATGTTTTCAAGCGGCAGACCGCGTTTCAAGTTCGTGTGAATGAAAATCTTGTTGCTGCCAAGTTCGATTGCCGATTGCATGATTCGCGAAATTTGTTCGACCACGAACCTTGAAACCTCGGGATAATCGTGGCTTTCCTTCGGAATCTTGTAGACGATTTTCGGCATAGCAGAATGACCTGTGAGGATTTGATGCAGCCAAATTATAACATGCACATCGTGTTTTAGCAACAATCGCGGCATACACACCACGCACTACGAATCACTGATCGCCCCATACCCGGAGGAACATCAATGCCTGTGAATCTAACCATCAACGACAAACCCGTCGTCGCGCGCGAAGGGCAATCCGTGCTCGACGCCGCGCGGGAGAATGGCGTCAACATTCCGACGCTGTGCCATCATCCTGATCTGCCGGCAGTCGGCGCGTGCCGCCTGTGCGTCGTCGAAGTCGAAAAGATGCGCGGGCTGATCGCATCGTGCACGCTGCCCGCGAGCGAAGGCATGGTCGTGCGCACCGACACGCCCAAGGTGATCGAAGAGCGCAAGTTCGTGCTCGAAATGCTGCTCACCGATCATCCCAACGACTGCATGGTCTGCGAATCTGATGGCAACTGCGAGCTGCAAAACGCAGTCTATCAATATCAAGTGCCGTGGCCCCAGCACAAAGGCAAACGGCATAGTTATCCGGTCGGCGCGGACCCGAACCCGTTCGTCTTTACTGATTTCAACAAATGCATCCTCTGCACGCGCTGCGTGCGCGCGTGCGCGGAGATTCAGGGACGCAACGTGTGGGGCGTCGCGTATCGCGGCTTTAACGACCGTATCGTCGCCGGCGCGGATGTCACAATGCTCGAAGCCGGCTGCGAGTCGTGCGGCGCGTGCGCGGCGTACTGCCCGACCGGCGCGCTGACCGATAAACCGTCGCGCGGCAAGGGGCGCGATTATCAGATGAGAAAGGTGACGACGACTTGCACGTACTGCGGCGTCGGTTGCCAGTTCGATTTGAACGTGCGAAACGGCACCGTCGTCAAGGTCACGTCGAATAGCAAAGCAGCGGTGAATCGAATGGCGTTGTGCGTCAAGGGGCGCTATGGTTCCGAGTTCATTCACCACCGGGATCGCCTGACCAAGCCGCTCATCAAGAAAGATGGCGCGTCCCACGGGGATGCTCCGCAATTCGTCGAAGCGACCTGGGACGAGGCGCTCGACTTGATCGCAACCAAGTTTGCAGAAGCGAAAGGCGATTCGTTCGCGGTGCTCGCGTCGGCGAAGGCGACGAACGAAGAGAACTATCTCATTCAAAAATTCGCGCGCACGGTGATGGAGACGAACAACGTTGACCACTGTGCCCGCCTCTGACACGCCGCCACGGTGACCGGTCTGGCCACCTCCTTCGGCTCGGGCGCGATGACGAACAACATCGCGGATATTGACAACTGCAAGACGATGCTCGTGATTGGATCGAACACGACGGAACAGCATCCGGTGATCGGCACGCGCATTCGCCGCGCAGTGCGCCAGGGCGCCAAACTCATCGTCGCCGATCCGCGCGCGATTGATCTGACGAACATCGCAACGCTGCACCTGCGGCAGCGCGCGGGGACTGACATCGCGCTGCTCAACGGCTTGGCGCACATCACCCTCGCACAAGGTCTGGAAGACAAGGAGTTTATCGCGAATCGCACGGAAGGCTTTGACGAATGGCGCAAGGCAGTTGCATCGTACACGCCCGCGCGCGTCAGCGAGATCACCGGCGTCCCGGTGGACGATCTCTTCACTGCCGCGCGACTCTACGCGACGAACAAGCCAAGCACAATTTTCTACGCGATGGGCATCACGCAGCACACCGTCGGACACAACAACGTGCTCGCGATCGCGAACCTCGCGCTGCTCACCGGCAACCTCGGCAAGCCGGGCGCGGGCGTTGATCCGCTGCGTGGGCAGAACAACGTACAAGGCGCGTGCGATGTCGGCGCGTTGCCGAATTACTATACGGGCTATCAGCGCGTGGTGGACGACGCCGCGCGCGACAAATTCGAAAAAGCATGGGGAGTGAAATTGCCATCCAAGCCGGGTCTAACCGTCGGCGAGATGCTCAACGCGGCACACAGCGGCAAAGTGAAATCTTTGTGGATCATCGGCGAAAACGTTGCCATGAGCGACCCGGACTCGCAACACGTCGTTGACGCATTACAGCATCTCGATTTCCTCGTCGTATCGGAACTGTTCATGACCGAGACCGCGGCGCTCGCGGACGTGGTACTGCCCACCGCGTCGTTCGCAGAGAAGGACGGCACGTTCACTAACACCGAGCGCCGCGTCCAGCGCGTCCGCCAAGCGATCAATCCGCCCGGCGAAGCGCGCGCGGACTGGCAGATCGTGTGCGATATCGCGAACTGCATCTCGCGCAACACGCAACACGCAACACGAGATTGGCATTACAACGCACCTTCCGAAATCATGGACGAGATCGCGTCACTCACGCCGAGTTACGCCGGCATCTCGTTCGCGCGGATCGAAAACAAGGGCTTGCAGTGGCCCGTGCCGACTCAAGACCATCCTGGCACGCCGATCCTGCACACCGACAAGTTCACGCGCGGCAAGGGCTTGTTCTCCGC
>DHFK01000163.1 GCA_002400365.1 Anaerolineales bacterium UBA4826 | reverse complement strand
GGCTATCTCGATGGCGGTATCGCGGCGTGGCAGGGAGCAGGGTTGCCAGTGACACGGGTGCCGATGGTGTCCGTCGAAGAAGTGCATCGCGCGTCCGAACAGAGCGATAGGCCCCGCGTCCTCGATGTGCGGCAGGATACGGAATGGCGTGCCGGACATTTGCCGCACGCGATTCACATCGAAGGTGGGCGTTTGCCATTTGGCGACGTGCCGCTTGCAAAAGATGCACCACTCGTCGTTCATTGCGGACACAGCGACCGTTCGACGGTTGCCATATCGATTCTCGAACAGCGGGGCTTTCGCGATGTACGCTTGATGCGTGGCGGTTTCAGCGCGTGGCAAGACGCAGGTTTTCCCATCACACGTGAGGAGTAATCACGTTGCAACCGCCTGCACTCGTCACTCGCCCTGCGGGCTCTGCGCCACCTCTCGTCACTCTCGGCTTACGCGCGAACTGGGAACAATTCACACTCCTCGTCGTCGTGAATGCGTTCGTTGGCGCGATGGTGGGCTTGGAACGTACAGTCGTTCCGCTGATCGCCGAACACGATTTCGGACTCGCGGCGCGTTCGATCATTTTATCGTTCCTCGTCAGTTTCGGCATCGTCAAAGCCCTGGCAAATTTATTCGCTGGACGGTTCTCGGATCGCATCGGACGCAAGCGCATTCTCGTCGCGGGTTGGCTCGCGGGCTTGCCTGTCCCATTGATCCTCATTCTCGCGCCGAGCTGGGGCTGGGTGGTTTTTGCCAACGTGCTCCTGGGAATCAATCAAGGCCTGTGCTGGTCTACGACGGTCATCATGAAAATTGACCTGGTTGGACCGAAACAACGCGGGCTGGCGATGGGACTGAACGAATTCGCAGGTTACATCGCCGTCTCGCTGTCCGCATTCGGCACGGGTTATCTTGCCGCGCATTATGGTTTGCGTCCCGCGCCGTTTCTCCCAGGCATCGCGTTCGCCACTCTGGGTTTGTTGCTCTCACTGTTCTTCATTCGCGAAACGCATTCGCACGCCCAACACGAATCACAACAACGCTTCACGGAACACGCATCCTTCGACTCCGCTGCGCTCCGCTCAGGACGCGACGCCGATGCTCCTTCCTTTGCACGAATCCTGTTGCTCACCAGTTGGCGCGACCGGGCGCTCTTCGCCGTAAGTCAAACCGGCATGGTAAACAATCTGAACGATGGCATGGTGTGGGGTCTCGTGCCAATTTTTCTCGCGGGTGCAGGACTCTCACTTGAACAAGTGGGCATCATTGCCGGAGTATACCCAGGTGTGTGGGGTATCAGTCAACTCTTCACGGGCGCGCTGTCGGATCGCTGGGGGCGCAAGTGGATGATCGTCGCGGGAATGTGGACGCAAGCCATCGGCATCGCGCTGTTCGTGATCGGCAAGACATTTCCAATTTGGCTCGGCGGTGCGATTCTGCTTGGGATCGGCACCGCGCTCGTTTATCCCACCTTGCTTGCCGCGGTGTCGGATGTCGCGCATCCCGATTGGCGCGCGACCGCCGTCGGTGTCTATCGTTTGTGGCGCGATGGTGGATACGCGGTGGGCGCACTGCTTTCGGGATTACTGGCAGACTGGCTCGGTATCCCAATCGCGATTGCCGCGATTGGCGCGCTGACGTTTCTTTCGGGCGTGATCGTCGCCGGGGTGATGTACGAAACCTTGCCGGCGCAGTGGAAGCAGAGGATAAATGACAACCACCTTGGATGACCTCTTGGACATTGAAGGTGTAACGGTTGCGTTTGAATACACGCCCGATGGAAAATGCACGGCGTACAGATCGAAGAAAAACCGTCTCTCCCGAGATGGCGGCAATGATTACGCGGTTTTGCGCGTTAGTCATAGACCACCGCCAAAGGCGGTGGCTTGAAATATGAGCCGCTCAAAGCGGCTACTGCGAGCCGCCTGCGGCGGCGGCGCCAACGCAACAGGCGACCACGCCGAGGCTCGTCACTCATCCCTTGCACGATGAGGTTTTCGCATGGCATTCGCCCTCGACTCGGTTTGGTACTTTTCGACTTCGCAAGCAAGCTCTGCGTCGTCCATACCGAGCCTTTGCTCTCTGGCTACCTGTTCCCAAAGGCGATCACAAACGACGAGACTCCCGCAAATGTCAAACTCTGGGAGTCTCCCCGCCAGAGGCGGGGGCTTACCCTTTCAGTTACGCCAACAAGCGCACTACTTTGAAAGCAATCAGCGACGGATGCAATACTTGGAGTTGCGTGAAGAGGGCTATCCGATTGTAAGTGGGATGGTGGAGAGCGGGTGCAAGCGCTTCCGCGCGCGTTTCACAGGCGCAGGTATGCGCTGGAGTCGCACGGGGGCCGAGCGGCTCATCCCCGTGCGTGCCGCGATTCTGAGCAAGCGGTTTGATCAGGTCTGGAATACTGTCTACAACTTGCCCCCAAAGTGAACTACACCCCCAGAAGAGAGGCAGAAGAGAGGCAGTTGTCAAATGCAATTTCACCAAGTATAATGAGCGAGAGGATTCTTTGGCAAACCACACCCTCCGCATCCTCGCTGCGTTCACTACTCGAATGGAGAATTTCAAAGACATTCGACTACAATTGCCAATCACTCATTGGCGTGTAGTAACTGGGATTGGGTGATTGGAGGATCAGGATCTGATGTCCGAAATCCTGTTCGGTCAACCCTACTACCTTCGTTTTGATCCGAAACTGTATGCGGCGATGCAGCCCTATCCACCTCTGGGAACGCTTTACGCGGCGAGTTATTTGCGTGAACGCGGCCATTCGGTCGCGCTTTTCGATGCTATGCTCGCGCACTCAGAACACGAATGGGTGCGCGCGCTCGAGATTCATGCCCCGCGCTTTGCCGTTCTCTTCGAAGACAGTTTCAATTACCTCAGTAAAATGTGCCTCTTGAGAATGCGTCAAGCCGCCTTGGTGATGATTCGTGCGGCAAAAGCGCACGATTGTACGGTAATTGTGTCCGGGTCCGACGCCACCGATCATCTAGCCAAATATTTCGCCAATGGTGCCGATTTCATCATCATCGGTGAAGGTGAGATAACGCTCGCTGAATTGCTGGACGCGTTGAAGCACTCTGAGCGTCAGTCGTGTGATTGGCACGCGATTACCGGTCTCGCCTGGGCAAATCCTGATGGCTCGATCACTCGAACGGCACCGCGCGATTTCATTCGCAACCTGGACATTCTTCCTTTTCCAGCCTGGGACCTGGCGGATATCGCCAGCTATCGAAAAATCTGGCGCGAGAGGCATGGCTATTTTTCGATGAACCTGGTGACGACGCGCGGCTGCCCCTACCACTGCAATTGGTGTGCCAAGCCGATCTACGGTCAGCGTTACAGCGTCCGCAGCCCTGAGAACGTTGTCGCTGAAATGAAACTCCTTCAGTCTCGATACGCGCCTGACCATATCGAATTCGCTGACGATATCTTTGGCCTCAAGCCAGGGTGGCTCGAGCGATTTGCTGCACTGGTCGTTCAGGAGAATGTGCGCATTCCCTTCAAATGCTTATTGCGTGCCGATTTGGTCAATGACAGAATCGTGGTGGCACTGAAACGGGCGGGATGTGAAACGGTCTGGATGGGCGCGGAATCGGGTTCGCAGAAAATTCTCGACGCGATGGAGAAGGGTCAAAGCGTGGAGCAGATTTATGCCGCCGCAGAACGACTGCATCGCGCTGCGATTCGCGTCGGCTTCTTTTTGCAGTTCGGTTACTCGGGAGAAGATCGCTCAGATATTGAGAACACGCTGCAGATGGTGCGCGATTGCAAGCCTGACGACATCGGCATTTCCGTTTCGTATCCCCTGCCCGGCACCAAGTTTTACGCACGCGTGGAAGAGAGTCTGGGAGAAAAGAAGAATTGGTTCGACAGCAATGATCTCGCAATGATGTATCACGGCACATACGCTCCGGAATTTTATCGCACGCTGTATCATGTCGTGCATCATGAATTTCGCATGCGGCGCGCGATTGACACCCTAGTCCGAGCGAGGCGGCTTCGGGCTCGAAATCGCTTAGGACTGGCGCGGCTCGTCGCCTCGGTTCCATATCATTTCTTCCGCTGGCAACTCACGCGGCATCAACTCGCTGCATTGACGAACGACGAAAGACCAAGAACCAAGGACTTGCATTCTTTGTCCTTCTTCTTCCGTCATTAAATTGCGGAACTGCAAATGCTTGCACGACTCGCCGACACCGCCCGCGCGTTCGACTGGGCAGCCAATGAATATGACGGCACAGTGGCAAACAATGCCCTGATTCAGCGCATGCGCGCCCAGGTGCTAGCGCAAATAGCGCAGTCCTTTCCTCCTGGCGCGCGCCTGCTCGATCTCGGCTGCGGGACCGGGATTGATGCGGTGGATTTGGCGAAACGCGGCTACCGGATCGTTGCGATTGACTCTTCACCTGGAATGGTTCAGCACACCCGCGCGCGGATTGCCGGCGAGGGCCTCGATGAACGTATTCGTGCGATGCGTCTTGGAATTCATGAGTTGGATCGACTGCAGGCAGAACCTTTTGATGGAGTATACTCAAACTTCGGTCCGCTCAACTGTGTGCCCGATTTAAGGCGAGCGTCGCGTGAGATCGCGCGCCTACTCAAGCCGCGTGGGAGAATGATCGCGTCGGTCATCGGCAAACTTTGTCCCTGGGAAATCGCCCTATACGCCTTGCGCGGGGATTGGCAGCGCGCGCGGTTTCGACTTGCGAGCGAGCTTGTCGCTATCCCGTTTTGCGATCAAGTGATTTGGACGCGCTATTACTCGCCACGCGAATTTTATCGCACTTTTGAAGAGGATTTTGAATGGATCGTACTGCGTGCGCTGAACCTTTTCATGCCGCCGCCTTATCTGATTCACGCCTACGAACGACATCGCGGTCTATTCTCCGGAATGGCTTTCCTTGACGACCATCTGGGGAGTGTGCCCCTGCTGCGAAACCTGGGCGATCATTTCTTAATCGTGCTGCAGAAACGCGATAGATAAAGTATTTTTGCACTGAATTGCCCAAATGCGAATCGCAATCATCGTTCCCGGTTTTAGCGCGAACGAAAACGATTGGGGCATTCCCGCACTGCGCGATTTTGTCAGCGCGCTCACGGCGCGGCACGCCGTCCACGTTTTCGCGATGCATTATCCTTATCGCCGCGATGTTTTTTCTTGTTACGGCGCAACCGTGCATTCATTTAACGGCGCGAACAGAGGTGGCGCGCAGACGATTGGATTGTGGAGCCAAGTCATTCAAGCGGTTGTGCGCGAAGGGAGGCGGGCGCGCTGGGACGTGATCCACGCCTTTTTTGGCACTTTTACGGCGCTATGCGCGACGATTTCCGCGCGACTGCTACGCGCGCCGGTCGTCCTCAGTCTGGCAGGCGGCGAAGTCGCCGCGTTGCCGGACATTCGCTACGGCGATCAATTGTCGGTTGTTCATCACACGATGCTGAATTTCACGACGCTGGCGGCTGCGCGTATTTCAGTTGGCTCGCGTTACATGCTCGCTCTCGCGCGCCAACATCTGCCGCGTTCAGTTTACGGAAGACTGGCTTGGGCACCGCTGGGGGTAGATCCGACGCGTTTTTCTCCAGCGGAACGCCACGCGCAAGAACCGCGCGTGCTGCAAGTTGCTTCGACGCATCCTGTGAAAGATCCATCGCTGCTGCTGCGCGTTTTTGAACGCGTCGCGCAAGCATGTCCCACGGCGACACTGGAGGTAATCGGGCGCGGCTGGTCGGACGAACGACCCCAGTCGCGGGTTTGCGCGCGCGGCGAAATTCCGCACGACCAATTGCCGGCGGTCTATCGCCGCGCATCGGTATATTTGCAAACGTCGCGCCATGAGGCGCAAGGTATGTCAGTGTTGGAAGCAGCCGCATCTGGCATTCCAATCGTCGGAACGCCGGTCGGGGCTTTGCCTGAACTCGCAACGAACGCGGCGCGGCTTGGCAAGACCGAAATGAAACTGGCGCATGCGACAATTGATTTACTGCGAGATCCTGTAGCCGCGATGCGTATGGGTCTTGCCGCGCGCGAGCGCGTCTGCGACCACTATTCGATTGAAAAGTGCACCAAGCGGTTTGAAGCGATTTACGAAGATGTCGGTTGAGCATACAACGGCTCATCAGGTGAATGCCGGCTGCAAGCAGGCTGTGGTCCCATCCGATTCGGTCGGAATTACGCCTATTGATGCGGATGAAACTTGCGGTTGCGTGCCATGAGAATATCACACGCGACTCTTGGCGACAGCCTCTCTAATCACATCCTTGCGGTATTGCGAATGAGAGCAGCGCCGCTGCTTGTCTTCGCGCTCGCGCTCGGGCTGCGCGTCGCGGCGATCGCGTCTTGGCAGTTTCGCGGTCTCTACGGACAAGATTCGTACGCCTATTACGACTATTCGCTGGCGCTGCGAGCCGCCTGGCTCCAAGGTCAGCCGATTCCAAATTTCTTTTGGCCGCTCGCGTATCCACTGCTCTTCGTCGCCGCATCGTTTCTCTTTGGCGCGAATCCATTCGCCGGACAACTGGTGAGTCTCCTCGCCGGCGCGTTGTCAGCCACGTTTGCTTTTTTGACTGCGCAAGAAATCGCGCGACTGGCTGGACTGGAGGAGAAACGCGCCATTGGGGTCGCGTGGATGGCTGCATTGTGGATCGCTTGCTCTGCCGAGTTAATCCAGTACAGCATCGTCGTCATGGCGGATGCGCTCGGTTTGGCGCTCGCCATTTGCTCCGCGTGGCTGCTGGCGCGATATCTACGAACCGAGATGTCGCGCTGGCTTTATTTGAGCGCCGCCGTTCTGGCACTTGCATTTCTCGCGCGCATCGAAATGGCGCTGCTGATTTTTCCGTGGGCAGGTGTCACACTCTTGGCATGGAAGCGACAAGGGTCGTGGCAATCCTTTCTGAAGAAGGGGCTATGGGATGGCGTATTCGCCGTGGGAATCGGCGTGTTGATCGTTTTGCCGTATCTGCTGTGGGCATGGCGGAATATGCAAGCGGGGTTGCCTTCGTACATTGCCGATCCCGGTTTCGCGCAATGGAGTCCACAGAATTTTTTGCGCCGCGAGTTTGACACGCCGGATGGTCACTTGCAATTTCCATACCCTAGCGGAATCTACTACGCCGTTGCGGTTTTACGCGGCGGCGCGCTGACGCCGCTCGTGATTCCTTTTTTCATTTTGGGCGTATCGGAGTTGTGGCGTCGCAGAGCCGTGAACACGCTTGTCTTCTTGCTTGGATGGGCGGCGGCAATTTATCTTTTCATCGGCGGGATGCCATGGCAAAATCTGCGCTTTGCTTTTCCGCTGTATCCGCCGATCGCGATACTGGGCGCGATTGGTCTTGGTACTATTTCGGGGTGGCAGCCCAGCCGTGCTGGGCTCCACGCGGTTGCTGCTGCGGTAATTCTCGTAGTCCAACTCACGCTCGGCTATTTTGAGCTCGACAAATTCATGACGACGACGCGCGGTTATTTGGAGATGGCGGAATGGGTCAAGCGCGAATTACCTGCCGACGCGACCTTGATTGCATTCACCGCAACCGCCACCCTTGAGCACGAAACTGATTTCAAGATCGTCGAAATTTTTTTTGAAACGCCCGATACGCTCAGCGCTCGACTGCGCGGCGAACACAATTACTTGTTGCTCGACTTGCCCAGCGTCGAAACTCAGTGGGCAGGGCGCGCGCCCGCGTTGAATTACCAATTTCTGCGCGACCGCATCGGGTTGGAAGAAATCGGCACGCGGTTGACGTACACGCTGTACCATATCAAATAGCGATGAGCGCCCAACCAATCGTTGAGTCCAATGATTCGCCCACAAGGCGCTGGAGTGTAGTTGTCCGAGAGATGGCTGTCATTTCCGCCTACTTTTTACTGACAGCCCTCATGACATTTCCGCTTGTCTTCAATTTCGCTGGAGCAATCCCCGGCGATGGTGGGGACGGTTGGCAAAACTATTGGAATCTGTGGTGGGTGAAACGCGCGCTGCTGGAATTGAGTACAAGCCCATACTTTACCACAGAAATTTATTACCCGTCGGGTGCGCCTCTCTATTTTCACTCACTGCTGTTGCTGCCGAGTCTCCTCGCGATGCCGGTCGTCTCCGCTTTCGGCTTGACGATTGGTTACAATTTTCTTGTCGTCCTCGCCTTCGTGATGGGCGGCTATGGCGCGTACCGCCTCGTGATGTATCTCCTTCAAAATGAATTGGCAGGAAATATGGCGCGTTACCACAGTATCGCTGCATTCATCGCGGGCGCAACGTTCACCTTCAGCAGTTATCATTTCATCCGTTTGCTTGGACACATGGAGCAAGTCTCGCTGCAATGGCTGCCCTTTTATGCGCTCTTTCTTTTCAAGACATGGCGCGAGCATGGCTTGCGCAACCCATTGCTCGCGACGCTGTTCCTCGCGATCGCATCGCTCACGACATGGTACTTTGCGCTATACCTGTTCTGCTTCACCGCGCTCTTCGTCATTTACAATTTTCTGATCGAGCGGCACGCCGTTCATCTCTGGCAGTCGTTGAGACGTGTCGGCGTGGCGGTTGGAATTTACGCGCTGGCGCTTGCGCCGGTGTTGGCTCCGATGCTGCTTCTTGGAAATTCGCTTGGGCGCGTCGGCGATCCTTATTTTGACGCGGAGCGCTTCTCAGCCGATCTGCTGGCGTTCGCAGTGCCATCGCCGCTGCGTTCACTCGGCGGTCCGGATTTGCTTTCGATCTATCAGGTCTTGTGGCGGAACGGAAATCTGACAGAGTCGGTTGTCTTTCTGGGCTACGTCCCGATGCTTCTCGCGGTCTATGCGGCTTGGTCACTCCGCGCGCGGCAGCGATTTTGGATGGTCGCATTTATTTCTTTCACGATCATGGCACTCGGTCCCGTGCTCCATATCGCGGGCAAGACCGTCAATCTTTTTGATCAACCCTTGCCCCTGCCTTATCAACTGTTCTTTCATGTGCCGTACGGCGACATTGCGCGCGTCCCGAGCCGTTTTGCCGTGATGAGTACGCTTTGTCTCGCCGTACTGACCGGCTATGGCGCGTTCTTGCTTTTGAATCGCTTGCGGCGAAGAGTTTTACCGGCGATTCTCGCCCCTTTGATCCTGGCGCTGATTCTGCTGGAGAACGCGGTTGTGCCATATCCGATGACCCCGGTTACGATTCCGCCTTTTTATTTTCAACTGGCACAAGAACCGGCGCGCGCCGCCATTCTCGAAGTTCCGATACCCGACGATCCGAGCATTTATCCGCTCCGCATGTTGTATCAAACTGCACACGGCAAACCAACCTTCGGCGGCTATATCTCGCGTGGGCTGCCGCCGCTTGCTTTCTCCGGCTTGCTTGGATTTGCTCAATTCAAAACGCTCACCCCATTCTCCCAAAATTTAGTGAATTATGACGCCAACGTGGCGGCGTTAAGCCGAGATATGTTGAGCAAATACAACGTGGGCTATGTCGTCATCGAAAAAAAATTGCTCGCGCCCGCACAGGTGCAGCGCGCACGCCAAGTGGCGACAAGTATCTTGAACGGCGCCGAGCCGAGCTACGAAGACGAATGGACGCTTGCTTACAGCATGACCGCAAATAGGATGCCCCCAGATATTCTGGTCTATCTTGACGCCGGATGGTACGGGCTGGAAACCGCGCCGCCCGATGCGCCGGCTACAATTCCGCCGCGCTGGCGATGGATTTCGGAAGAAGCAAAATTAGGAGTACAGGGGGCGCGCGCGGGCGAATGGCGACTGAAGATTCGTGCCTCGTCCTTCAGCCAACCACGCCGCCTGATGATTCTCCTCGACGATGTTCCGATTGCGACATTTAACGTCAAGCCCGAGGTTGACAGTTTCGAAACGCCGGCATTCTCCATTACTTCTGGCAATCATTGGATTCGTTTGCGCAGTCTCGATGGTGCAGCCGTCCCCGGCGGCGACCCACGGCCGCTCAGCGTTGCCATTTCAGAAATTTATTTAGAGCCGATGAACAAAGGGCGCGAATGTCTTCACGATTGCCGATGATTCTCGCGCTGCTCGCCTATTGGGCGCTGTCGTTGAATCATCTCGACGCATTGCCGATGGTGCGCGAGGATGAACCGTGGCAGACCGCGCCGGGTTATTCATTGTGGACGCGGGGCATTTACGGCTCGGAATTGTTCGCCGACTTTGCCCACATGAACGAACGCTATTATCTTTTCCAACCGACGTTTTCCATTCTGCTCGGTTTGGCGGCGCGACTTTGGGGACTCGGGCTATTTCAAGTGCGCGTCGTGCCCGTCGCGCTCGGCGCGCTGACGCTGTGCCTGACGTTCGCGATTGGCGCGCGCCTTGCGGGACGCGGCGTGGGCATCGCCGCCGTTTTGCTCGAACTGCTCTGGCGATGGAAGGTCAGCACGCCAATTCTTGCAAGCGGCATTCCCTTGCTCGACGAATCGCGCATCGCGCGCTATGACACGCTTGTGCCGGTCTTTGGACTTGCGGGGCTGTACATTTTCATGAGCGCTCGACGCTCGCGGGATTTTTTTCTCGCAGGCATATTTGCAGGGCTGGCGGGTCTCGCGCATCTGTATGGATTGTTGTGGCTGCCTATTCTCGCGCTCATCCTCTTCTGGAAACTGCGCTTAAATATTTTTCGAGAGCCGCCGCTCTATCAAATTGCTGCCGGCGCTTTCGTCGCCTGGCTGCCGTGGTTGATCTACGTCCTGAGCGGTTTCGACGATTTCGTCGCGCAAACCGCAAATTATGGTTATCGTTTCGACTGGATGAACCCCAATTTCTATCTGAGCAATCTCATTCACGAGCCGCCGCGTTATGGGTTGGGGCGAACGACCATTCAACGTGCGCTGCTGCAGCCGGGCGTTTGGTTGCTGATTCTAGGACTGCCCACCGCGCTTGTGCTTTTGCTGCGCCATTTTCGCGCGGGCGCGCAGCGCGAATTGATTTCGCTTTTGATACCAGCCGTGCTCTTTCCGAGCGCATTTGGCTTACTGCTGTGGCAAAAGATTCCCGGCTATCTTCTCAGCGTGCTGCCACTGTTTGCGCTCGTGATCGCATGCGCGGGCGTATTGGTGTGGACGGATGGCGCGCGTCGGCCCGTATTACGCGCGCTGCTGCTCATCTGCGCGACGGCGGTTGCGCTCGACGGCGTCGGCGGCATGATTCAGCAGCAGCACGCGGCAGCGGAGAATACGCCCTATCACACCATAGCCGCGCGCCTTCGTGAGATCGTGCCGCGCTCGGGTCGCGTACTGGCGCTGCATCAATATTGGTTCGAGCTGGCGGAGAATGATTTCAGATCATTTACGGAGGTGGTCTTTCTTACGTTCGAACAATATTCGCCAAGACCCCAAACCACATTCGACGCGCTGGAATTGGTTGCGCCGGATATTTTTATCTTGGATCCGATCCTCGGCAATGTGATCGCGAGAGGCGATGCGGATGAAGAATCTCTGCGCGGCGTTGCCAGCGACTATTACGCGTTTATGGATCGCCACCACGCGCGTGAACTGGGACGCGTGGCAGACAAGACCTACGGCACCTTGATTGTCTATGCGCTCTCGCGATGAATGCGCGTGGACAATGCGCGCGTACCAACCGGGCGATGAAGAAGGCATTGGCGCGCTGTTCGAAACGGTCTACCGTAGACCATTTAGCCGCGCGCAGTGGCATTGGAAATTGCGCAAGCATCGAATGCAGACCGAGAATGAGTGGGTTGCCGAAGCCGATGGACGCATCGTCGGACATTATGCGGTGATGCCCATTCGGTTTCAAGTGCAAGATCACGTGATGATGGTGCCGCACGGCTGCGATGCGATGACGCATCCCGATTTTCGACGCCGAGGAATTCTCACCGCGTTGGGCACGCGCGCGAACGCGGTATGGCGCGCCGCCGGCGCACCATTTCAAATCGGATTTCATTACGGCGGCTGGGGCTCGGTGCGGGAACGATTGGGCTGGCAGCCCGTGCTGCGTGTGGTGTGGGTCAAATCCATCTTGAGTCCTGCCGCGTTCCTTATGCGGCGGCTAGGTGTAGGGCATGCGCACGCCGCAGATTTCGCAGACCATTGGCTCGCCCGGCTTGGCGGAGTGCGCTCCCGCGCCGAAGACACTTCTATACGCGTCACGCGCGTTCATACGGCGGGTGAAGAGTTCGCTGACCTCTGGCATCAAGCCTCCGGCGCTTACACATTGATCGCGGTGCGCGATCGCGCATGGGTGCAGTGGCGTTATCTGGATATGCCGGGAGTCGAACCGCGCGTCCTGCTGGCGCGACGCGAGCACAAGCCGTGCGGCTATCTTGCCTATCGTATCCATCGCGACGCGCGGCGCGCGTGGGCAGTGATCCTCGATTGTTTCACGTCGCCCGACGATCACGCGGCGATGCGAACGCTTTTGCATTATGCACGGCGTGAACTTGCCCGCGAGCGCATGGAGAGCGTCGCCGCACTAGTCATCCCCAACTCGCCATTCCATAAGGAATTTCGGCGGGCAGGATTTTGGCAGACCGGACACGGGTTTGACTTTTCAATCATTCCGTATTCAAATGTCGCGATCGGGTCAAAGGCAGGAGATTGGTTCGTGACGGGTGCTGAAGGCGATGTGGTTTGAGGTGAAGCAATCGCTCCGCGCGTTTTCGTATGCCGCGTGCGAGCAGATTTGGGCATGCAGTTTCGCGCTCGCGGGACTGGTCAAGCGCGACGCATTCCAATGGTGGGCGCCGCTCGGCGGCGAACGCGTGTTAGTGATTGCTCCGCATCCGGACGATGAAAGCACCGGCTGTGGCGGAACGATGGCGCGGCATATGCGCGAAGGCGACAAAGTGATTGTGCTTCAAGTGACGGATGGGCGCGCGGCTCACTCGTTTCCAATACCTCCCAACCCCCTTGGCAAAGGGAGAATGCGCGGGGATCGTGAGCAGTCACAAAAACAAATGGCCGAATTGCGCATCCAAGAAGCGCGTGTGGCTGTGAAGATCCTTGGCGTCACGCGTCTAGAACAGTTATCTCTGCGGGAAGGAGATTGGAGCGAGAAAGAACTTGTCGAATCATTACGCGCACGACTCGTGCACATTGATCCGAAGGTCATCTACGCGCCGTCGTGCATTGATTATCATCCAGAGCATCTGCGCGTCGCGCGCGCGCTGGCTGCGGCGCTAAAGGGCGCGCGCCTTCATTCGCCGATTCGCGTGTACGAAATCACCGTGCCTCTCGGTTGGAATCTGGTCAACTGCGTTGCGGATACCTCGTCGGTCACGGATGTCCACGATGCCGCGCTGGCGGCGTATCATTCGCAGCGGATCGCGCTGGCTCCGATTCGGCGCCTGCGTCGCTACCGGGCGAGTTATTTTCGCACCGCAACAAGCGCGGAAGTTTTTTGGCAGACAAGCCCGGACGCGTACCAAGCATTGATGAAACGCGGAGATTGGCTGGGCGCGCGCGAGTGGCAGCCACACCTGACGCCGTATCGCTCTCTGCGCGCGCATCCATTCACCGATCCGCTGGCTTTTTGGCAGGGCGCTAGAACGCGGCGAAGTTTGATGCAATCCACAGAACGAAAAGTGTGACGACGCGCGCGACAAGCCGATCAAAAGACCTCACAACATGCTGTTGATCCGGCGCATAATCTAAAAAAACATACGCGACCGTCATGGCGCTGAGATACAAAACTACCGTGCTGGGCAGCAAGTCAGCACGCTCGCGGCGTGCACGCACGCGCAGGAGCGCGAGTACTGCTGCAAGTGGCAAGGCAAAACTCCAATGGATATTCACAAGGCTTGCCAATTCTATCCGCGCGATGTACGGCAATCGGCCCAGGTTGGCTTGAAACGTCGGCAGGGTTAAGGGCAGAAACGTTGGATTGCGAACGCTGTTCCACACGATCAATGCCCACCACGGAGCGGACAGCAAAAGTGGAAATGGCGATTGCACCCACGGTGAGCCACGCGTGTCTTGTACGTGGATTTGGGAAAAGAATCGCGAGAGCAAGCGCGAGGACGAGTATCGCCCCTTCGCTTGGTCCAGGGCATCAGTCCGGCACTTGTTGCGGCAATCAAGAGCGCGCCCGTTGATTTTGTCTCGAGCCACATTACCGTGTAAATTGCAGCGCTTGTAGAAAAAACGGCGAGCGGTCCATCGGCAAAGACCAGCGCCGACAGACCCAAGTTCGACAGCAGAAGCCATCGCCGCGACAAATGCAAGCGTCACCGTTCGATCCGCCCGACGCGATATCCCAGACGCGTCGCGACGCTGACCAGTCCAAAGCCGGCGAGGAAAATTATATGGCGAACCAGGAACAATACCTATTAGTGAAAAGTCACCGTGCTTGCCAGTGAGCGCATATGGTGAATCAAAGTTGTCTTTCGAACGAATCCTTGTGTGGTACCGACAGGTCCATGGATTGAAGCACATTTCCCTGAGGTATTTCAACGCTTGCGGTGCAACCCAACGGTATGGCGAATTTCACCTGCCCGAGACTCACTTGATCCCGCTCCTGTTCGACGTCGCGCTTGGACAACGAGAGACGCTTTGTCTCTATGGCACAGACTATGATACACCCGATGGATCTTGTGTCAGGGATTACATTGACGTCCGCGATATCGCTCACGCGCACGTCTTGGCTCTTCAGGCAATTGATCGGCTTGAAGTGCAAACCTATAACCTGGGCAATGGCAGTGGATATTCTGACTGGCAGGTCATCGAGACGGTGCGCACAATTACCAGGCGTAAGTCCTGGTGATTCTCACCGAACGGCGCGCGGGTGACCCGGCAAGATTCATCGCCAACTCAGAACGGATCGCCCGCGAGTTGGGATGGAAGCCCCGATGGCCCAAACTTGCTGATATGGTAGAAACCGCTTGGGCTTGGCGCTTGAAGCACTCCAAAGGATATCTCGACAGGTCTAATCGTGTCAACCCGCGTCAGCGTCATCATCCGCACCTACAACCGCGCCGAATATCTCCGTGCGGCAATTGAAAGCGTCCTGGCGCAAACCTACCCCGATTTCGAACTCATCGTCGTGGACGACGGCTCGACAGATTCGACGCGGGACGTGTTTGCGCAATATCCGGATCGCCTCACGCCGATTTTTCTCGCTCACACCGCGAATCAAGCAGCCGTGATGAACGCAGGCGTTCGTTGTGCCCGCGGCAAACTCGTCGCGTTCTTAGACGACGACGACATCTGGCTGCCGGACAAATTGCAGCAGCAGAGCGCGCTCTTGGATGGCGACACGCGGTTTGGGTTTGTGTACGGTAACGCGCACTTGCTTTACGCCGACGGTCGCCTGTCCGCGCCGGTCCTCGCGCCCGACCAAATCGTGCGCGGGTCGGTCTTGCGAGCGCTGGTGCGCAGCATGTGCGTGCACACGAGCACGGTCGTGATTCGTCACGCCTGGTTTGATCGCATCGGTTTGTTTGACGAAAGCCAACACGCGTGCGAAGAATATTTCTTCTTTTTGCGGCTCGCTCAAGTCACCGATGCGATTTGTGCGCCCGAGCCGGTCTCTTTGATCCGCGAGCACGCGGCGAAATTGAGCAGTGGACAAGGAATTGCCACCTATGTTGCGGCGATCACTGCGCTTGAGATGCTGTTACAAAATCGCGCGCTGCCGTGGCAAGTGCGGCTGGAAGCGCATCGCAGCATTGCGCGTCACCATACGCATGTCGCCAAGCAACTATTGGAATTGGGGCAGCGCGATGAGGCACGGCAGCACGTGCGTCAGGCGCTCGCGCGCTTTCCACTTCATCGTCCTGCGTGGCGTTGGGCATGGCGCGCATTCAAATAGATGATTCAACTTTCTAAAAGCGTTCTGCAAACGCGTTTGCGACTTGACGTCCTGGCGCGAGATCGAATCAACCGCGACACACTGCTGATCCTCGCGGGGAATGTGGCGCGGCAATTTGTCGGATTGGGCTCTAGCATTCTGCTCGCGCGCGGTTTGGGTCCCGCGGGATTGGGCTGGTTCAACGTTCTGGGCGCGATTGGCAATGTCGGCTCGACGGCTGCTGATTTCGGACTCGTCAACGCCGGTGTTTCGCGGGGCGCGCAAGTCTTGCGGATGGACGCCGCGCGCGCTCCAGTGACCATGCGCGCGCTGCTAATTTTGAAGGTGGCACTTGCCGGACTGATTGTCATCCCGGCGCTCATATTCTCAGACGCGCTCGCGCGAATAATTCTACCGACGGCGTATCAAACGCTGTGGCTGCAACTTGTATTGGTGGGAATCCTGGTCAGAGCATTCGGAGGCGCGCTGAGTGCAATCCTGCAAGCCGCCCGTGCGTTCAAACCGCTCGTGGTCTCTCAACTCGCTAGTTCGTTTGCGACGCTCCTGCTCATCGCCGCGCTTTATTTCGTCGCGCGCCTCGATGTCGCGACCGCGCTGGGCATCGGCATCGCCGCGGGTGTGATTGGCGCACTCTTGTCCTTGTATTGGATTGCTCAATCCCCGCGGCTCCCCGTAATAAGCGGGATGGGCGTTGGGGGGATTCTCCACGAAATGCGCGTTCTGCTTGGATTTAGCAAATGGCTCTGGGTTTCGGCGATCTTTTCGATTCTCGCCGTGCAAATTGACATCATTCTGTTGAATCAGTTGGTCGCGCCCACGCTTGTGGGCTTTTACAGCCTCGCGCTGAATCTCGCGTTCGCTGCCGACATCGTTCAGCAAAGTTTGTTCGCCGTGCTCCTGCCGACCGCGTCGAGTTTGCACCGAGGTGAATACGGAAAATACATTCGCGATAATCTCAGTCGAACCGTCACGCTGTCACTCGGATTGCTCGCGCTGGTTCCTTTCGCGCAGCCGACCATCGCGCTGCTCTACGGCGAAGATTTCTTGCCTGCCGCCGATATCTTTGCAATGATGATGGGCGTTGTCGTGTTTGACCTTTTGACGATGCCGCTGATTCTTCTCGTGTTCCCGCTGCAGCAGCCGCGCGCGTTAGCAGTCTCCGATATTGCCCGTGTGGCAACATTGTTTATCGGGCTGTGGTCGCTGGTGCCGATCGGCGGTTTGCCGGGCGCAGTGATCGCGAAATTTTTTAGCCGCGTCGCGGGCTTGGGTGTGGTGCTGTTCGCGTTGCGGCAAGCAACAAAAATTGTTCCAACTTGGCCGCGGCAATTTCCCATGTAGCCGTCGCGGCATGCGCGCGACCGGCGCGGGCGAGCGATTCACGTCGAGCCGGGTCAAGTATCAAGTCGCTCAGTGCGGCGACCCAGGCATCGGCATCGTCGGGCGGAAGAAAGATCGCCGCGCCGCCGGTTGCCTCGCGCAGCGCAGGCAAATCCGATGCGACGACCGGAACACCAACCGCCTGGGCTTCGAGAGCGGCAATGCCGAAACTTTCGTAGTGGGATGGAAAGACAAAGACATCGCTTTCACGCAGCACACTCACGATTTGCTCATGCGATTGAATTCCTTCGAGTTGCAAGGCAGGGCTGTGCTTGCGGAGTTCTGATTCTAGCGGACCTGATCCAATCAATCGAATTTGGAGCGCAGGGAATGTTTTTCGCAATTGGTCAGCCATCGCGGCGAGCAGCCAAACTCCCTTGTTCTCCTCTAGGCGACCGATGTAGACGAGATTGTTTGGCTGCACGCGGACTTGCGGCATAGGCGTATCCAACCAATTGCTTGGAATACCGGGCGTAACGGCGCCATCGCATGGGATGCCGTGAGTCTGCCCGACGAAATCGGCAAGCGAGCGACTGATGGCAACGCGCAGGGCGGATTGATCGCGCTGAAACCAAAACCACGACATGCCGCCGGCGAAATATGAGACATTTGGCACTCGGCGCGATTTAAGGTAGGATGAAAAAAGAGTTGTCTCGGGCTCGAGGAATGTAATGGTCACATCACTTGCCGCCAGCGCGTGCCGTGCGGCTCGAGACGCGCGCGTGGTGGCGAAGAAAAGCAGCGCTTGAATTGCCGTGGGCAACCATGCCGGGCGCGACGCTCGCAACGCGCCGAGTTGCGAAATCTGTGGACACGGAACGGCGACGATCGCCATACCGGGGGTGTTATCCGAGCGTGCCGCGCGCGGACTGCCGGCGATGAGTGACACGCGATGGCCGCGTGCGCTCAACCCGCGCGCAAATTCGCGCGCGCAAGTTTCCAGCCCGCCATAGCGCGCGAGCGCGGTCGAAAGAAGAATGCTGACCGTGAGTGAAGTTTGCGACATGAGTAATCTCGGACCAAAATTGAACGCATTGGTCAAGCGTCACGAGCGGGTCCTTTTGCTTTGTGTTCTTCTGTTCGGGCTTGCCGTGCGGCTGCCTTTCGCGCCGATTGATTTTCATGCGACCGGCGACCTGCAGACATTTCGCCGCTGGGCGAATCACGTGCAGACGGTCGGCTTGAGCCGGATTTATGAGAGTGAGCGAATTGATTATCCACCGGTGTGGCTCTACTGGCTGGCAGCGGCGCGATGGATGTCCGATCGAGTGATCGAATCAGAGCAATGGCTGACCGCGCTGATCAAATTGCCTGCCATGCTCGCCGATCTAGGCATCGCCGGTTTGATTGCGTTGACGCTGCGTTCGCGGTCGGCGTTGGCAGCGATTCTTGCCGCGAGCGCGATGGTATTGAATCCAGGCATTTGGTATGTGTCGGCGTACTGGCCGCAGATAGACTCAGTATACACTATTTTCCTCGTTGCTTCTATCCTCGCTCTGAGCAGCGAAATGATATTGCCCGCGTGGCTAACTTACATCTTTGCGTTCATGACCAAGCTTCAAAGCATCGCCGTCTTCCCGTTGCTCGTCATCACGACTTTGGGGAAACGCGGTGTGCGGGGCTTGGCACTTGGAATCGCGACGTTTGTCGTCGCCGGCGCGATCATCACGATGCCGTGGCTGCTCACGGGGCACATGGGCGATATAGTCAACGTGTACACAGTCTTGCCGACTGAATCGCCGCGCGTCGATGTGAGCGCGTACAACTTGTGGTATTTGTTACGCCTGAGCCACGTTCACAATGTTACGTCGTACGCACAGCCACTCGGATTGCCATTCTCGTATCAAACGCTCGGCATCCTTCTGTTCGCAAGTTATGCGCTCATGATTACTCTGCTCGCGGCGCGCAGCGATGGGCTTGCGCTTGCAGCGGCTCTGCTCTGTCTTGGATTATACATGCTGCCGACGCAGATACATGAACGCTACATGTTCCCTGCGCTTCCTTTCCTCGCGCTCGCGTGTGCGGCAAGACCGCGACTCTGGATAGCGTATGCTGTGCTGTCTGCGACATTCTTTTTCAATCTGATCACCGTCGCGCCATTCACGAGCGCACTTGGGATCAACTTGATTGCAGTCGAGGTTGCTTCAACGAAGGTTTTGATTCTGAAAATGCTATCGCTCGCTGCGGCGGCTCTCAATCTGGCAGTCCTCTGCTGGTTGACGTTATTGCTGGCGCAGGGCGTGAGGTTTCGGGCTGACCTCTGGCGCAGCCGATCCATTTCCAAGGCGATAGTTCTCGGGGTCATTATTCTGATTGGATTCGCGCGCGTGCCAGCACTGGTTGCAGACTGGCATTTGAATATCGGCTACATTGCTTTGACGAACGGCATGCTGGCGCGTGACAAAGCGTCCAACATCGAACACGCTCGGCGAGCATTTGCTCTGGCAGAAGAATGGAATAAGCAAGACGGATCGCTTGCGCGGGCACGCGGTCGCCTCGCGCTGCTAACGGACAAACCCGAAGATGCAATTGCTTATTTCTCGCGCGCGCTCAGTTTGGGTCATGGCAGCCAGGTCACCCATTTCCTGCTAGGGCTTGCACTGGATCAGGCGGGCAATCACACGGCGGCGATTGTCGAATGGCGGCAAGCGCATGCGGCAAATTATTTTCTCCAGCGCGGCTTGACCCTGCGCCATCAGAAGGATTGGAAACGCGCCGAAGCGGTTTTTCAGCAAGCGACCCTGATCGCTCCAACAGATGCTACGCTCCAGCGCACCGTCGGCATTTTCTATTGGGAATGGGGCAATCTCGATCAAGCCCTCGCGCATTTTCGCCGCGCGCTGGAATTCGAACATGGACCTTATGAGCAAGCCATACTCCGGGGTGAAATCGCTCTTCTCGAAGGACGAGAGGATGGATCCGAAAGAGAGTTTCGCGTTGCTTTGCTTGACCAGCCCAGGAACCCACTGGCGTACCGCCGCTTGGCTGAGCTCCTCGCGCAGACCCATCGAAAAGAGGAAGCCATCGCCACGTTGAAAACTGGAATCGAGCGCGCGTTTCCAACGTTTGATTTGTTTTTGCGGCTCGGTCAGTTTTACGCGGAAGACGGTCAACTTCTCGAGGCGAAACGCGCCTACGCGCGTGCCAGCACACTTGATCCATTTTCGGACGAACCACTGGTACTGCTTGGAGCGAATGCTTTCGCCGAGAGAGATTTTGCAGACGCCGAATGGTATTTGCAGCGCGCGCTGGAACGTGCGCCCAACAACGCGGCAACGCACTTTTGGATCGCGCGCGTCAGAGCGCAGCGTGGAGATTGGGCGGGGGCTTGCGCTGCATACCAACGCGCCGCGGCGTTAGCGTCAGATGATTTGCGCTATCGGATGCCGGAGGATGGACAGGAAAAATGTCAAGCGCGCAAGTGAACGATCATTCTTGGTTGCGCGAAATCTACCGCTGGATTGTACCTGCCGCGATCATTCGCCGCAACCTGCAATTCAAATTCGCGTCTGAGATCGTCGTCCGAGGCGTGCAATTTGCTTTTATTATCGTCGCGGCGCGCCGCCTGGGTGTGACCGACTTTGGGGTTTACGCGTACGGTGTCGCGCTTGGATTTGTTTTTGCGCAGATTTGTGATTTTGGCTTGCAGATTCTCGTGACGCGCGAGATCGCCCGTGCGCCTTCCGCGGCGAGAGCGGTGCTCGGAACAACGTTGCTGGCGAAGGGCTTGCTCTTTCTTGCGAGTTGCACCGTGCTCGTCATTTTCGTTCGCGTTTTTGAACCGCCGACTCAAGCGCATGTCGTTCTGCTCCTCGCCGTAGCGACGATGCTCACCTCGTTCGTAGAATTTTTCAATTATGCCTTTCGCGGGTTTCAGCGTCTGGAGTTCGAAGCCGCGTTGAACATTTCTCAGCGTCTGCTGGGTCCAGGACTCGCGCTGCTGGCGCTATGGTTTGGCGGCGCGCTGTCAACGGTCGCGTGGATTATTTTTTTCGCCAATTGCGCTGCCAGTGGATTGGGCTATTTTTGGCTGACGAAATATTTCGCGCAACCTGTCTTCCAGATCAAGACACAATGGTTAGGGTACGCAGTACGCGAGGTTTTGCCTCTCGGACTGGCAATTGCTTTCTCCGGCATCTATGCCCGCAGCGGCGTACTTTTGCTGCAGGGCTTGTGGGGTTCCGGTGAAACCGGCTTGTTCAATGCGGCGCAGCGCTTGACCGATGCCATGCAAGTATTCCCCGCGATTGCGCTCGCCGCGATTTTTCCTGCCTTTGCTGGGGAGCGAGATGCGGTGCAGCGGCAGGTGCTTGGCTGGCGCACTCTCGGATTATTGTTGCTATTAGCCGGCATATTGGCTCTGGCAGGATGGGGGGGTGCGGAGGCGATCATCAATCTTGTTTACGGCTCTGCCTATGCGGCTTCCACAGACGCGTTGCGCTGGCTGGCGCTCACGCTCGTCCCGATGTTTTTGAATTATGCGCTAACTCATTTTCTCATTGCCTATGGACGGCAGTGGTTCAATGCGCTATTCACCTTTACGTACTTGGTGGTCAATATCGGATTAGGCATTTGGCTGATTCCTGTTTTTGGAGCGGCGGGTGCCGCGATGGCGCTGATGCTGTCAGAGATCGTGCTCTGTCTGCTCTGTGCGGTGGCGTTGGCACGCCCATCACCGCGCGTGGAGCCGATCGTGGAGGAAGCGAGTTTCAATGCCAAGTGATGCAACCAAGTTGGCGCGCTGGACGACGCTGATCTTGCAATCGGCAATTCTGCTGCTCGCGTTCATTTTGCCGTTCGAATTGACGACGCCCTGGATTAGCGTCGGCTCAATCGCCGTGTTGACAGATGTGGAAGTCGTCATGTATGCGGCGCTCGCGCTGTGGCTCGCGCGGCAGATCATGGTCAAACAAGTGCCGCGGTGGAGAACACCTCTGACCTTGCCGCTCCTCTTGGTGTTGCTGGCACTGCTGCTGTCCGGCATCTTTGCGCCGAGCGAAAACTGGCACGCGTTCAAAGTCACCGCGCGCGTGGGCACAGGCGCCGCCATTTTCTTCTTGATCGTGAATTCGGTAGATGCGGGTCTCTCATTGCGCCATCTGATGCAGGCATTTGTGCTGGGAGGAATAATCGTCGCGCTCTTCGCGTTGCTGGAATCAACTCGGAATGAAGCCATCTTGATGTTGCTGGCACCCTTCCGCCGGGTCCCGCACTTTGAAGTTGGCGGTCAATTGCGCTCCAGTTCGAGTCTGGCTTATCCGACGATTGCATCGGCATATTTCGAATTCATTTTCTTTTTCCTGGTTGGTTGTCTGACGCTGCGATGGTCACGGCAGCGCTGTGCATCAGCGGGACTGTCGTTCGGCGCACTCGTGCTGGTCGCCGCAGCAATCGTGCTGACCCTCACTCGCAGCGCCTTGTTTGCGATTGGCGGCGCGATTGCCTTCGTCGTCGCACTCCGCTGGAGGGATTCGCGTTTCGATCGTTTCGCGCTGACGGTTATCGGCGCGGGTCTCGGACTGGCGGTGCTCGTCCTTGCAGCGTCGGTATTCAATCCGAGCATGCTGCTGCGTTGGCGCACCGAAAGCGACCGCAGTTGGTTCCAGGCACGCTACTCTGTGGCGCCGCTGCTGGCTTTGCACGCAAATGAGACCATCACCGTTACGGTGCAACTCGAAAATATAGGGCAGCATGAGTGGAATGCCCGCGGCGATCAACCGGTGCATTTGTTTTATCACTGGCTCAACGTGGACTCGACAGAGATGGTGGTGGTCGAGGGGCTGCGCACCGAGTTGCCGCGCGATGTCGCGCCCGGCGAAAAAGTGACGCTGAATGCGCGGCTGCGCGCGCCGCCGCTGCCGGACAAATATGTTCTAGGGTGGGACATGGTCCGCGAGGGTGTGTTTTGGTTCAGCGTCTTGGGGTGGCCCCTCTATGAAATCCCTGTAACCGTTCTTCCAGGCACATCTGTGGCGCAAGTTGCAAGTCCAATACCGAATTGGGTCGGCGAATTCTATCTCGATCGTGCATCATTGTGGAGTGCCGCACTAAAAATGCTGGAGGCGCATCCCCTCTGGGGTGTTGGTGCCGGAAATTTTCGCCTGGTCTTGGGCGAGTATCTCGGTTTACAGTTCTGGGACAACCGCCTGCATGCAAACAACATGTACCTTGAAATGTTTGCCGATGCGGGTCTGATGGGGGGAACCGTTTTCCTGGTCTTCGTTTTCTCCGTGATTCGGATGATGGCGCGGCAGCGCAACCACACCGCCCGGGGTGCTGATCCTTCGACTTGCGCTCAGGGCGGCTGGGCTGCGATCCCTCCGCCAGATTCGATCTGGATGGCGAGCGTGAGCGCCGCACTCGCATCATTTTTTATTCACGGCATCACCGATTATTTTTTGGAATTTACGCCCATCTATTTGCTATTCTGGATGACGCTCGGCATGCTGGTCTCGCTTCAACGGAGCCCGCGATGAAAATTGCGTACGAATGTTCGGGCATGTCCATTCTGCCATTCACGGGTGTAGGGAATTACGTGCAGCAGCTGCTGCTTCACTTGCTGGCAGTTGATCGTGAAAACTCATATTGGCTTTTCTCACATCGGCAGTCGGCAGAGCAGAGGGCGCAGAATCTGAATAGTAAGGTCACTTGGGACTCGACACACTTTCCAAATCGCCTGCTGTGGATGCAGTGCGTGCTGCCGTTCGCGCTGCGCACGCTGAAACCGGATGTGGCGCACTTTCCGAACTTTGTCGCCCCGCTGGCTGGACCTGATAACATGATCGCCACCATTCACGATCTTGGATTGATAGTCAATCCAAACTTGTTTTCGCCGCGCCAGCGAATTCTCATGCGTCCATTCATCCAGCCGACGGCGCGCCGCGCCCGCGCGCTCATCGCCGTCTCCGCAAAAAGCAAACAGGACATCGTGCGAATTCTTGGCGTCGAACCGACCAAGGTACACGTGATTCACGAAGCCGCGGCTCCGTTTTTTCATGAACCGATCACACGGGAGGAATGTGAACGCCGCCTCGCTCGGTACGGTTGGGATCGCGCGTCTCGCCATTTGCTCTATGTCGGCACGATTGAGCCGCGCAAAAATCTGGGGCGACTCGTCGCGGCGCTGAGTCGGCTGCACCAGTGCGGCGAGCGCCCGCACCTTTGGATTGTCGGACAGCGCGGCTGGGATTCAGAGCGGCTTGCGCGTACGAGTCGCGAATTGGGAATAGAGCCATTTGTTCATCAGCCCGGCTATATCCCTGCTGCAGACCTGCGCGCGTTTTATCATGGTTGTGATGTCTTTGTATTGCCGTCGCTCAGTGAAGGCTTTGGTTTGCCCGTAGTCGAAGCGATGGCCTGTGGTGCGCCCGTGATTATTTCGGACACGCCCGCGCTGCGCGAAATCGCCGGCGACGCGTGCTTGCATTTCGATCCGACCGATGAAGCCGCGCTGGCAGAATCGCTGAACAAGGTATTGTCTGATAATGCAATGGCGATGGAATTGCGCGGACGCGGGCGAGTCCGCGCGGCATCGTTTTCGTGGGAACGTGCGGCGCGCGAAACGTTGGCGCTTTACAACCAACGATAAGGGACTCGATGTCACCTCGATCCAATGATTCACTCGTGCACGCCATCCTGGATACCCTCGCCTATGCCGACCTGTTCGACTATGCGATGACTCCTGAGGAAATTCACCGGTATCTGATCGAACACGTTGCGACGATACACGAAGTGACTTTAGCGCTGGATGATTGCACCGGGCTTGACGGACGGGCTGTGAGGACGGGTGGGTTTTTGACTTTGCGTCGGCGCGAGCATTTGGCAGCCCTTCGCCACGCGCGCTCCAAACATGCCGCACGGTTGTGGAGGAAGGCGCATCGCTACGCCTGGATCCTCGCTCACCTTCCGTTCGTCCGTATGATCGCCGTGAGCGGCGCCCTGGCGGCGAATAATCCTGGCGAGCGCGATGATGATATTGACTTGTTCATTATTACCGCGCCGGGGCGTCTTTGGACGGCGCGCGGGCTGATCATCGCGGTTGTGCGTATCGCTCGCGCGATCGGCAATGAGCTCTGTCCGAATTATCTGGTCAGTGAGGACGCGCTACGTTCGAACGAGCAGAACCTGTATACCGCTCATGAAATCGTGCACCTCGTTCCCCTGTACGGTATGGCGCTATACCGGCACTATATGCGCGTGAATGATTGGTATGGAAAGTTTTTGCCGAATGCCCAACCCGTTCAATCCTCCACAGTTGAACTGAATCGCTTCGGCCAATTTTTCAAACATCTGGCTGAACGAATACTCTCGACATATCTCGGCACGCGGCTGGAGCAATGGGAACAGACGCGCAAGATTGCCAAGTTCCGCGCGCAGGTTTCAACCGCGACGAACGCGACTCATTTCACCGCAGAGTGCTGCAAGGGACATTTTCAGGATCACGGGCGGCGCGTGCTGGCTGAATTTGAAAGGCGTCCGGAGCGATGGCAGGTGTGAGTCGAAAGATTGTGCTCTACAATCCGCGCGCGGTTTTCTATACGATACCGCTCGCGCTGATCGCGATTGGCTCAAGTCTCGACCCGGCGCGCTATGAGGTGAAAATCATTGATGCGCGTCTCGAGCGCGAGCCGCATGCGCGATTGGTTTCGGAACTTGACGATACCGTGTGTCTCGGCGTCACCGTCTTGACCGGCGCCCCGATCCGCGATGCCCTCGCCGCTGCGCGCGCGGCTAAAGCCAGGCGCCCCGACTTGCCGGTTATTTGGGGTGGATGGCATCCTGCGCTCTTTCCAGAGCAGTGTCTCGAAGAAGCGCGCGTGGGTGTGTCGGTGATTGGTCAGGGCGAGGAGACCTTTGCCAAAATTGTCGAAAGATTGGCGAACGGAGAATGGGTTGACGGCGTCGCGGGCTGCGCGCATCGTAGGGCGACTAACTCCACCACACAACCNNGAAGAAACAGCGACAACTCGATTACAGTTCTTCACAGGGATGCCGCTTTCGCTGCACGTTCTGCGCGGACCCGCATGTCTACCAGCGCGGCTGGTATGGGCTGCACCCCGAGCGCATCGGCGAAGAATTGGAGCGCCATTGGAAGCGCCATCACTTCCATGACATCGGCTTCCAAGACGAGACCTTTTTCACCCATCGTGATCGTGTGGCAGCCATCGCTGATGAAATCCTGAAACGCGGGCTTGAATTCACGTGGAGGGCAACTATGCGCGCAGATCAGGGATTCCGCTTGAGCGACCAACTCCTGGCTGATTGCAAACGCGCTGGACTATAGCGTGTGCTGATTGGCGTCGAATCCGGCTCGCGGACTCTGCTCCACTGGATGAAAAAGGATATCACGATCGAGCAAGTATTTGACAGTGCCGAAAAATGCTTGCGGGTGGGCATTCACGTCATTTTCAATTTCATCATTGGGTTCCCCAACGAGCCAGAAGAAAGCATTGCCGAAACTCTGCGCGTGGCAAAGGCGTTGCGCGCCATGAGCCCTGATTTCGATGTCTCGATTTTTTATTTCAAGCCCTATCCCGGCAACGAGATTGCAGACCTGCTTTTAGCGCAAGGTTATGAATTCCCGCGCACACTGGAAGGATGGGCAGAGTTCGACTATGTCGCTTCGTCAAGCCCATGGATTCCGCGCGAGACATATCAATTGATCGAGGGCTTTAAATTCTATCAGCGAATTGGCTGGAGTCATCCGGGCCTGCTGCGCGCGCCACTTCAGGCCTTGGCGCGTTGGCGCTGCGAGCGCGATCTCTACGCCTTTCCGGTTGAGAAAAAAGTGATCGAATGGATTCGACAACCTGTGCGTTTATCGTGACGGCATTCTGATTCCTAAAAACTGGTTATTGACGGCTGCGTATGGACATACTCCTAACCCACGGCTATTTTCTCACCGAAGACGAGCATGAAACAAAGATCATGAAGCCGTACCCGCCTTTGGGTATCCTCTCGATTTCGGCGTATCTGAAATCGCGCGGTTATGACGTCCAAATTCTTGACACCACATTTTCGTCTAAAGCGCAAGTCTGCGACTATCTCCAGCGCATGCGTCCTCCGATCGTCGGGATCTACACCAACCTCATGACGAAATTCAATGTGCTCGAGATGATTGCGGCGTGTCGCCGCGCCGGCGCGCACGTCGTCCTAGGTGGGCCAGAGCCGACATACTATGCAGCGGAATACTTGGCGCGCGGTGCCGATGTCATCGTCGTTGGAGAAGGCGAAATCACGCTTGAAGAATTGATTCCTGCTCTGCGAAAATCGGGACCGCACCGGCTCGGCCACATCACGGGTATTCACTTTCGCGATGAAAACGGCAAGATGGTGAAGAATGCACCGCGTCCGTACATCAAGAACCTTGACGCGCTGCCGATGCCTGACCGCGCGGCGATTAATCTCAAAAAGTATGTGGACACGTGGCGTGCGTATCACGGTCGCGGCTCGCTCTCACTGATTTGCGCGCGCGGCTGTCCTTTTCACTGCGCCTGGTGCAGTCATGCGGTCTATGGCGAAACTCATCGCCGTCATTCGCCCGAACGCATTGCGGATGAATTACAGCAATTGATCGAAATGTATCAGCCCGATCAGGTCTGGTATGCCGATGACGTCTTTACTATCCATCCCGGTTGGCTGTTCAAGTATGCGGGCGAACTCAAACGACGCGGCATCAAAATGCCTTTCGAATGTATCTCGCGCCCCGAGCGCTTAAACGATCAGGTGATTGATACGCTCGCCGAGATGGGCTGCTATCGTCTGTGGATCGGTTCCGAATCCGGCTCGCCGCGGATTCTCGACGCGATGCGCCGCGACGTGACGGTGGAACAGGTGCGCTGGGCAACGCGCGCACTTCAGAAACGCGGTATTGAAGTCGGAATGTTCATCATGCTCGGATTTGAGGGCGAAGAAGTGCAAGATATTCAGGCGACCATGGAGCATTTAAAGATGGCCGCGCCCAATACATTTCTTACCACGGTTGCCTACCCGATCAAGGGAACGCCGTATCATGAGCAAGTCAAGGATCGCATTAGCGCGCGGGCAGATTGGGATCACCATACGGATCGTGATCTCACCGTGCGCGGGCGACCCTCGCGGCGTTTTTACGAATACGCGCAGCGTTGGATGTCTGGCGAATTCAATTGGCATCAACAGTCGCGACACGGACGAAAGGATTGGGTGCGTCTTCTGAAATCCGCCGCGAGCATTGCAATAGGTCGCGTGGGGATGGCGCTGAGGGCGAAAGAGAAGGAGATTTAGGCTGGGATGCGTTCGCCGAAACGAAAGTTTTCTCGGGAACTGGCGCGCCGATTGCTGTGGTGGCGCTTCCGGCTTACGCAACGTCACCGCGTGGGTCACCTGGTCATCGAAGAGGTGCATGGTCAGCCGATTCTCGTGCTGCCGAATGTTTTCAATCCCAAACTGCTGCGCAGCGGCGAATTGCTAGCCGAGACGTTGTATGCGCGCGCGATGCCAGCGAACGCCACCGTGCTCGACCTCGGCACTGGCTCCGGAGTTGGCGCTGTTTTTGCGGCGCGTTCGGCTGCGCGTGTCGTCGCCACCGATATAAATCCCGATGCGGTCCGCTGCGCGCAGATGAACGCGCTGCTCCATCATTGCGAAGACAAAATTGAAACGCGCGTCGGAGATCTCTTCGAACCGACGCGCGACGAACAATTCGATTTGATTCTTTTCAACCCGCCATTCTATCGCGGACATCCGATGAGTCTGGGCGATTCTGCCTGGCGCAGCACCGACGTGTTTGATCGGTTTCTGCGCGAGGTGCCTTTGCATTTGGAGCGCAATGGGTGCGCGCTGGTCGTTTTGTCGGACGATGCGGAAGTCACCGAATTGCTGCATTCCGCCACGCATTTGCAGGTTTGCGTTCTGCGCCAGGAGCGCGTGTTTATCAACGAGACGTTGACGGTGTACGAAATCCGTAGCGGTCATGAAACCCAAGATCATTTTGTACAACCCCCGAAGTAACGCGTCAGGTAAGAGGCACCTGCCGATGTCATTGCTCGCGCTGGGTGCGGTGCTCGAAGGCAAGTACGAATATGCAATCGTGGACGGCAATTGCGAGCGCGATCCTCTTGCCGCGATTCGCGCGCAAATTCATGACGGCGCGAATGTTCTGGCGGTCACGACGATGCCGGGTCCGCAGCTTGCGCACGCCGTCCCGCAGAGCCGCTGCCTTAAATTGGAATTTCCGAACCTCACCATCGTCTGGGGCGGCTATTTCCCCACGCAGCATGCTGAGACGATACTAAGAGAACCTTACGTGGATTTCGTGGTGCGCGGGCATGGCGAGATGGTGTTTCTCGATTTGCTCAACGCGCAGGAGAAGCAAACAGATTATCGCGGGAGCGCAGGACTCGCCTATCGCGATCAAAACGGAACGATCATGCAAAATCCGCTCGCGCCGATTCCGCATCCCGAGCATTTGCCACCATTTCCATTTCATCGCGTCGACGTGCAGCAATACATTCGTCCCACTTTTCTCGGCTCGCGCACACTGGCGTATCATTCGAGTTACGGCTGTCCTTTCTTTTGCAACTTTTGCGCGGTCGTGAGCATGGTCAGCGGTCGCTGGCTGCCGCAATCGGCGGCGCGCGTCGCGCAAGTGGCGCGGATGTATGCTCAGCGTTGGCGCGTCAATGCGATCGAATTTTATGACAATAATTTCTTCACAGACGAGGCGCGCGTGGCTGAATTCGCCGAACGCGTGCTACCGCTCGAAATCGGCTGGTGGGGCGAAGCGCGCATTGACACCTTGCTAAAATATTCCGACCAGACCTGGAAGCGCATGCGTGACGGCGGTCTCAAGATCGTGTTCATGGGCGCGGAATCGGGCTCACTTGAAACATTGAAGCGCATGGACAAGGGCGGGGCGATGTCTCCGGACAAAACTTTAGCCATCGCGGATAAGATGCAAGCATATGACATCGTGCCCGAATTCTCTTTTATCCTCGGCAATCCCCCGGATCCAGAAGCCGACATTCACAACACGATTGAATTTATTCGCCGCGTCAAAAAGGTGAATCCGCGTAGTGAAATTATCATGTACCACTATACGCCCGTGCCGCTCTCGGGCGATCTGTACGATGCGGCACAGGCGCAAGGATTCCATTTCCCGAAAACGTTAGACGAATGGGTGAATGACGCGTGGTTGAGGTTCGCGCAGCGCTACAGCGATATCATGCCGTGGATGAATCCCGCGTTACGCAAGCGCGTGCGGAACTTTGAGCGCGTGTTGAACGCGTATTTTCCGACCTCGACTGATCCGCGTTTGACCGGCGCTGGGCGGGCACTGCTGCGCATGATGAGTGCATGGCGATACTATTTGCGGGTGTATGATTTTCCGCTCGAGCTGCACGCTCTGCAAAAATTGATGCACTATCAACGTCCCGAGACGAGTGGGTTCTGATGAGGATATTACACAGGGATCGCTTAGAGCGCTTGTGGAGACGCGTGGAGCAATACGCGTTGGGAGATGATTACACGCGGAGCGATGGTCGCTGCATGCAGCCGCCTGAGTGGCTCGTCTTGTGCATCAACAATTCTTGTAGCTTGAAATGCAAGATGTGTGATGTCGGTTTGGGTGACCACGCTGTTAGGGGCCGGTTTCTTTGGTAGCCAAAGACGACTCTCAAGTGCCTGTGCGCTACTTTCGTCCAGAGCTATGGGTCTGACCTCAATGTGGTGCACCGCTAAGCGCCGCGCCACGGTCATCGATAAACTGCTGATCACTTTGGAGGGGTGTTTTCGTTTAATCAGTTTGGGCTATCGGTGCAGTCGCGCCCCTTGTCCCAACCGTCGCGCGATGCTTGTCTCGTCTGAGCCAGCACAATTGAGCGTGAAGGGGAGCCGGTTTGGTTTCGACGTCATCGTGCAGATCGGACGGTGGCGTTTTGGGGAACATCGCACGCTGGATGAAATCCGGGTCTTGGCTCGTCAGCGGTTTCCGATTTCGCGTCGGCAAGTGATGTACCTGATCATCGACTTCCTCTGCTTACTGAAAGCAGCGCAACCCGCCCGCATCAACGCGCAGCGGTCCTTCTACGCTCGACATGGATTGCTGCTGAGCATTGACGCAACGCAGCCCGAAAAAGGGAACGCTGTGCTCTACATGGTGCGGGAACTGCAATTGGATCTGACCTTGCAGGCGGTCACAGTCTCCAACCAGCGCGCCGAGACCATTCGGACAGCGGTCTTGGAACCGGTCAACGCTTTGGGCTTTCGCATTCGCGGCATTGTCAGTAATGCCGAAGATGCTCTGCATCGTGCGTGTCAGAACCTCTGACCGGGCCGTCCCCATCATACCTGTCGCTTTCATACGTTGCGCGATGCGGGCAAGCCGCTGTACGAAGCCGACCAGAGCCAGATGGTCAAAATCAAGCACGATTTACGCTCGAAATTGAGCCCGGTGCGGCGAGCGATTCAAACCCTGGACGAGACCGACCCGGCGCGCACCGTTTTGGTGGACTATGCCGAAGGTTTCCGCAGTTGCTTGCGAGTCAGCGGAGTCGCACCCTTTCAACTGGGTGGACTGCGCGTCCTCGATGATCTACGCGTCGTAGCGGCTTCCCTGCGGCGCTGTCAAAAAAACACGCTCATCCTCTGCTGGCTAGCTTGTTAGCCGCGGCGGAGGTGTACCGTGCTTACTTGGCGGTGGGACGTCGTTTTCGTCGTCAACTGGACTGGTTGATCGAATTGGCTCAGCTCTTGCGAGTGCAGGATGATACCGGTCAGTTCCGTCAGTCCCAAGTCAAACGGGAGGTCAAAGCGTTCTTGGTCCGACTCGCGCAAGACACCGCCGACGATCCCCAGGATGCGGCCTTGGCCACCATCTGATCCAGACGGTCCGCAATCGCTGGTGGGGACTGTTCACCTGTTTTCGCGTGCGCGACTTGCCCGCCACGAACAACGACCAGGAAACTTTTTTCAACCACCTCAAGCGAGGTCAACGTCGGGTCAATGGTCACAAGTCCGTGCATGAATG
>DHFK01000052.1 GCA_002400365.1 Anaerolineales bacterium UBA4826 | reverse complement strand
GGGAAGGGGGAGGGGAGTGAGGTCGCGCGCGACGCGATAGACGAGCGCGACCAGTAGCACGCCGAAGAACAGTGAGAGAAACGCGGCGGAGAATTCCGACCAGCCGGCGAGTCGTCCCCAAAAGTGCAGGAGGTAATAGTACAGTGGAGGATGAATGTCGCCGGCGGTGTGGCGCGTGAGCGCGACCAGGTCTTGTTGCGCGAGGAAGACGCTCACCGTTTCGTCGTACCACAAACTCGCGACGCCAAGCCGGTACAGGCGCAGCGCGAACGCGGCGAGGAGGACAAGCCAGAGCCAAAGGCGGGGAGAAGGTTTTACGCGTCCGGCGGTCATTTGGAGGGTTTGAGCCGGAGCATGATTTGCTCTGCGAGTGAATCGAAGAAAGCGCGCAATTCGTCAAGCGTCAATGGCGCGATCATGCGCGGCAAGTCCTGAACGCGACGAATCTGCCCCAAACTGCCCGCAAAGTAAAACTCGCTAAATCCCAGATCCTTCTCCTTCGCCATCTGCATGAGTGCATCGAGATGGAAGCCCTGCGCGAGCAGAAAGTACAGATCAACGAAATCTTTCGCGGCGGTACGCCCGAACACCGCTGTTACTTTGTTCACGGCGATGTTGAGCATCGAATCTACGACGATACTTCCGAAACGCTGATGTTCGCCGAATTGTGTGCCCGCCTCGCGCACCAGGTCAACTTTGAGTGAAGGTTCGGGCGGGCGATTCAACAGGATCGCCCGAAAATCCGTTGCCTTGACCTTGAGCGACCACTCGCATTTGATTTCACTCGCGACGATGGGCATTTCACGCTCCATCGCCTCCAGCGCGTCCCAATCCAGCGTAAACAAATCCAAATCTTCGCTGTACCGATGATGCAAATGGAACGCGGCAAGCGCCGTCCCGCCAGTGAGGAAGAATTTCTGGGCGGCGGGACGTGCGAAAAAAGCGTCTAGGAAATCGCGTTGCAAAGGAGTAAGGATGCTAGGCAGTTCCGCCATACCAAACCTTCATTGCCAGTTCCCACGTTGGACGTAACTCGCGGCGAATCTTGGGACGAATTTGGGACCAATAGTGATGGACTTGCTCTAGTCTGAGATAATGCCAAATCTCTTCCCACGGGCAGCGTTCCAAAATCCGCACCATCATCTGCACTTTTTCGTACTCGTTGTCGCCGCGCAGAATCGCTCGCACGTCGTCTTCGGTCAGATCATAGTCCCAGATGAAATAGGGGCGTTGGGCAGCGCGCGCGGCGCGTTCTTTCTCGTCCAGCATGGCATCATTCTAAGTCAGGGAACGTTCCTTGTCAAACGAGAGACACCAGGTCTCTTCAAGAAACCTGGTGTCTCGCCAAGCGCACCGTTACCATCCCCAAGCCCACGTACAGCCAGAACAACACCACCGAGTGCGGAAACTTTAGGTTGAAGAAATAATGATCGGTCAAGCCGCCGATCAGCGCGCCGAGTACCGCGCCCGCGACGCCCAGCAAGATCGGCGCGAGATTCACGTCACGCGCGAGCCCCTCGAACCAGGCTTGCGCGAGGCGGTAAAAGAACAAGCCCATGACGATCAAGAACGCCGCGAGTCCGATCAAGCCCATCTCCTCCGCCATCAACAAATAAACATTCGATACACCAAGGTACGTGTCAATATCCGGCGAGCCGCCAAAGCCGACGCCGAAAAACGGATAGCGCGCAATCAGAATCAGCGCGTCCTTGTACTCGCCGAGCCGCATCTGCGTGGCGCGGTCGCTGGCGGCAAAGGCATCGAGAAAATGTCCAACATAGTCCTGGGTGAACGGCAGAAGCAAAAAGATCGCCGCGCCCAAAAGCAGCAGCGCGATGATCGGACGATAGCGCACGGTCGCGACCACGGCGAGCGCGAGGCCCAAGCCAAGCAGCGCGCCGCGCGAAAACGTCAGGATCATGCACGCGCCCATCGTCGCCGCGATGACGACGATCAGTTTGCGCGGCAGCAGCGGCTTGTCGGCAAAGATCTGGGGCACGGTCAGCGCGGTGACGAGGATCAGCAAACCGCCCAGCACGTTCGGGTCCACCGACGTTGACGTCGCGCGCATCGGATTGTTCGGATCGTCTTCGATAAAGCGCAGGACGCGGTCGCCCGTGGGGTACTTGAAGACGCGCAGCGCGGAGAGCAGCGTCAGCGAAAGGTCGCGCGGCAGAACATACAAGACGACGCCGATGGCGGCGGAAATGAATCCGGCTACGATCAGCGCGGTGACAAATCGTTTGAGCGCGCCCTGCGTCTGGACTACGTTGACGATGACGAAAAAGAAACTGATCGAAATCAAGACCTCGGCGAACTGACGCAAGACCTGGGTCGTCACCGGCGCGTACGCGACGCCGGCGATGAACGAGAAAACCGCGAGCACGAGAAACACGAGGATCGGCAAACCGAGCGGGGTGGCAACAAACCCTCCTTCCCCGTTCGCTTCGCGCAGGGTCGGCGCGCTTTGCCGCGTCATCACGCGCGCCAGCCACATGGCGATCACCGCCAGCAGCGCGAGGTCGAGAAAGGTTGGATTAAAGCCCAGGTTGAGCGGCAGCGCGCCGAACGGCAGCAGCACCGCGACCGCGATCACGGTGTACAACCCGAAATCCATGTTCGACATCACGACGGCGGCGGCGACGCCGCCGGCGACAATCGCGAACGCGATCAAGGGTGAGCCGAACGCGACGATCGCGCCGCCGGCAAGCGCGAGCGCGACGCCGAGCGCGAGGACGCCAAGCCAAAGTCGAAAACGGTCATCCGTCAAAACGTGTACGCTCATTTGCCTCTGCGAGCATTATACCACAACATTGCGCCGATGACGCACAGCAACGTCGTTATCGTCATCGCTATCCCCACCTTCACCGACCACGGATCGAAAACGAACTCAACTTGATGCGCGCCCGCGCGCACCGGCACCGCGCTCATCCCGACGTTCGCGCGCAGAGTCGGCGTCGGCGCACCGTCAACGGCGGCGCGCCAGCCAGGGTAATAGTAATTTTCGCTCAGCACGAGCAAGCCATCGGCGGGCGCGTTGACGATGACGCGCGCGTGTTCCGGCGTGATGCGCTGAAAATCAGCAGCATGCGCGACCTCTCCCCCTGCCCCTCTCCTATTAGGCGAGGGGAGTGGAAACGGCGGCGCATCGGCGATGTACACGACGTACAACGGCTCAAACGCGTCAGACGACATAGCCGCGAGCACCTCGCCGTCGTTCGCGTTTTGAATCGCGTACGGCGCGAACCACGCGCGCGGCAGCGTATCGTTCAAGCGCAAGAGACGCGTGTCGCCGTCCTCCGCGACGACAGCGGCACTGGCAAAACCGGGACGATCCGAAATCACATAGCGCACGTTGAGCAGCGGCCACAGTCTTTCGGCCGGCAAGTTTTTCAACGCGTCGTAATGCGCGATCCGCAGCGGGCTGATGCCGCCGATCTCTTCGAGGTTGTACGCGATGCCGAAATGTCCCGGCATTTTGTTCTCGTCCGCCACGCGGAAAACGCCGGGGTCGCTTTTGATCGCCGTGACGATGGGCGTAACCGGGTAGCGCGGTTTCGGTTCGGCGTTGTACGCTTGCGCGTTGATGCTGAATAGATCGAATACGATGAGCGCGAGTAACCCCCACCCTACCCTCCCCCGCTTTGCGGAGGAGGAGGCGATGAGCGCGGCAACGAGTACACTCGCCAGAACGAACAACAATGTCATCAGCGCGGAGCGATCGCCCAGGAACGCAACGCGACCGGACTGGCGCAGCGTCCCGGAAATGTAGAGCGTCAGCACCATCAACACGCTGATCGTAACGCCCGCCGGCAGTAACGCCCACGCGCGGCGCGCGCGTGTGACGTCGAACGACGATTGCAAGTCGCGGAAACCATAGCCCGCGAGCAACGCCAGCGAGAAACTGATGACGAGCGCGAGCCGTTCCTGTCCGCGAAACAGCGCAAAGCCGGGCACGTAGAGATAGAACAGCGCGTAGGCGAAAACATACGCGCCGAAGGAAACCAGCAGCGAGCCAAGCGCCAGCGCGCCCCAGTAAATCTTTGCGCGCGAACGGTTGACCAAGAGCGCGAACAGCGCGAGCCACAACGGCAGGACGCCGATGTACAACGGCGATTGAAACGCGCTCACAAAGCCGGGCAGAATCATTTGCAGCGGATCGAGCGTTGGAAAGCCCCGCGCGGCTTCAGCCCACGAAATCGCGGCGCGGGTGGAGACGGCTTGGTACTCGAGCGTCGGAATCCATTGGGCGGCGGCGATGCCGGCGGCGACAAGCAGGGAGATGCCAAAACGGAACACGCAATACGCAACACGTGGTTCGTGGTTCGTGTTCCGTGCTTGCGAAATTCGCCAGACAAAATAAATCGCGCACGCGTACCCGACAAACATAAACGTCTGCGGATGCCCGGCGAGCGCGGCAATGCCAAGCGCAACGCCGGCGGCGATATAGTACCGCACGCTTTGTGTCATTGCGAGCATCCTGAGCAAAGTCGAAGGATGCGAAGCAATCTCCAACTCGCGATTCGGGGATTGCTTCGTCNNAGCGGGAGCCACGTCGCGGTTTCCAGAATCGCGAGTTGCTGCGGCGGATACGACGTGAGATAACCGCCGAAAGTGAACGTCAGCGCGCTGACGAGCGCGGCGCCGCGCGAGTTGAGCAAGCGTCTGGCAAACAGGTACGTAAACGCGCCAGTCAGGATGAAATGGAAAATCGCTTCGATTTCCAGATCGAGCAACGTAACATTCGCGCCGCGCAGCGCGACCACAGCCAGTGTCCAAACCAGACCGAGCGGATAAAAGACCGCGCTCTGCACGTCGGCAAGGAAGGGATGCCCGCTGTTGAAATGCTCCGACCACAACGGCAGCCGTCCTGCCGCGAACGCGCGCGCTTGGTCCATCCGAAACGCCCAGAACTGATCGGTGAAATCGCCGGGCGGAAACGCGGCGCGGTCTTCCAGGCGCGGCGTGAGGATGCGCCAGAAGAAGAGGAGGACGAGCGCGGCGATCAGCGTGATGGCGGCTAGATCAAAGATCTTTGATTTGCGATTTTCGATTTTCGATTCAGTCATCAGGGAAGCGTGAGTTGTGTCAATGGGATTCGATCATTAGGCAAGCGCGCCCCGTTTGCGTCAAACGCCGGCGCGCGGACGAGCGTTGCCGGGTCGTACATGCCGAGGACGAGCGAGTACGCGCCGGGCGCAGCATCCACCCGCAAATCGTACGCGTCCACGATCAGTTCGCCCGGCTGCCACGCGGTCGTCGGATACGCGCCGAATACCGGCGCGCGGTCTTGCTGCGCGATGACACGGTCGCTTGGATCGGTAACGTGAACGAAAACGGTGAAATCCTTTTCCACCTTCTTGGCGGCGCGCCAGTATAACACAACATGCAGCGTGCGCGCGCCTTCAGTCCGATACCCCAACAACAGCGCGTCGCCAACGCGCGCGTTGACCGGGACGATTTTTGGCTCGAACTCGCGCGGAGTCAGATACAACTGCAGGCGAAATTCCGCCACGCGCGTGTCCAGCACGCGGTCGTCGCTGCGCGCCAGGAATTTTTCGACGAATTGATCCGGGTCCCACCAATCCGGCATCGCCGGGATGAACCAGATGCGGCGATAGTCCGCGTTCAATTGCCGCAGCGTTTTCTCATCCGCCGGCGTCGCCCAATAGTCTTTGGGCAAGGTCAACACCGGTATCGCGCCGGCGCGATAGTAGATCGCCGACATCTCGGTGAAATTCTGAATGACCAGATCGCCGGGCTGCTGCCGCGCCGCGATGAATCCGCCGAGCGCGCGCCAGTTTGGCGACTTGGCGTAGTCGGGATTGAAATAATAGTTCGCGAGCGCGAAGGCGGAGGTGGAAACAAAGCACAAAACTATAAAGCCAAAAGGCAGACACCGAAATCTGAAATCTGAAATCTCAAATCTGAAATTTGCAATTGCCGCCAGCCCTACCGCGAACGTGAGATAGTACGCCGGCGCGATGCCGTTGAGATAACGTTCGAGAAAGAGCGGACGCCCAATCGAGATGACGTAGAGCGCGAGCGACGGAATGGCAAGCCAGAGCAGCAAGAACGCCGCGCGCGCGCGCTCCCGGCGCGCGAGATAGAGCAGCGTCGCCACGAGCCCCAACGCGAGCGGCAGCCACACGATCGTCTTGAGCAGGTCCGGCACGGCATCGCCGACGACAAACGTGGCGAGCGTGCGGCTGAACTGATCGAGCAAGGAGACGCTTTGTTGCGCGCTTGCCTCGCCGTACGTCGTGATGCGGTTCGTGCCGAACCAGACCCACGGCGCGTACGCCAGCGCGAGCGCGATCTGCGCGCCGATCCAGCGCGCGAGCGTTTTCCAGCGGCGGCTGAAAAGCGCAAACGCAAAAACAAAAGTATTCTCGGCAATGAGGATGAACACATCGTAATAATGAGTGTACAGACTCGCCAGGGTGGCAAGATCGTAGATCAACAAATCTGAAATCTGAAATCCCAAAGGGACTTTCAGTCTGAAATCTGAAATCTCACGCCGCCACCAGCGCCACCAAAAAATCAGCGCCAGCAAACTCAGCGCGGGCCACAGCGTATAGTTGCGTACATCTTGCGAATGCCAAATCTGGTATGGATTGATCGCGATGAGCGCGGCAGCAAGGAGCGCGATAAGAGTCGTCTCATTGCGAGCCCCGAAGGGGCGAAGCACTCTCCTCCCTACTGCGGGGACTACTTTGTCGCGATCCTTCGACTCCGCGACACAAAACGTCGCTCCCCTGAGCGTAGTCGAA
>DHFK01000169.1 GCA_002400365.1 Anaerolineales bacterium UBA4826 | reverse complement strand
GTGGAGGGGTTGTTTGAGTAAACCTAAGCCAATTGCCTTGATCGAGCACAGTTTCCCGTTAAAGCCAGTTGAATTGTAGAACTTCGCTCTTCAACGCGCGGGCGCCGTGAAAAAGCATTGACATGCTGAGCAAGGAAGTGGTAGTGACGAAGAAGGTGTGATAGAATAGAGCGCGGAAGGAGGCGCAATGTTGAAACAATCGTACGCGAAGCCAAGAAACGGAAGCCGAACCAAGCGATTCGGAAAGATCGCGGAACTGGGGCTTTCGGGCGAAGAAATGGCTTATCTGCAGGAAGCGAAAGCCGATGACGAATGGCTCAACAATAGACCCGCCGAGTTCTGGAAGAAATACGCCAACCGCTATGTGGCGGTACGTAATCAGCAAGTCGTGGCGCACAGCAAGTCAATGCGAATACTGCAAAAGAAACTACAGGGACGACACATTCGTTTCATCACCATCTCGTACATCGAAGATCCATCAGAGACAATCATCTATGCGTTATGAATTTCGGTGGCGTGGAGTGCGCGATCGACGCGGGCGTGTCGAATACCGCCCTTTCATCGCAATCGAGTTACGCACCCCCGCTGGATTGGCGCGGCATCATTTTCTTGTTGACAGTGGCGCAGATTCTGCGATGGCGCCGCGTTATGCGTTTCCTGAACTGGGAATCCCATGGGAACGCGGCAAACTGCAAGTCATCAAAGGAGTGTCCCGCAAACGCGGATGTGAAGTAAGCGGGCGCATCCACGAGGTGATCGCGATTATCTCCGCAACCGATCAATGGCTGACCCTGCCCATCTGTTTTGTGGACGCGGACGCGCCGTTTGTAGTCGGGCGTCAAGTTTTCTTCGATTTTTTCCGCGTTTGCTTTGACAAAGCGACTCTGACGACGATCTTGGAAACCCGAGGTGTTTGAAACTCATGGAAGACCTGAAATCAAAGCTGGCTGAACTCAATACACACATCGCCACGCTCCTGGAGCGTCTTTGACATTGCCGGCAAAGAAAAACGCGCGGCGGAGTTAGAGCACGCGGCGGCGCTGCCGGATTTCTGGAACGATAACGCCGCCGCGCAAAAGGCAATGCGCGAACTGACCGCGCTGAAAGACGAAACGACGACCTGGCGCGATCTGGAACGCTGCGCGCGCGACGCGGCGGGCTTGCTCGAGCTCGCGATCGAGGAGAACCACGCCGAGATCGGCGAGGAAGTGGCACGCGAGACAGCCGAGATCGAAACGAACCTTGCCGCGCTCGAATTCAACTTGCTGTTCGCCGGGGAGTACGATCGCAACCACGCGATCCTTTCGATTCACGCCGGCGCAGGCGGCACCGAGTCGCAAGACTGGGCGCAGATGCTGATGCGGATGTTCCTGCGCTACGCCGATTCGAAAAAATATGAAACCGAAATTCTCGAAGAGATGCCGGGCGACGAGGCAGGCATCAAATCAACGACGATCCGAATTGCCGGCGAGTACGCGTACGGTCGCCTGAAAGCCGAGCGCGGCGTGCATCGCCTCGTCCGCCTCTCGCCGTTCGACGCGAACCATCGGCGGCATACCTCGTTCGCGCTCGTCGAGGTGATGCCGGAGATCGAGGACGCGGTGCAAGTCGAGATCAAGCCGGAGGACGTCAAGATTGACATTTACCACGCCTCGGGACACGGCGGGCAGAATGTGCAAAAGGTTTCGACGGCTGTGCGGCTCACTCACCTTCCCACCGGCATTGTCGTGACGTGTCAGAATCAGCGCTCGCAGTTGCAGAACAAGGAAAGCGCGTTCAAGGTGTTACGCTCACGACTCGTGGAATTGGAGATCGAGAGGAAAGAGCAGGAGAAATTGCGGCTCAAGGGTCAGCACGTGGAAGCCGGCTGGGGGAATCAGATTCGCTCGTACGTGCTGCACCCGTACCAGATGGTCAAGGATCACCGCACCGAACACGAAACCGCGCGCACCGATCTGGTGTTGGACGGCGACCTGGACGCGTTTATCGAAGCGTACTTGAAAGCGCAGGTGGGGCAGACGTAAAGGCAGAAGGATGAATCCTAGTGATCTGCAAGCGCTTTTGGAACGCGCAAACGAGGTAGGAGTGGGCTTGGAAATCGTCGGTGGTTTGTGGGTCTGGGAACCATTTCCGGGAATCAACCATCAAGAAGCGGTTGATCGTATTCGCGCTACCATCAAAGCCAGCGCGTCGGCGCAATCGGGGTGTGGCTGTTTCCACTATGCGGATATCTACATCCAATTTCCCGACGGGTCGCTCAAGCGTCCGGATATTTCTATCTTTTGTCGTCGTCCCGAGGAAACAGAACATGCCATTACACTCGTCCCCGAAGCCGTCATCGAGGTCATCAGCAAGGGTTCGGAGGCAAAAGACATGGAGTTCGCGCCGTACTTTTATCTCGCGCAGGGCGTTAAGGACGTGGTCATCTTCGATCCGTTCACGCTGTTCGTGCTGCACGCGCGGCGAGACGGCAGAAAGCATTGCACTTCGCCCGCCACGATTGAATTCGAAGGTGGGTGTCAGTGCCAAGTCTGACCCAGCGCGGGAGCAAGGCGTTCGAGGGATCCCCTCGAACGCCTTTTACTGTACCGTGAATGTGCCAAGCGTAATCGTTTCGCGCGGCGCAGAATTCTCATCAAGCACCAGCGCATCCACGCCCTGGTCCGCTTGATACATCAACACTTGCGCGGCATACATACCGGGCGCAAGGTCACGCGGTAGCGTCAGGGTGAACTGATCTGGCACGGCAACGCCCGGCGTCCATAGCAACGTAGGCGTCACGGGCTGGCGATCTTGCCAAGCGATCTTGTTGCCGCGCGCGTCCACGATGCGCAGTGAGGCGCTGTAGTACGCGTCAATCTTGTTCAGCGGCAACCACGTCAGTGCGATGTCCATCGCATCGCCCGGCGCATAGAACGATTTCAACGGTGTGCTCAGCATCACATGCGCGGGTAGAACAACCTGGTGCGCCGGTGCTCCCTCCTGCACCACGACATTCCCCGATAAATCCCATGCGCCAATCGCTTTGCCTGACACGCGCAAATCCAAGTGATACATCTCCGCGCGCGGCGGCGCGATCAGCGCCACCTGAACAATCGAGACGCTCGATGTGACAAGCGGCATCGTCGCGGTGACGCGCTGGATCGCGCCCTCGTTCCACCGCGCATCAACCTGTGGCATATCGGTGGGCTTGATCGCAAAACTGCGCGGCGCGCGATTCTGCACAATCACGTCAGCAAAGTAACGCGCGTTCGGTGCAGCCGGTTGGGGAAGATAGACGCGTGCGGAAAGCACGGATGCATCCTGCGCGCGCGGCGCGACCCGATAGACGCGATCGCTGCCGAACTGCTGGGCTAACTGCAAATCTGCCGCCAGTGTATTCCACGCGCTGGGCGGATTGGCGTGGACGACGACGTACTGTACACCGAGGGCCTGCAGCAGACTGACCGCGCGTTCGCTAGGAAAGAATTGCATCTCATACGCCATCTCGCCATGCCGGGGCGGCACAAAGCCGCTGTAGCCGTCCGGCGTCCGCTGCCAATGATACGTCGAAAGGTACTGCGTCGTCAGATCGAGCGGACAGACGGCTTCGCGCCCGATCGTCGGCAATTCGAGAACCACGCCGGGCGGCTGCTGCGCCAGCCAGCGCACGTACTGCGGAATCCCATCGCCGGTTGGAACGGGTGTGATGTTCGCGGCAGGGAGGGCGAAATACTCTAATGCAATCAGAGGAATGAGCAAATTCGTAATTCGTAGTTCGTAACTCAAAATTCGGAATTGCGAATTGCCAATTGCGCGTGCGCCTAATCCTGCCAAGATGGCTAACGCCAACATCACCAACACGTCGAAGCGTACAGGTGCGCGGAACGCGCGCATCAATGGGAAAACATCGTACAGCCAGCGATAAGGCAGCGTGATGTCCGTGCCGAGCGATGGCATGATGAACAGGTGCGGTCCCAAAGAAAGTAGAAAGGCAAAAGCCAAAAGCGAAAAGTAGAACCACTTGTCGCGGCTTTTTG
>DHFK01000085.1 GCA_002400365.1 Anaerolineales bacterium UBA4826 | reverse complement strand
GCGTGCGGTCCCGCGATTGCGCGCGCAGCGCATGAACGGTTGCTTGCCGATCCAACCGTGGGATCGAAACTGCGGGAACTCACCGGGACTCGCCGGAACCTGACGGCAGCGGAGGTTGCGCGCGCGGCAGAGGAAGGCGATGAACTCGCGCAGCGCGTGCTGGACGACGCCGCGCGCGCGCTCGGTTTCGGCATCGGTACGGCGATCACGCTGATGAATCCGGCGCGTGTCGTCATCGGCGGCGGCGTGTCGAAATCCGGCGCGCGATGGTGGTCCGTAGTGCGCGCTTCAGCGCGTTCCAACGCCTTGCCGCAAATGCGCGTCGAGATCGTCCCCGCCGCGCTCGGCGATGACGCGCCGCTGTGGGGCGCGATCGCGCTGGCGGAAAATATGATCCGCGAATTCCGCGCATCTCCACGAATTTTTTATTCGCGTTGATTCGTGTGATTCGCGGATGAATGGTTGATTATCACCCCATGAATCTACTTGCCCATCCCCATCGCCGCTATAATCCTCTCACCGCCGAATGGATTTTGGTTTCGCCGCAGCGCACGCAGCGCCCGTGGCAGGGCCAAGTCGAAAACCGCCCAACCGAGGCGCGCCCGGCGTACGATCCGACGTGCTATCTCTGTCCCGGCAACGAGCGCGCGGGCGGCAGGCATAATCCGCAGTACGACGGCACATTCGCTTTTGAGAACGATTTCGCCGCGCTGCTGCCTACGCTCCCTCCCTTGTCGTTGACGGGGGAGGGAAACTTACTCCGCGCCGAAAGCGAACGCGGCATTTGTCGCGTGGTCTGCTTTTCACCGCGCCACGATCTGACGCTGCCCGCGATGCCTCTGCCCGACATTCGCCGCGTCGTGGAGGTGTGGATCGCGCAGACGCGCGCATTGGGCGCGCTCGATTTCGTCAACTATGTGCAGGTGTTTGAGAACAAGGGCGAAATGATGGGCGCGAGCAATCCGCACCCGCACTGCCAGGTCTGGGCGAACGAACACGTTCCAACCGAACCCGCCAAAGAACTGCGCGCACAGACTGATTATCGAAATACAAACCATTCGTGTTTATTATGCGATTATCTGAGATTGGAGATCAGAGATTCCGAGCGCGTCGTCTTGGAAAACGATTCCTTCGTCGCGCTCGTGCCCTTTTGGGCAGTGTGGCCCTTTGAAACGCTCGTGCTGTCGCGGCGGCACATCGGCGCGCTGACCGATCTGACCGACGACGAACGCGACGCGCTGGCGGATGTCGTCCAGCGCTTGACCACGCGCTATGACAACCTGTTCCAAGTCTCGTTCCCGTACTCGATGGGCTGGCATCAAGCGCCTACCGACGGCGCAGCGCATCCCGAGGCGCATCTGCACGCGCACTACTATCCGCCGCTCCTCCGCAGCGCGACCGTCCGCAAGTTCATGGTCGGCTATGAGATGCTGGCGGAGCCGCAGCGCGATATCACAGCCGAGACTGCCGCCGCGCGTTTGCGTGAGATGAGCGAGGTGCTGTGCAGCAAACAGTAATCAGTGTTCAGTAATCAAGCGCCCGGGCGCCTGATTACTGAACACTGGTCCACTCGCCATGTCCAAATTCGAAATCCTCCAAACCACATTCGCGCGCATCTTTTCCGCGCTGCCCGACCACATCCTCCGCGCGCCCGGACGCGTCAACCTGATCGGCGAGCATACCGATTACAACGATGGCTTTGTCCTACCGATCGCGCTTGATCGCGCGGTGCTCCTCGCCGCGCGCAAGCGCGCGGATCGCGTCGTGCGAATGATTGCGCTCGATTTCGACGGCGCGCGCTCGGAGTTCTCGCTGGACGCGACAATCGAACGCGACGACGTGAATGGATGGAGCAACTATGTGCGCGGCGTCGCGTGGGCGTTGCAGCAGCGCGGCTTGACCTTGCCCGGGCTCGACTTGGCGATTCACGGCGACGTGCCGCTGGGCGCCGGCTTGTCGTCGAGTGCGGCGTTGGAAGTGTGCGCGGTGACGACGTTCGCGGAAATAGGGCGATTAGAGATTGGTAGATTGGAGATTGCGCGAGTGTGCCAGCAAGCCGAGAACGAATTTGTCGGCGTGAAAAGCGGCATCATGGATCAATTCATCTCCGCGCTCGCACAAAAGGGACACGCGCTGCTGATTGACTGCCGCGACCTGTCGTACCAAAACGTGCCGCTGCCGCGCGGCGCGACCATCGTGGTGTGCGATACGGCAAAGCGGCGTGGGCTGGTGGACTCGGCATACAACACGCGCCGCGCCGAGTGCGAGCAAGCCGTGCGCCTGCTGGCTGCGAAAATTGGCAAGCCGATCCGCGCGCTGCGCGATGTCTCGGTCCAAGAGTTTGCGCGCTTGGCGCAAGACCTGCCGCCGACGATTGCCCGGCGCGCGCGGCACGTCATCACGGAGAACGCGCGCGTGTTGGACGCGGTTGCCGCCGCGCGGAGGAACGACCTTGCCGCGTTCGGCGCGCGGATGGACGCGTCGCACGTGAGTCTGCGGGACGACTACCAGGTCAGTTGCGCGGAACTGAATGCAATGGTCGAAATCGCGCGCGCGCAGCCCGGCTGTCTGGGCGCGCGCCTCACCGGCGCGGGCTTTGGCGGCTGCACGGTCAATCTGGTCGAGGACGGCGCGGTTCAGGCGTTCGTCGTCAACGTGGCGCAGGCATATCAAGCGCAAACAGGGCTAGTACCGCAGGTTTACGCGTGTCAGGCGATGGCGGGAGCGGGCGTAGTGACATAGAAACATCCGCACATCCGTTCGCCCCAGGTCGGCTGCCGGGGTCTTGGGAACTCGATTTGACAGATTTGCGCCGATGCGTATAATAATGGCGTATAAATGCCGCGCCCCCTAGCGTCTTGGTTCCAGCATGCGCGGCACTAGCGGGAGCCGATTTGCGGTCAAATCTCTCTGCACGCGACCATCAGCCCAGAAATTTCAAGCCGCGTCGCGCCTCCACTGTGGTAGGTCGTCCACTCGCCCTTAACCGCGCTCGCCCTCTGATTGATACGGCTCTCCTCCAACACTTTGAAACCTACTTGCAGCAACACGCGCTTTCCCCCGTAACGATCCGCAACTATCTGGCAGACCTACGGGCGTTTGCGCGTTGGCACGCCGCGCGCACGACGCACGCGCTGGCTTTTGCGTCGGCAGATTTCCGGGCTTTTCGCGATTATCTCTGCAACGAAACCGACCACTCACCCGCCACCGTCAATCGGCGCCTGCAGTCGCTGCGCCTCTTTGGACGATTCCTGCACGAAAAAGGGCACGCGCCAGACAATCCGACCCGCGAAATCGCGCTGCTGCGCAACGGCAACGAAAACAGTTCCGCGCCACGGACGCTCACGCGCGCGGAAACCGATCGGCTCCTGAATGCGCTGGCGGCGGCGCGCCCCAGTCTAGCCAAGCGCGATGTCGCCATCGTCCATCTGATGCTTCAGGCGGGTTTGCGCGTCCACGAAATCGCCGCGCTGCGCGTCGAAGATGTCGCGATCACTCGAAACCGCGCCCAAGTCCAGGTGCGCGGCAACCGGCAGGGAGAGCAGCGGACTGTGCCGCTCAAGCCGGTCGCCGCGCGCGCGCTGCGCGCGTACCTCGCGGTGCGCCCCGCGATCCCGCACGTCGAGCAACTCTTCTTGAGCCAGCGCGGCGAGCCGCTCTCCGTGCGCTCGGTGCAGCGTTTGGTGGATGCCTATGCGCGCGCCGCGGGCTTGGACGCTGTGAGCGCGCAATCTTTGCGGCACACCTGCGCGAAAAGAATGTTGGAAGAAACGCGCGATCCCGCGCGCGTCGCGCAATGGCTGGGGCAGCGGAGCGTAAAAGGATTAGACCGATATACCAAGAACGGAATACGCAACACGGCACACGCAAAAAGCAAATCGTGATGCGTGGTGCGTGTCCCGTCCCCGGAGGTTGAATGGAAATTAAAGACATGAGCGCCGTGCGGGTCAGTCTGGCATCGCCCGAACAGATCCGTTCGTGGTCGTATGGCGAGGTGTTGAAACCGGAGACGATCAACTACCGCCGCCTGCGCCCCGAACGCGATGGGCTGTTCGACGAGCGAATTTTTGGACCGACCCGCGACTGGGAATGTTATTGCGGCAAATATAAAAAGGTGCGCTACAAAGGCGTCGTCTGCGAAAAATGCGGCGTCGAGGTCGCGCCGGCGCGCGTCCGCCGCGAGCGGATGGGGCACATCGAACTCGCCGCGCCGGTCGCGCACGTGTGGTACACGCGCCGCGTGCCATCGTACCTGGGCTTGCTGCTCGACGTGACGCGCCGCAACCTCGACCGCGTGTTGTATTTCGCGCAGTACATGATCACGCACGTGGACGAAGGCGCGCGGCAAAAGGCGCTGCATCGTTTGGAGGAAGAACTCAAGCACAAGAGCGAGCGTGAAACCAAAGCCATTCAAGACAAGATTGACGGCAAGCAGTTGCAGTTTGAAGACGAAATTGAAAAACTGGAAAAGAAAACTGAAGCGGCGATCGCGCGCTTGGAAGAACAGTTGAACGCGCAGACTGATGAGATCGTCGGCGCGGGCAAGGCGTTGGAACGCAAACTGGAGGAGACCGGGCGCGAGGTGCGCAAGGCAATCGTCTTTGAGCCAACGGGCCAAGTGATCGTCGCGGAAGGCGAAGAGGTTGCGCCAAAACACAAAAAGCAACTGCGCGAGGTGATCGAAGCGCAGATCGCGCAGATCGAAAAAGAGACGCGCGCCAAACAGAGAGACAAGAAACTCTTGTTCCAAGCCGAGCGCGATCAAAAGAACCACGCGCTCGAAGAAGAACTCGCCGCGCTCGTAGAACAGCGCGAACAAAAAGTCGCCGCGCTTGAAGTCGCTTACGCGCCCAAGTTCGAGGAATTGAAAAGCATCCAGGTGATGGAGTTTGTCGGCGAAAATCGTTATCGGGAATTGCAGGAACACTGGGGCAGTGTATTCAAAGCGGCGATGGGCGCGGAAGCCATCTACGAGGTCTTGAAACGCGTGGACCTTGAAGTAACGGCGCGCGAATTGCGCCACGAAATTCGCGCGACGCGTTCCAAGCAACTTCGCAAAAAAGCGATCAAGCGTCTGCGTATCGTCGAAGCGCTGCGCAAAGCGAACAATCGCCCCGAATGGATGGTGCTCACCGTCCTGCCCGTCATCCCGCCCGACCTGCGCCCCATGGTGCAACTCGACGGCGGCCGCTTCGCCACCTCCGATTTGAACGACCTCTACCGCCGCGTCATCAATCGCAACAACCGCTTGAAACGCCTGCTCGAACTCGGCGCACCCGAGGTCATCGTCAATAACGAGAAACGCATGTTGCAAGAAGCGGTGGACTCGCTGATTGACAACGCGCAGAAAGGCAAAGCCGTCTCCTCGCGCGGCCAGCGCAAACTCAAATCGCTCAGCGACTTGCTCAAGGGCAAGCAAGGCCGCTTTCGCCGCAACCTCCTGGGCAAGCGCGTGGACTATTCGGGCCGCTCGGTCATCGTCGTCGGTCCGCACCTCAAACTGCACCAGTGCGGGTTGCCCAAGGGCATGGCGCTCGAACTCTTCAAGCCGTTCGTGATGCGAAAGTTGGTGGAATACAACTTTGCCCACAACATCAAGTCGGCGAAGCGGCTGGTGGATCGCGGCAGCGCGGAAGTGTGGGACGTGCTGGAAGAGATCATCAAGAACCACCCCGTGCTGCTGAACCGCGCGCCGACGCTGCATCGCTTGGGCATCCAGGCGTTCGAAGTGATCCTGGTGGAGGGCAGTGCGATCCAGATTCATCCGTTGGTGTGTGCGGCGTTCAATGCGGACTTTGACGGGGATCAGATGGCGGTGCACGTGCCGCTGAGTGAGGCGGCGAAGGAAGAGGCGCGCAAGTTGATGTTGTCGTCGCACAACTTGCTCAAGCCAGCGTCGGGCGAGCCGATCGTCGAGCCGACGAAGGACATGGTGCTGGGGGTGTATTACCTGACGATGGAGAAGGCGGGCGAGAAGGGCGAAGGCAAGACCTTCGTGTCCGCCGACGAAGTCGCGTTGGCGTATGAGTTGGAGCACGTGGGAGTCCATGCCAAGATCAAGTTGCCGGTGGAAGTGATGCGGGGGGCGAAGAAGCGAACCGAGTTGGTTGAGACGACGGTGGGGCGGGTGTTGTTCAACGAGATTCTGCCGTCGGAAGTGCGCTTTGTGAATAGCGAGTTGGACAAGAAAAGGTTGAAGGAGTTGGTGGCGGAGGTCCATGCCAAGTTAGGTCCCGAAGGGACAGCGGAGGTAGTGGATCGGATCAAGGAGATTGGGTTCAAGTATGCGACGCGGAGCGGGTTGACGATTGCGATAGACGACATCACGGTGCCGGCGGAAAAGCAAGCGATCTTGGCGCGGGTGGCGGAGAAGGTGAACGAAGTCGAGCAGCAGTTTCGCAAGGGGTTGATCACGGAAGAAGAGCAATATGTGAAGACGGTGGAGTTGTGGACGGAAGCGACGGAGGCGGTGACGGAGGCGGTAGCGCAGGGGATGCGCGAGAGTTCGCCGATCCGGGTGATGGCGAACAGTGGGGCGACGAAAGGCGGGTTTCAGCCGATTCGGCAGTTGGCGGGGATGCGCGGGTTGATGGCGGACCCGGCGGGGCGGATCATTGCGCTGCCGATCAAGAGCAATTTTCGCGAAGGGTTGACGGCGTTAGAGTATTTCATTTCGACGCATGGGGCGCGCAAGGGGTTGGCGGACACGGCGCTGCGGACGGCGGATGCGGGTTATCTGACGCGCCGCCTGGTGGACGTGGCGCAAGAAGTCATCATCACCGAAGAGGATTGCGGGACGAGCGCGGGCATCTGGATTGATGCGGGGTCGAAGGAACGGACGGGTGAGAGTTTCGGCGAGCGCGCGATTGGTCGAGTTGCCNNCGCGACCTGGCGCGCGGTGGGTTGATCGGCATGGGTGAAGCGGTCGGGATCATTGCGGCGCAGAGCATCGGCGAGCCGGGGACGCAGTTGACGCTGCGGACGTTCCACACGGGCGGCGTTGCCGGCGTCGAAGATATCACCAGTGGTCTGCCGCGTGTCGAAGAGTTGTTCGAAGCGCGCGATCCCAAGGGCGAAGCGTTGATGGCGGACATTGACGGGGTTGTCGAAATCTACAACGACGACGATGAACGCAAGTTACGCATCGTCAACGCGCGCGTCGAGCAGGACGAGTACGAATTGCCGCGCGGCGTCAAGTCCGTGATCGAGGATGGCGACGAGGTTGAGAAAGAGCAGGTGATTGCCGAGGGCGCGGACGCGCAAGTGGTCGCCAAGGAAAAAGGCACAGCCATCGTGGAGAAAGGGCGCATCGTCGTTCGCCGCGACCTGCGCGATGAGGTAGAATTCGATCTTCCCGCGAGCGCGCGCCTGCGCGTCGAGGAAGGGCAGCGCGTCGCAGCGGGCGATCAATTGACCGATGGTTCGAAAAACCCGCGCGAGATTCTGCGGATTCTCGGCAAGGATGCGTGCCAGCAGTACCTGCTGGAAGAAGTCCAGCGCGTCTATCGCTCGCAGGGCGTCAACATCAACGACAAGCACATCGAAATCATCATCAGCCAGATGCTGCGCCGCATGCGCGTCCGCAGTTCCGGCGATACCGACTTGCTGCCCGGCGAGATTCTCGATCGCAAGGCGTTCGACGAGCGCAACGCCAAGGTCGTGGAAGCCGGCGGCAACCCTGCCACCGCGCAGCCAATCTTGCTCGGATTGACGCGCTCGGCGCTCGCCACCGAGTCGTTCTTGGCGGCGGCTTCGTTCCAGGAGACCTCGCGCGTGCTGACCGACGCGGCAGTGCGCGGGCGGGTGGACCTGTTGCGCGGGCTGAAGGAAAACGTCATCCTCGGCAAGTTGATTCCGGTCGGCAGCGGTTTCCGTCCCATGTCTTCGGCGATCCTCGACCTGGGGCCTGCGCCGACAGTCACCGTAGATGATATTTCCGAAGAAGCGACCGAAGTCGCGGCGTGAGGACGCCTATCCCCCTTTCCTGCAAGGAAAGGGGGGAATCGGGCTAGCAGGTTGGCGGAGAGGGAGATCAAAAACCTGTTTTCTGGTTAAAGTCAAAGAAGGACGCGGAAATTGTCGAGAAANNAACGCGCGTAGCGTCTCCGACTGCTGAGTCAAGACGAAATTTGACACGAAGCAAGGTATTGGATATAATCACCGCCCGTGAGTCGTGGCAGAAAAATCAGCCAAGCAAGTTTCGAATGATGGCTCTGTCTTCAAACGGCGACTCACAGTTAGTTGGGTCTCCCGTCCTCTTGTTGCCTGGGAGGACGTAAAAGGTTTCCGCAAACAATCGTTGTCCATGAGAGAAAACGTGGAGACGCGATTGACCGAGAGTGAAACCTTTGTGGGAACTGGCAGACCCATCGTCCGCTTGTGGGATACACGACACCCTTCCCTCGCAAGCCATCGGCGGCAACGCCGAGCCGCGCGACGCTTGCGATCTTTCCCTGGCGGAAGGGTGTTTTATTGCCAAAAACAGGCAAGCCATCGGAGGAAATTCAGTGCCAACGATCAACCAACTGGTTCGTAAGGGTCGCAAACTGCAAGGCAAAAAGACCAAGGCGCCGGCGCTGCGTTTTACGCTTAACACGTTGCGCAACCGCCAACAGCGCGGCAAGGGTTCGCCTTTGAAACGCGGGGTTTGTACGGTCGTCCGCACGATGACGCCGAAGAAACCGAACTCGGCGTTGCGCAAGATCGCGCGCGTGCGCTTGACGAACGGCATCGAAGTCACGGCGTATATCCCGGGTGAAGGTCACCAGTTGCAAGAGCACTCGGTCGTTTTGATTCGCGGCGGACGCGTCAAGGACTTGCCCGGCGTGCGTTATCACATCGTGCGCGGCGCGCTCGACTCCACCGGCGTCGAAAAGCGCAAAAAGGGGCGTTCCAAGTACGGCGCCAAGCGACCGAAACCCGAAGCGGCAGCGGCGGCATAGTAGTCAAACTTGCCAAATTCGCCAAACCTGCCAAAACATACATTTGGCACATTTGGCACANNGCACATTTGGCACATTTGGCTTATTTGGAGGTTTCATGCCCAGACGAGGAAAAATCGAGCACCACGCGGTTGCTCCGGACACCAAATACAACAACATGACGGTTTCGTCATTCATCAATCGCTTGATGCAGCGCGGCAAAAAGACAGTTGCCACGCGCTCGGTCTATGGCGCGTTCAGTCTCATCGAAGACAAAACGAAAAAGAACCCGCTCGAAGTGTTCGAGACCGCGCTCCGCAACGCGGGCCCCAGCATCGAAGTCCGCCCGCGCCGCGTGGGGGGCGCGACACTGCAGGTGCCGGTCGAAGTTCCCAGCGGCCGGCGCATGGCGTTGGCGATGCGTTGGCTCATCGCGAATGCGCGCGCGCGCGGCGGCAAGACCTTCGCCGAAAAACTGGCGGGTGAATTGATGGACGCCGCCGCGAACCAGGGCGCGACGATCAAAAAGCGCGAGGAAGTCCACAAAATGGCCGAATCGAATCGCGCCTTCGCCCATTATCGCTGGTGACACAAGACAGGTGGACGATGTCGCTCTTCTTTCAGCCGGAAATTCGCGAATGTCGGCGATGTGGCAACCCGTTCACGGCGAAAAGCAAGCAGCATTACTATTGTAGCGAGGAATGTCGACGTCAAGGTTCACCGAAGGTCACGCGAGTTTGTCAAAGTTGTGGGCGCGAGTTCGAACTTAGCAATACCTTGTCGAGCGCGGGCAGGGTAAATTCTGTAGCCAAGATTGTTATCACAGCCAACACCCGCGAGTCGAGCGAACCTGTCAGGTCTGCGGCAGAAGTGCTTACTACGCAGCAGCAGGTTGGGGGCAATTTTGCAGCCGAGAATGTCAGCAACGGGATTACGAAAGCACACACGTCAGACGCGTGTGTCAGGTTTGCGGGCAAGAGTTCGATGTTACTGCGAAGGTACTGAGACAAGCCGGTGGAAAGTATTGTAGCAAGGAATGTAGCGATGCAGCCAGGCGGGATTACGTTACGCTTGAGTGTGAGGAGTGCGGAAAGCAGTTCCCAATCCCGCGCAGTGATTTGAATCGTGGGCATGGCAAGTTTCGCGGTCGCGAATGTTGGGAAAAGCACGTTAATGCCAAGGTCACGTCGGTTTGTCCAAGATGCGGCAAGGAATTCATCACACGAGTCTCAGATTCGGTTACGGGGTCGGCGGTTCTGTGGTTTAGTTTGTAGCTTGTTATACCGCGGTGAAACTTCGATTGAGGCATTGATCCGCGAAGAACTCGAAAGACGTCGGATTCCGTATGAACAGCAAGTTCAGGTTGGAAGATTTTCTGTAGATTTCTTGATGTGCCAAGCTCCCGTTGTGATTGAATGTGATGGCGAATATTGGCATCGCGGCTCCAAGGCGCAAGCGCGGGATGAATACAAAGATCGGTTCTTGATGGGAAAGGGTTACCAGGTCTTTCGATTCGCTGAACGCGAAATTCGGGAATCTCCATCCGCCTGCGTAGAGCGGGTCTTGAGGGATGTTCCAGAGTTGAACTCATAACGGATTTATAGAATGGCAAGATTGGTACCAATTGAACGTGTCCGCAACGTTGGGGTGATCGCCCATATAGACGCCGGCAAGACGACTGTCAGCGAGCGTATACTTTATTTCGCGGGCAAGACCTATAAAATTGGCGAAGTGCATGAAGGCACGGCAGTGATGGATTATATGGAGCAGGAACGTGAGAGGGGTATAACCATCACCGCGGCGGCGACCACTGTTTCTTGGCACGATCATCAAATCAACTTGATTGATACGCCAGGGCATATTGATTTCACGGCAGAAGTGCAGCGCTCGCTGCGCGTGCTCGACGGCGGCATCGTCGTCTTCGACGCCGTCGCCGGCGTTCAGCCGCAATCGGAAACGGTTTGGCGACAAGCCGACCGCTTTGGGGTGCCGCGGCTCGCGTTCGTCAACAAGATGGATCGCGTGGGCGCGAACTTTTATCGCACGATCGAGATGATTGTGGATCGCCTCGGCGCGCGGCCGGTCGCGATTCAAATGCCGCTGGGCACGGAAGCGGCGTTCGCCGGTTTCATTGACCTGTTCACGATGCAAGAGGTCGTTCACGGCGAGGATGTTGACGCCATGCCGGTCGAGCGCGAGATTCGCGCGGAATTGAAGGCGGAAGCGGCCAAGCACCGCGCGGCGATGGTCGAGGCGATTTCCGAGACCGACGAGGCGCTCACTGAAAAGTATTTGGAAGGGCACGAGATTTCGGAAGATGAGTTGCGTCCGGCGCTTCGCCGGGCAACCCTCGCCGGCAAACTCGTGCCTGTTTTGTGCGGCGCGGCGCTGCGTAACAAGGGCGTGCGCGCCGTACTCGACGCGGTCGTGAATTATCTCCCATCGCCGATTGATATTCCGGCGGTGCGCGGCGCGCAGCCCGACGATCCAGCCAAGGAATTGGTCCGCAAAGCGGACGAGGATGAACCGACTGCCGCGCTCGCGTTCAAGATCGTGACCGATCCTTACGTCGGTCGCCTGGCGTACGTGCGTGTTTATTCTGGAAAATTGGCGACCGGCCAAGCCCTGGCGAACACGACGCGCCGCAATCAGCGCGAGCGCATCGGTCGCCTGGTCCGCATGCACGCCAACTCGCGCGAGGAAATCGCCGAGGTGCTTGCCGGCGACATCGCCGCGATTATTGGACCCAAAAACACCTTTACTGGTGATACGCTGTGCGATCCCGACAAGCCGATTCTGCTCGAAGCGATCAAGTTCCCGGAGCCGGTGATTTCCGTCGCGATCGAGCCGCGCACCAAAGCCGATCAAGACAAGATGGCGGAAGCGTTGCGCCGTTTGTCGGAAGAGGATCCGACGTTTCGCGTGCGCACGGACGAAGAAACCGGTCAGACGATCATCAGCGGCATGGGCGAGTTGCACCTCGACGTTCTGACGGATCGCATGGTGCGCGAATTCAAAGTGTGGGCGAATGTCGGCAAGCCCCAGGTCGCGTACCGCGAAACGATCACGCGCCCGGTCAAAGCCGAAGGTCGTTTCGTGCGCCAGACCGGCGGGCGGGGGCAGTACGGTCACTGCTGGCTCGAACTCGAGCCGCTCGAAAAAGGCAAAGGGTTTGAATTCGAAGACGGCATTCGCGGCGGCGCGGTCCCGCGCGAGTACATCCCGGCGATCGAAAAGGGCGTGCGTGAGGCGCTCGATAGCGGGGTGATCGCCGGTTACCCGGTCGTGGATCTCAAGGCGCGTTTGGTGGACGGTTCGTACCACGAAGTGGATTCGTCCGAAATGGCGTTCAAGATCGCCGGCTCGATGGCGTTCAAAGCCGGGATGCAGAAAGCCGGTCCGGTCTTGCTCGAGCCGATTATGAAGGTCGAAGTCGTCGTGCCGGAGAATTTCATGGGCGATGTGATCGGCGATCTGTCCGCGCGGCGCGCGCACGTTGAAGGCATGGAGCCGCGCATGGGGGGCGTCACCGCGATCCGCGCGTTCGTTCCGCTTGCGACGATGTTCGGTTATGCGACCGACCTGCGCTCTGCGACGCAAGGGCGCGGCACGTTCACGATGGAATTCGATCATTACGATCAACTGCCCGCGAATATTGCGGAGACGATCGTGGGCAAAGGCAAGACAAATTAGCCAAATATGCCAAACTTGCCAAACCTGCCAAAAGAACGATTTGGCATATTTGGCACATTTGGCTGGTTTGGCAGATTTGACAGGGAGTCACAATGGCAAAGCA
>DHFK01000086.1:183-25374 GCA_002400365.1 Anaerolineales bacterium UBA4826 | reverse complement strand
ACGCGCACCGCGACAACCTGATCGTAGAGCCGGCGCGCGATTTGGTATAGACTCGCCAGCGTGGTGATTTCAAAGGGCAAGAGGACGAGCGACAACGTGCGGCTAAAGTACGCCAGGTTCTCGTTCGCCAATCGAGTGATTTTGTACACGCCGATGGCGAGATAGGGAAACACCGGCGGATACTCGAACCAGAAATGGATCCAGGGCAAGCGCCCCTGATCCGACAGCGCCGCCATGTCGTAATAGTACGTATAGTCGGTGTAAGCCAGCGTCAGAAAACTCGTCGCGGTGAAGAGCAACACCATCATCAGGCGGAACGCGACAAAGAGCGTCAGCACCATCATGAAATCGCTGTGAACATTCAACTTGGCGCGCATCCCGATCCTTTCTGTAGGGCAAGTTTGCAAACTTGCCCTACAGTCAACGCGCCGCCGCGACGCGCTGGAACAAGTACGACTCGCCGCTGTGGAACAGCAGCGACCATCGCGCGGTGCGTTTTTCCACCGCCGTCAACAACTGCGGCTGCCAAAACGCATCCACGAGCAAATAGTCAATTCGATATTGGTCGAGGATGTCTTCAAAGCCATCCAAGCCGTTGGTCACGGCGAAATACTCGCGCCACAAATCCGCCGGGTATAGATTGATGCGCGCATCCACGAACACTTGCTGCTGCGGATAGAGCGCCCACATTAGATAACTGCCCGCGCCGATCTCGTGGAACGTCCGCCCGCGCAGGTCGTGCGCGCGCAAATAATTCACCGCCTCCACCGGCGTATCGCTCGAGACCCAGGCGCGGAGGTCATCGCCGGCGAACGCCGCGCGCAGCGGCGGCAACGCGCCGACGACGACCAGCGTCAGCGCGGCGANNTGCATCGCCAACAGCGGAGCGAGAATCGCGCACGCCCAAAGTACGTTGCGATACGCGATCCACCCTAACCAGATAAAGGTCGCCGCCCACAACCACTGCGTCAGCGCGAGTCGCTTGCGACTGAACGCCAAGCCGAACAGAAATGCGATGACGAGCAAGTAGAAAACGCTCGCGGGAAATTCGCGCGGGTTGGGCGGCAACCATTCCAAGACCCAGCCCTGAATCGAGGGGTCGCCTCTGATTTCCAAAACTGCGTTGAGGATTCCAAGCCCAAGCGGATTCACCAGCATCGCCGCGAAGGTGAGCAAGCCCCATTTGACGACGTACAGCAAACTACCCTCAGTCATTGCGAGGGCGATTTTCGCCCGAAGCAATCCCCAATTCGCTCGTTGGGGATTGCTTCGCTCCGCTCGCAATGACACCGGCGGAACAGTTCTCTCTGGGCGGGCGGTGACAGGCGCGGACAGGAACACGCGCTGAACAACCTCACCCATCACCGCCAGGCCGACGAGCATCAAGCCGAAGACGAATGAGCCGTGCAGATTCACCCACAGGATCATCAAGAGCGGCAGCGCCCAAAGCGACGCGCGGCGCTCTTCCAGGTATCGCGTCAGAATCCAGACATAGCCGGCGAAAATCGGCAGCACGAACGTTTGCGGGCGCAACTGCCAATGCGGAAAACTCGCCAGCGCGGCAAGCCAGACGAACGCCGCGCTCCAGCGCTCGCTGCGACTCGCGCGATAGGTTAGCCAGAATACGATCGCATAGAAAGACGCGACGAGCAGCGCGCGTGCCAGAACGAAAAGCGGCGCGCCGCCCGCCGTCCACAGCGCATACAGCACGATCTCCGCGAACCAGGCATTGTTGAAATACGGCTGCCCGAACCGGGTGTACGAAAAGACGTCGGTAGTAATCAACGCGCGCTGTTCCACCATCTCCTGTCCCAATCGAACATGGAACCAGAGATCGTGTGGCGTCAACGGCAGCACTGCCGCAACCGCGAAGATCAAAACAAGAACCGTCGCCGTCCACAGACCCGGCAAATCGTCGCTGTCCCAACACCGCTGGCGCGCGTTCATCCAACCCATCCCCACAACACGAATTGCGCGCTGAGATAGAGTTGCAGCGGAAACGAAAGATAGACCACCGCGCGATTCACCCACGGATTCTTTCCCCACGCGCCCCACAGCGCAAAGATTGGAAAGAGCGCGAGCGCGTAGCGATCCGTGCTGACGAGCGGCTGCGTCGTCGTCATGCGAAACAGCGGCGCAAGCAACATCGCGAGCGCATACAGCCCGTACTCGCGCGGCAGTCTGCGCCAGGTCACAAACACCATCGCGCCGAGACCGAGCGTCGCCAGCAAATTCAGCGCGTCCACAAAACTCCCCTGCCCGCTCGCCAACAGCGCGACCGACGCGGCAAGGTTATCCCAGGGCAAGACAAACCGCGCGTGCAGTTCGCCTGCGTAACTCGCGAGCAGCGAGAGGTTGGTNNGTGAAACGTGATGCGTGGTGTGTGACACGTGACACGTGACACATGACACGTGACACATCTCCCATGGCGCGTGATTGTTGCCAGAGCATGTAAGCGAGTGGGACAATGAGCAGCACACCTTGCAGGCGCGTGAGCGCGCACAGCGCGCCGAAGAACGCGGCGCTGTACCGCCGATTCTGGCGCGCACAGACGAACGCGGCGAGCGCGAGAAACAGAAACAGCGACTCGGTGTACGCGGCGAGCAGGAAAAAGCCGGTGGGAAAAAGAAGCAGGTAGGCAACCGCACGTCGCGCGCTGTCCGCGTCGAAAAACGACTCACACAAGCGATAGAGCAGCGCTAGCGCGCCGACGAGCGACAGGTTGGAGATCAACAGCGCGGCAAGCATGGGCGAGCCAACCAGCCGACTAACCACACGCACCATCAACGGATACAGCGGAAAGTAGACCGTGCTGCCATCGTCTGCAGAGTACCCTCGCCCGGCGATCTTCAAATACCAATTCGTGTCAAAGCGCTGCCAGACCGAGAGCAGGAGATTCTGACTTGGCGCGACGCCACGATACGGGAAAATGTCTTCGACCGGATAAAACGACGCGGACAGCGCATGTCCGGCGTACCTGCCCGATTGCGCGCGCCCATCGCGCAGCGACCACACGCTACCCGTCTGCGCGTCCACCACCAAGCCGGAATCGCCCGCGCGAAACGTCAACGCCGCGCCGTCCACCTCGCGCGAATAGGCGTGGCGCTCGCCCGTCGCCAGATCGAAAAAGGCAAGCGTCGGCGTGCCAAAGAGATCGAGGTTCTGGACCACCACCGGGAAGAGCAACGCAATGCCTAGCGACCACGCGCTGAGCGCAACGCGCGCGATGAGGTACGCGCCGAGCGCGAACCTCCACGCCGGGTCGAGCGCGCGCCAACGGTCAACGAGTTTCATACAAGAAAATCCTCAGGTCGCCGAACGATGTGACGCCGCGCCGCTGCATCGCCGCGTCGAGTTGCGATAGGTTGCCATGCGGATGTCCCTCCTCCGCCGCTTGATCGAGCGCGGTCTGGAAAATGACGAACCATACGCGCGCGCGCCCGCGCATCGCCGCGTCGAGTTCGACCGGGAACAAGTTCATCGCCGCTTGCGATGCCGGCGCGAGCGTGTCGTTGCTCGAACCGGGCGGATCGGCGAGAAATACCTGCGGCAGCGCGCGATCGTGGAAACGCATCGGAAAGAACGACAGTTTGTTGTCGTGCAGAATCAGATCGCTCGATTGCGCCTGCGCCCGCAAGAAACGATCGGCTTGATCGAACGGCGCGCGCCGCCATTCGCCCCATGCCGTGTAAAAGAATGGCAGCGTCCCGAGCGCGACGATGCAGGCGATCACTGCGATCGCGATCTGCCCAACGCGCGGCGCACGCGCGGCGAGAACGGCGAGCAACGCATAGTACGCCAGCGACGACGCAATCACGCCGCGCGGTACGAAAATCGGACGCATCAAGTACGAGAGCGCGAACATGAGCGCGGGCGGCACGAGCGCGAGCGCCAACAGCATCCCGAGTGCGGGCGGCGCGCCGCGCCGCACGAGGCGCGTCAGTTCGAGCGCGGCAATGCCAAATATGGCGAGCGAGACAAACAGCGCGGCGCCGAAAAGGATCGTCGGCAGCGGCAGGTACGTGGTGAACACGACGAGCATCTGCAAGACATCGGCAAGTCCGGGTGGCTGCGTCCAGAAGGCGCGCTGGATTTTCGCCAATTGGGTTGGCACGTAGAACAGCCAGGGGACAAAGAGGAGCGCGCCAAGCGCTTGCCCGACGATCAATTTCAACTCGGCGCGCCACGCGCGCCGCCAGGCGAAATAGACGTTCGCCGCGACGAGCGTGAGGAACGCNNCTCTGTGTCCCCTGTGTCCTCGGTGGCTGAGAATCGCCGCAAGCGCATAACCGCATACAGATACCACAGCAGCGCCAGCGCGAGGATACCGTACATTCGGATTTCTTGCGCGTGATAGATTTGGAATGGCGCGAGCGCCGCAAACAGCGTTGCCCAAATCCCCGCGCGCGATCCGAAACCGCGCGCTGTGATCGCATACAACGATGCGACGACCAACATAGACAGCGCGACGGACAACGTCCGCAAAGCAAGTGGCGTCTCGCCGACAAAGCCAAGCCAACCGTGCAGCAACGCATAGTACAGCGGCGGCATCGTGTCGGCGGCAGTGCCGGCGGCAATCGCGGACAAGTCCTTTTCCGCGAGCAAGACCGCGAACGCCTCGTCGTACCACACCGGGCGCGTGTTCAAGGCGATGAGGCGCAAGAGAAACGCCAGCAGCAAGATTCCAAGCAGAATCGAGTGGCGCGACTTCATTGCGCCTGCTCCGTGATTTCGTAAATGGCGTAAGGCGCGTCTGCTGCGCCCAGCACCGCGGGCTTGTCATTGCGCGTGACAGTTTCCAGCGGCGTCTTGCCATAGATTTGGCGCAGATGCCGCGCCGCCAATGCCTCCAGCGCACGCGCGTCGTCAAGCGTGATCGGATCGTTGCCGGTTTGCAGCATGAAATCGAGTCCCGACCGGCTCAAGAGCAAGTGCGTGTAGCCGCGCTCGCGCAGCGCCGCCGCGATGGAATCAACATCGTGATATTGCCAACGCAGATGCGCCCACGCATCGAGGATCGCGTCGGGCTGGACGGCGCGCTCGGCGTAATAACTGCGCGGCTCCCAGAGAAAATAAACCCGTGCGTTCGCCGGAAGATTCGCGTTCACGAACTGGATCGCCGCATAGTATCCGTCGAGGTGCCGCGTCAGATACGCCTCGCGCGATTCAAACCCGGCGAGATACGCTAGCGCATTGTCGGACGCCAAATTCAGCGCCTGGCTTGACACGGTCAAGCCCAGGACGAGCGCGATCACCAAGCGCGCAAAACGCTGGATCGAGAACTGCGGCAGGTCGAGCGCCGCCAAGCGATCGTACGCGGCGGCGGCGACGAGCGCAAGCGCCGGAAACGCGGGGAACAGCAGCCGCGTTTGCATCAGCAGTTTGGATTCGGCGACGCCGGCGAGCCAGAAGAGGTAGAGGAGCAGGGAGAATGNNGGAGTGCGACGGCGCGAAGAAGAACAATGGCAGCAATAAGAGCAAGAGCGGACCGATCGTCGCTTCAAAACCGATCGATCCTTCGCCGCTGTAGATGGTGGCGTGCCACGGCGCGAGCAGTAGTTGCAACGGCGAGTTCAGCAGCCCGGTGCCAAATCGTCCGAACCATTCCGCGCGGAAAGCGTCCCAGTAGTTTCCGCCAAAAACAAACGGATAGACCGGATTGCCGGTGAACGCCCAGGTGCGAAGATAGTATGGCAGCGCGACGAGTCCGCAGGTTGCCGTCAGCAAGAATAGGCGTGCCACGTCGAAGCGTCGCCGCAGCAAGAACAAGAGCGCCAACGCAATCGGCACGATGGCGGCGGTGTACTTGACGCTGATGGCAAACCCCGCGCTCACGCCCGCCAGCGCGAACCAGCGCGCCTCATCCTTTTCGAATCCAATCATTAGCGCGTAGAAAGCGAGGAAAGAATACAAGACCAGGGCAAGATCAACGTACGCCCAAGTCGCAATCAGCCAGAACGAGGGCACGGCGACCAGAATCGCCGCGGCGAGCCACGCGACGCGCGGATTGAAATAGCGCTGCGCGAACGCGAGCGTCGCGCCAAGAGTCAGGAGCAAAAAGGCCAAGTGGACGAGTTGTGTGACGACATCGCCTTTGAGCAGCATCGCCGCAAGGAAGAGCATGTTGGCGAGCGCGGGAAAACTAAAGTACGGAATGTCCGGCGGCGTGCTGATGCGCCCTGCGACGATCTGCAATTTCGCCTCCGCCAGGTGATGCACTTGGCCATCCCACGCGACCGGCGGCGTCAGCGCGAACACAAAAGCGATCGCGAGCGAAAGCGCGATCAAGACCACGAGCGCGCGCTCGAACCGCGACGCCATTGGCAAGCGAATCGAACGCAGAGCGCGCCAGAGCGAAAGCAAGTCGCCGCGCAACAGCAACGCGGCGACCAACAGAAATGCCCAAAACAAAACGGAATTGAGCAACCCGACGAGTCCGAGTCCCAACACGCCCAGCGCGATCACGCCAAGCCCCAAGCCGGCTTGGAAAACAATCGCTTCCAAGATCGAGTCGAACGTCCAGGACCGCAGGATACGCCGTCCCAGCGCAGCCGCCACGGCAACGAGCGCGCTTGCGACTGACACGTCGCCCAGCGCGTTGAGAATCGCCAGCGCGTTCTCCAGCGTAAAGGGCTTGTGGACGATGTAATAATTGAACGTGACCGCAAAGATCCAGGCGACGGCGAAGACAACGCGGATCACTTTGAAAACGGTCGCGCGATTCATGGCGCATCCTTTATCGGCGTCGTTTGAGATTGGCGCGCCAAAAAGTACAGCGCGAATAGCGAGACGAGCGCGTAACCGCCGCCAAACGCACCCAGCGCGCGATCCAGCGCATAGCCGCCTAACGCGACGAATACAATCCCGACGATTTGATTCCGACCGCGCACCGTCGGCAGAACCAGGATGAGATTCGACGCGAGCATCACCGGGTTGAGCAGCAAGCCGACCAGTTGAAACGCGGCGGCGCGACTCGATTCATCGCGCGCGGCGCGCCAGAACAGAACGCCGGTCGCCATCAGCACCGCGAGGAAAATCGTTTGCGCCATGCCGCCCAGCCACGCCCACGACCAGATCGAAGCCGTCAGCAGCGGCAGAATCGAAATCTGCTCGGTGCGCGTTTGCAAAACCTCCAGCATTTGCCAGAGCCAACCCGGATTCACGATGAACGAGGGCAGCCACAGGAGCGCCATCGCCGCGCTAAACGTTTTGAGATTTTTCCAGTCGCGCGCAATCACCCAGCGCCAGAGCATATACCCGACGACTAACACCGTGACGTGCGGCTTGAACAACAACAGCGCCGCGCCGACCCCCGCCCAGATCGGACGATTCGCCAAGAGCCAGGCGAGCGGGAGCAACAGCCAGCCGTCGAACATGGCGTCGCTGACGACGAACCACAGCGGTGGAAAGAGAAAGAACCACGCGCCTTGCCCGCGGAACAAGATCAGAATGAAGACGAACGGGACGATGACCCAGGGCAGCGCGAACCACGCGGGCATGAGCGAGAGCGGAACAAAAATCCACAGCATCGTCGGCAAGGGATAGTAGCGATCGGGTCCGTACGGGTTGCGCCCCTCGCGCACATCCAGCCCCATCTTCACATAGTTGCCATAATCCCACGGATGCCACACGTCCAACACGCGCGGCGCGACAAGGACGATTTCTGCCGCTAACACAACCGCGACGACAATCAAGATTCCGACCAGCCAACTTTTGCGCGACAGCAAACGTTGCCTCCGCGATTTCATCCCAACGATGGCGGCTTGGCGTACTGGCGGCGCAAACGCGCCAGCGGCTCGCCGATCAACTCGATCTTGTTTTCGTCTATCGCGCCGACGCCGGCCCACGCGGCGAAATCCAGATAGTCAATCTGACGAGGATCGAATCCCATCAGTCGCGCGCAGGTTGCATCCACCGCGAGCAAATCGTTGCCGACGACAATGACGCCGCTCGAAGCCGCGCTGCCAAATAACGGACCGTCGCCTTGCAACCCGACGATGCCATCCACGACCGCGCACGCGCGTACCGGCAATGAATCTGCCAGTTCCGCGAGAAATGCCGGGATGCCCTGAATGTGCAGCGTGTTCTTGGGCCAGCCGTACTTGATGCCGGGAACGATGCCAAAAAGATTCTTCACGCTGGCGGAGATCGTCGTCCAGTGATGCGTCTTGAGTTTCGGCATCGAGATCAGTACATCGGCGTCGCGGATGGTCTTGGCGATGAACAACGTAGCGAGTTTGGTATAACCGCCTTTGAGCGGAATCGAAAGCAGGTCGTCGTAGTTGAGGTCAACAAACTCGATTTTCTCCCGCGCGAGCATTTCCGAATAGCCGGTCGCGTCCAGAATCGCTTGCGGATCGCGGCGAAAGGTTGTGCCCTCGGTGACGACAATCTCGCGCGCGCCCTGTTCGCGCGCCAGGTGAATCATCGCCCGCGCGACGCGCGGATGCGTGAAACAGGGTTTGCCTTCCACGAAATCCACCAGGTTCGGTTTGAGCGCCACCCGCGCGCCGCGCAAATCGGGCATTGCCGCGCTGTGCCACGCCGCGCGCAATACGGCCAGAATGTCCGCGTCGTACGATGCGCACGCGCCAAGCGCCACGCGCGTGGTCGGCCCAAAGAATCGCGCCGCGTTCCCGCGCGCCATCCAGCCAAACCACTTGGCAAACCCAACCGACTCGGTTGCCTTGTAGATGACGCCCGCGCCGGCGGCGATTCCACCTAGGAGCGCCAGCCGCAAAAACGCGCGACGCGACAATTTTCGATTTTCGATTTCGAAATTCTCGTCACGCANNTCACGCATCACGCACCACGCATCACGCATCACGCATCCTTCGGCTCCGCTCAGGATGCACCACGCATCACGCTTTGTTCGCCAACCGCGCGACCGCGGTAATAAACGGATTGCCGCCCCAACTGCCATCCGCGCGTTGCAGCGCGTTCAATCGCACGAGCGCGTCGCTCACCGCAACGTTCCAACCTTGCAATGCGTACACGCCCCACGCCAATTCCGCCGGCGTCTTGGCGCGCGCGACTGCCCCGTGCAGAAAATCAATCGCTGGCGCGATGCGCGGTTCGTCAGAGACATTGGCGGCGCGCAAAGCCAATAGCGCGACCGCCGTATCTTGAATCGTCGCCGGGATTTGCTTGTCCAGCATCCACGGATTGCCAATGTTCCAGCCGCCGTCCGGCACGGCGCGGTCGAGCAGATAGGCAATGGCATCGCGCACGCGCGGTTCGTTGCGCTGTCCCGCCGCGATCAGCGCAAGAATCGCCAGCGCGGTGGGATGTACCCACGCGGCGTCGCCACGCTGCCACGCCCAGCCGCGCAGCGTCGAATCAATCTTGAGCGTCTCGGCGATCTTGGCGCGGTCGGCGGCATTCGTCACGCGCAACCCTTCCGCGCCGATCAACCAGTTCACGCCGCGCGCAACGGCATCCCGCGCGTCCGGGAAATCGGCGAGCGCGCGGACCGCCCACGCGGTCATCCACCCGCTCTCGGCATCCATCGCGGCGATGCCCCACCCGCCGTCCGCGTGTTGCAATGATAAGAGAAAATCGCGTGCGCGCCCGTTGGAATCGGACGAGGCAAGCAACACCGCGGCGGTGGGTTCGACGTAGGACAGACCGCGGACGCGATAGCCCCAGCCGCCATCGGCATTTTGCGCTTGCAGCAGAAAATCGGTCGCGTTCATGCCGGCTTACAGTACCATGCCAACGTTGAGTTGTCAAGAGAGAAAGAGGTTTGACGGCAAACTCCAACTAGAGTAGAATCGGGTAGCAAGGCGCTTGAAGAGAGGAGTGATCCTAATGGCTGCGGTAAATCAGGTTGCGATCGGCGTGATGTCGCGTTCATCTCCAACGAACGTTACGCCAAGCGCGGATCATCCGTGTTTCTCGACGTCGCCCCCGACTTGGTCGTCAAAGTAATGTCGCCGGACGACCGCTGGAGCGAGGTGATGAAGAAACTGGGAGAGTATTTTGCGATTGGCGTTCGGCTGGCTTGGGTGGTTGATCCTGAGACCGAAAGCGTTTACGCGTACCGCGCGTTGACCGATGTGCGTCGCTTTACAAAAAGCGATTCGCTGACGGCTGACGATAATATCTTGCCCGGCTTTAGTCTGGCTGTAACAGAGGTATTTGCGGAATAGTTTTCGGATCGCTCACAGAGAAGGGGGTTGTTGACAAATTGCGACGCGCTTGCAGGCGCGTCGTAATTGTTACCCCCGCCGTACTCTCGCCACGATCTGCGGCAGCGCGATCGCGACGTCCGCGCGCAGGACAATGGTCGCGTGTCCGTCCATCGGCGTGGGCGCATCGTTGACGATAACGATTTTCGCCCCGTGCTTTTTCGCGACCAGCGGCAAATCCGCGGCTGGCACGACCTCGAGCGAAGACCCCGCGACGAGCATGACGTCACACGACTGGGATTCCCTCTCCGCTTCATCCATCACGCTCACCGGCAGCATCTCTCCAAACATGACCACGTTCGGCTTCATCACGCTGCCGCATATTTCACAGGTTGGTATCGTCCGATCGCAGAGGAATTTGGCGAACAGCGGCTGGGCGGGGACCAGATGCTGACAGCGCATACAAGTCGCCTCGCGCAGGTGACCGTGAACTTGGAGCACGCGTTGGCTGCCGGCTCGCTGATGCAGGTCGTCAATGTTCTGCGTGATGACCGCGCGAAGGCTGCCCAACGCTTCTAGTTCCGCGAGCGCGTGATGCGCCGGGTTCGGCTGCGCGAGCGCGATCAACTGCGCCAGCGGCTTGACCCAGTCGTAGAATCGCTGCGGATGCTCCATGAATCCCCAGATGGATGCGACGCTCATAGCATCTGTTTTTTCCCACAACCCCGAACCGGGACTGCGAAAGTCGGGAATACCGGAGCGCGTCGAGACGCCCGCGCCGGTCAACGCGACCGCGTGCTTGGCGTTCTTGATTAGATTCGCCGCTTGAATAATCTTCTGCTCGTTGCTCATCAGAATAGAGTTGGCTGACTTGCATCCTTGCAAAGGTCCGGAACCTTCGCAAGGATAGCGCCGCCGGCCACGCGGTGCGCGTAACGCGTCGTCTCCGGCAGACGATACCCCTTGCAGCACTCGAGCGCCAATTCCCGCGCGCGCGCCAGACTGATCCGATGACCGATGCTGACATACACCGGCATCGTTCCGACGCGCGTGCGCACTGCCGCGCCGATCTGCTCCCCGCGATCCAGCAACGGCGTCCACGCGCCGACCTGATTTTTCGGCTCGTCCGCTTTGCCGCAGAGAATAGACTTGGCGCAGCCAATCGTCGCGCGGTCGAGCAGTACACCCAGGTGGCTGGCGATGCCCAGCCGGCGCGGGTGCGCGCGGCCATGCCCATCCACGATCATCACATCCGGTTCTGTGCCCAGTTTCTCCAGCGCCTTTAAGACGACCGGAATCTCACGGAACGCGAGCAAACCCGGCACGTACGGAAACGTGACCGGCAATCGCGCAATCGCGTAATCCACCGGCGTTAACTCCGGGAATTTGAGAACGACCACTGCCGCGCGCGCGGTCCGGTTGTCTTCCCCTTCAAACCCGACATCCACGCCCGCGACGAAACGCACGTCGCCCACTTCGTCCCGCTCGCTCACGCGCGCGGCGAGACCGCGCTGTATCTCGATCGCTTGTTGCGGCGTGACGTCCCAGCGGATCGTCGTGGGAATCTTCATCGCAAGACTCGGCTCCTTTTTTCCATTATAGCGCGCTCGGCGCGGCTTGACAAGAAAACGATTTCAGATAATATATAAGCGCATGTTTATATAAGTTGCGGCCGTATCTCCATGGACATTCGAGGGTTAAAGGAATTGCGCGAGTTTTATCGGACGCTGAGCGACGCGACGCGGTTGCGGATCGTCGAGCAATTGGCGCGCCGCGAACTCACCGTCACCGAAGTCGCGCGCAGTTTGCGGATGAGCCAGCCGCTCGTCTCGTGGCACCTGCACCGCCTCAAAGGCACCGGTCTCGTGCGGATGCAGCGCAACGGGCGCGAGGTGCATTGTTCGCTCGATCACGCCCGGCTGCAAGAATACATGCGTCAGTTTGAAGCGCTGATCGCCAGCCAGTGAATTGCAGATTTTCGATTTTAGATTGCAGATTGAAGAACGACAACTCTGTAATCTGAAAACTACAATCCCCAAATACTAGTCGGAGGTTTTTGTGCCAAAGGTTCGCAATCGCAAAGTTCGTGTCGCGATCATTGGCGTGGGAAACTGCGCCAGTAGTTTTGTGCAAGGCGTTCACTATTACCAGGACGCCAGAGTTGACGCTTCAGTGCCCGGTTTGATGCACACCGTTCTGGGCGGGTATCACGTGGGCGACATCGAATTCGTCGCGGCGTTCGACATTGACAAGCACAAGGTCGGCAAAGACCTGGCGCAAGCCATCTACACCAAACCCAACAACACCTACAAATTCGCCGACGTGCCGAAACTCGGCGTGCCGGTGCATCGCGGCATGACGCACGATGGACTGGGCAAGTACCTTTCCAAGATCATCGAAAAAGCGCCCGGACCGACCGACGACGTCGTCGGAATCTTGAAGGCGGCCAAAGCCGACGTCGTCGTCTCGTACCTGCCGGTCGGATCGGAAGAGGCGACCAAGTGGTACGTCGAGCAGGTTCTGGAGGCGGGCTGCGCGTTCGTCAACTGCATCCCGGTTTTCATCGCGCGCGAAAAGTATTGGCAGAAACGATTTGAGGAACGCGGCTTGCCGATCATCGGCGACGACATCAAGTCCCAAGTCGGCGCGACGATCACGCACCGCGTGCTGACGCGCCTGTTCGCCGATCGCGGCGTGCGCGTGGACCGCACCTATCAACTCAATTTTGGCGGCAATACCGATTTCATGAACATGCTCGAGCGCGAGCGCCTGGAGTCGAAAAAGATTTCCAAGACGAACGCGGTGACCTCGATGCTCGACTACCCGCTCGACCCGGAGAACGTTCACGTCGGTCCGAGCGATTACGTCCCGTGGCTGACGGATCGCAAGTGGTGCTACATCCGCATGGAAGGCACGACCTTTGGCGATGTGCCGCTCAACCTCGAACTAAAACTAGAGGTGTGGGATTCGCCCAACAGCGCGGGCGTCGTGATCGACGCGGTGCGCTGCGCCAAGATCGCGCTGGATCGCGGCATGAAAGGCGCGTTGGTCGCGCCGAGTTCGTACTTTATGAAATCGCCGCCCAAGCAATTTCCGGACGATCAGGCGCGCGAGATGGTCGAGGAGTTTATTCGCAAGTGATTGCGCTCTATTGGGCGTGGCGCTTGGGCATGTTCTTGACGGGCGTGGCGCCACGCCGACTGAGTTTCGCGGCGGCAAGAACGCTAGGCAACATCAGCTATTACGTGATGCCGTTGCGCCGCCGCATCGCCAACGAGAATTTTGCGCACGTCCTGGGCAAGCCCTCGGATGACCCCGAAGTCCGCCGCGTGGCGCGGCTGTCTTTCCAAAATTTCGCGTGCCACTTGCGGGATGTAATGCTCTATCCCAGCACGTCCATGGCTGAACTGGAAAGCCGCATCACGATTCACCACGGGGAGTATTTTCAGGATGCGCTCGCGCTGGGCAAAGGCGCGATCGTGGTCAGCGCGCATTTCGGCAACATGGACATGCCCAGCGCGGTGTTGGCGAGACGCTACACACCCTTTACCCTGGTTTCCGAGACGCTGCGCCCGCAGCAGTTGATGGACTTTTTGACCAGGATCCGTGGCGCGCACAACATTCATCTCTTTCCGTACGACCGCGCGCCGCGCAAGATCATCGAGGCGCTCAAACGCAACGAGATGACGGCGTTCCTGCTGGACTTTGGCGTGACGCATCACTTCGACATTGCGACGGTGCCGGTGATTTTTTTCGGCGCAGAGACCAATTTCCCAGCAGGTCCCGCGCAATTGGCGTTGCTTACCGGCGCGCCGATCATCGTCGGACACGCGCACGTGGCGTCGGACGGTCACATTGACGCCCGCGTGACTCCCCCCATAGTCATCCAGCGCAGCCACGACCGCCGCCGTGACATGCAAATGACGATGCAGGAAATCGCCCGCCGCATGGAAAGTTTCATCCGGCTCTATCCTGAGCAGTGGTACATCTTCCGGCCGATGTGGAAGGACGGCAATTCAAAACTAAAGGTTCGCAATTCGCGGCTGGTGTATTGATGCTGAAATACTATCTCTTTCGCTTCGCCGGGCTGGTCTGCCCATGGCTGCCGAGTCGCTTTGGCTATTGGCTCTTTGCGCGAATCGGCGACCTGGTCTTTCTCTTGACGGCAAAGCGGCAAACCACGTACTTGTACAATCTGCGCCGTGTGCTGGGCGACGACGCGACGCCCGCGCAGATGAACGCGGTGGCGCGGCGCGCGTTCCAAAATCTGCTGAAAAACTATTTCGACCATTTCCGGGCGCATGGCTTGACCAAAGCGAAACTCAACGCGCAACTGGCGGGGGTGCACGGATTCGAACACCTGGACGACGCCATGAAGCGGGGCAAGGGTCTCATCGCTGGCTCCGCGCACTTTGGCGCGTGGGACATCATCATCCATCTCGCCTCGCTCTACCTCGATGCCCACGTCGTGGTACCTAACGAACGGCTCAAGCCGGAGAAACTATTCCAGTACATTCTCAAACTCCGCAACAGCGAGAACATCGAAATGGTCTCACTCGACGTCGCGCCGCGCGCGCTGATCAAAGCGCTGCGCGCCGGGCAAATCGCCGGGTTGGCGTACGATCGCGACATGACGCAGACCGGACCCTCAGTCAACTTTTTTGGCAAGCCGGCTCAAATGCCCGATGGCGCGGTTCAACTTTCGCTGAAATATGGCAGCCCGGTCATCATCGGCTTTTCGGTGCGTCAGCCGGACAACCGCTGTCAAGTGTTCATCGAGCCACCGTTGGAGTTCGCGAACAATGGCAATCCGCCGCAGGACATCCGCGCGGGCGTTCAGAAAATAGCGGCGATCATGGAAAAGTACATTCGCCAGTATCCCGACCAGTGGCTGATGTTTCAGAGGATTTGGTAGTTGGGTAGTTGGGTGGTTGGGTGGTTCGAGCCAGCCCCCAACCACCTAACAACCAAACTACCCAACCACCATGCTTAAGCGCATCTTCAATCAAACCCTAGCGGGTTACTGGATGTATCGCGTGCTGGGCGCGATCATTCCACTCATCCCGCCGCGGCTCGGCTATCCGCTCTTTGGCTGGATCGGCGCGCGCTTTTTCGATTGGTGTGCGGACGCGCGCGAGCCGCTGCGCGACAATCTGCGCCACGTGATGCGCGACACCGCGCCGCACGAGATTGACCGCGCGGCGCGCAACATCTTGCGAAATCATCTCAAGAACTATTACGATTTCTTTCGCTCGCCGCGGCTCTCCAAAGACGATATCGCGAAACTCGTCCAGGTCAACGGATTTGAAAATCTGGAGCACGCGCTCCAGCGCGGCAAGGGCGTCGTCTTCATCACCGCGCATTTTGGCAACCTCGACATCGTCGGGCAGACCTTTGCGATTCGCGGCTACAAGGTGACGACGCCGGCGGAGCACGTCAAGCCGGAGATTCTGTACCAACGCATCGTCGCGACGCGCGCGGCAAAAGGATTGACGATCATCCCGGTGGACGGCCCGCTGCTGGCGCTCGTGCGCGCGCTCAAGAAAAACGAAATCATCGGACTCGCAGCGGATCTCGACGTGACCCACAGCGGCATCGCCGTCAATTTTTTCGATGCGCCCGCGCGCCTGCCGGATGGTCACGTGCAACTCGCGCGGCGCACCGGCGCGGCGCTCTTGCCCGCGTTTTCGATGCGCTTGGCGGACAACACGTTCGCGGCGTACGCCGAGCCGGCAATCGAACTGCAACACACCGGCGATTTCCAAGCGGACGTGCGCGCCGGCGTCGAGCAGGTCGCGCGCGTGCTGGAGAAATGGATCGGACAGCACCCGGAACAGTGGGTGATGTTTCACAGAATTTGGCAAATAGCGGAGAGCATATAGCGTATGGCACATAGCCCTTGAATTCAACGGCTATATGCTATACGCCATAAGCGGTTAGCAATATGGGACAAGCCGACATTCACATCCACACCACACACAGCGACGGGATGGCAACCGTCGAACAGGTGCTGGATTTTGCCGAACACAAGACCGACCTGGACTTGATCGCGATCACCGACCACGACATGTTCGACGGCGCGGACGAAGCGCGCAATCTTGCCGCGCGGCGCAACTATCGCTTCCAGGTTTTGACCGGCATGGAAGTGACGACGCTGGAAGGGCACCTCCTCGTACTCGGCATTGACAAGCCGGTGCGCTCGCTCCAGCGCCTCGACAAAACGATCGCGCACGTCCACGCGCAAGGCGGCATCGTCATCGCGCCGCATCCGATGAGTTGGATGATCCGTTCCATCGGTCGCAACGGTTTGCTGCGGATTCACCAAACGCCGGATGACTTGATCTACTTCGACGGCTTTGAAACGCTGAATCCGTCGCTGGCAGGACGCGTGGTGGAAAAACAGGTGCGCGAGTTGAACGCGCGCGTCCTGCAACTCGCCGAAACCGGCGGCAGCGATTCGCACGTGTTGCCGACGATCGGGAGCGCCGCGACCGTTTTCCCCGGCAAGACGCCCGCCGACCTCCGCCGCGCGCTGCGCGACAAAACGACGGCGGTCGCCGGGCATTACTGGACGCGCGAAGAAATGCGGTATCTCGCGCGCATCGGACCGGCGCAGATGTATCAGAGTCTCGTCAAGTTGCCCGCCAAACACATTCGACGTACGATCGGCTGGGCCAGCAGAAACGGAACACACAAACCGTGAAACGTGATGCGTATTCCGTAAAGGCGATTGAAATGGCACAAAAAGCGTTTCAGGATTATTACCCAGATCATCTGAGTTACTGCTACGGCTGCGGCAGATTGAACGAGCACGGCTTGCGGATCAAGAGTTACTGGGACGGCGACGAATCCGTTTGCCGCTTCGAGCCCAAGCCCTATCACACGGCGATCCCGGGTTACGTTTACGGCGGACTGATCGCGTCGCTGATGGACTGCCACGGCACCGGCACCGCCGCGGCAGCCGCCTATCGCGCGGCGGGACGCGCGATGGACACCGAGCCGCCCTTGCGCTTTGTCACGGCGTCGCTGCAGGTTGACTATGTGCGCCCAACGCCGATCGGCGTACCGCTGGAGGTGCGCGCGACCGTGAAAGAAATCAAAGGGCGCAAGGTCGTCGTCGCGGCGACCTTGTCTGCCAACGGAGAAGTTTGCGCGCGCGGGCAAGTCGTCGCGGTGCAGATGCCGGAGCATCTGGCGCAGCCAGGTGTGACGCGCTCTTAAAGTGGGTGGGAGGGCAGCCGTCCTGAGCAATAGCCGAAAGATGCCCGATGCCAATCCTTCGACAGGCTCAGGACGGCTGGGCTACTACCCCGCAAAATCGGAGCCGGAGATAATATGAAAATCGCCCTCGTCTCGCCGTACGATTATCCATTCCCCGGTGGGGTGAACGAACACATCACCGCGCTCGACAAAGAATTCCGCGCGCTCGGTCACGACACGCGCATCATCGCCGCGTCGAGCACCGACGAGGACGTGTTGGGCGATCACGTCATCAAAGTGAGCGGGGCGATCGCGCCGGTACCCTTTAGCGGTTCGACCGCGCGCATCAGCATCGCGCCGGCGGTATGGCGCCGCGTCAAGCAAATCCTGAAAAAGGAAAAGTTCGACGTCGTCCACGTTCACGAGCCGGGGGTGCCGATGCTGTCGCTCGTCGTCCTACGACATTCGCACGCGCTGAACGTCGGGACCTTTCACGCGTATCGCGAATCGAACGCGATCTACGAATACATGCGTCCGCTGGTCCAGCGCGTGTTCAATCGGCTGGATGGACGCATTTTTGTTTCCGACGCGGTGCGCGAGTACATCACGCGCTATTTCCCCGGCGACCACGTGATCATCCCGAATGGCATTGACTGCGCGCGCTTTGCCGCGCCAAACCTCCAGCCGATTGAAAAATTCGATGACGGTCGCCCCAACATCTTGTTCGTCGGGCGTATGGACAAACGCAAGGGCTTTCGGCATTTGCTGCGCGCGTTCCCGTACATCAAGCAAGCCATCCCGGATGCGCGCTTGATCGTCGTCGGCGCGTTCAGCGACAAGGACAAAGCGCCGTTCCTGCGCTATGCGCGCGCCCACAAACTGCGCGGCGCGCATTTTGTCGGCTATGTCTCGCCCGCAGAACTCCCGCGCTATCACCGCACCGCGACGATTTTCTGCGCGCCCAACACCGGCTTTGAGAGTTTCGGGATCGTCTTGCTTGAAGCGATGGCGGCGGGCGTGCCAATCGTCGCCAGCGATATTGCCGGCTTTCGCACAGTGGTCGAACAGAACTGCGAGGGTGTGCTGGTACCCCCCGGCGACGAACAAGCGCTCGCGCGCGCGGTGATCGAATTGCTGCGCGATCCCGAACGGCGCGCGCGGATGCGGGAGTGTGGCAGACGCAAAGCCGCGCAGTACGACTGGGGCATCATCGCGCGGCGAGTCCTGGCATACTATGAGCAGTTGATTGCCGCGCAGCCCGCGAAGCAAAAAACCAAGAGTTCGGCTGGGCAGCGGCGGATCGTGCGCGTGCGCCACCTGCTCGGCTTGAGGCGCGGACGCAAACCCGCGCCGGCAAACCCCACCGCACGCGAGGCGATCGCGCCATGAGCCGTGTCTTTTCCGACGTCGTGATCGTGGGCGGAGGCGTCGTCGGATGCAGCGCGGCGTTTCATCTGTCACAGCCGCGCGGCGCGCGCGTCATTGTCGTCGAAAAAGGTTCCCTCGCGTCCGGGATGACCAAGCGGAGCGGCGCGCTGATCCACACGTCTTTTACGCACGCGCCGGAGGCGCGGCTGGCGCTCGCCAGTCTGCGCTACTTTCAGGACTGGAAAGAGATCGTCGGCGGCAGTTGCGGCTTTACGCAAACCGGCTGCGCGATTGTGACTGGCAATGAAACCGCCGCGGCGAAATTGCGCGAGCAAATCGCGGCGCTGTGGAAAATCGGCAGCCACACCCGGGTGATTTCGCTGGAGCAACTCCGGGAACTCGCGCCAGGCGCGCGCGTGGACGATCTCACGCTGGCGGCGTACGAAGCAGAAGCCGGCTATGCGGATCCGGTTGAGACGACTCGAACCCTCGCCGCCCGCGCAAAGGAACGCGGCGTCGCATTCAAGACCGGCACACTCGTCAAAGGGATTCGCGTGAATATGGGACGCGTGTCCGGCGTGGACACGACGACCGGCGAGATTGATGCGCTGACAGTCGTCGTGATCGCGGGAGCGTGGACCGATCGCCTGCTCAAGCCGCTCGGCGTCGAGATCGGAATTCAGAATACGCGCGCGCAAGTCGTGTTCTTTGAGCGTCCCGCCGAGCTCAAAGCCGGGCACGCCGCGTTCATTGATGGGGCGACCGGCGCGCACTTTCGTCCGCACACCTTCGGCTTGACGATGGGTGGATTGAACACGCCTCAAGGCGAAGAGAAAGATCCCGATCATTTCGACGAGCACGTTGCGCCGGAGTTCGTCGCCGACGTGCGGCAGCGCATCGCCGCACGCTTGCCCGCGCTGGCACAGGCGCGGTACATTCGGGGACATGCGGGAATCTACGATACGAGTCCAGACGCGCGTCCGGTGATCAGCCGCGTGCCGGGCATCGAGGGATTGATTGTCGCGGCGGGATTCAGCGGCGAGGGATTCGCGCTTGCCCCCGCCGTCGGCGCGTGCGTTGCCGAGATGATTACGGATGGCGCGGCGCGAAGTGTTGATTTACGTCCGCTTCAGTTGAACCGGTTCTCCAAGAATGACACGGTGACTGGATGACAAGGTGACTTGCCTGACGAATCTCACCTTGTCACCTTGTCACCCGGTCACCTTGTCATCACAGCGAGGGCAAATTGCTAAGTAATCTCATCCGCCAACGCGCACAAGCGCTGCTCAACGTCGCCGCCGGGGCGCTGGGAAAAATCGGCTTGACGCCGAACGCGCTGACGCTGCTCGGGTTCCTGGCAATGTGCGGCATCGGCGTCGTGCTGGCTGGCGGCAATCTCGCGCTGGGTGGTCTGCTGATCATCGCTGCCGGAATCTTCGACGCGCTGGATGGCTCGCTCGCGCGGCTGACGAATCGGGTAAGCAAGTTTGGCGCGTTCCTCGATTCGACGACGGATCGGTTTGCGGAAGGCGCGTTGTATTTCGGAATCATGCACGCGTTCATGCAGCGCGGCATGACGTTCGTCGCGTATCTAGTCTTTTTGGCGTTGCTCGGATCGCTGATGGTGAGTTACACCCGCGCGCGCGCCGAAGGCATCGGCGTAGAAATGAAAGAAGGACTGATGACGCGTTTCGAGCGCATCGCCCTTCTGGTAATCGGTTTGCTGCTGACCGCACTGTTCGGCGACGCGCCGATCTTGGGCGTGCTGGGAATTCTCGCGGTCTTGACGAATCTCACGGCGGCGCAACGAATGTGGCTGGTGTACCGCGCGACGAAATAGCGACTGAGGTTTCCGCATTGAAGACTACGCCCTTGCCTTGTTACACGTACTCGGTGCCCCGGTTTTTGATTCCCGCGTTGCGCGTGCTCTTCGGCATTCGATCATCCATCAGCCGCGACGCGGCGTTACTTCTCAAAGGCGCGCACCCTGCCCCACGCGCGTTGAACGTCCATCACATTCCCCCTACTTCGCCGTTTCTCCTCGTCGTCAATCACTACGATCATCCCGGTCTCGGCGCGTGGTGGGGTGTGGCGACCATCGCCGCCGCGATTGCGGCGCAGCGCACGCGCGAGCCGCGCGACATTCGTTTCATGATGACGCGCGAGTGGTGGTATCCCCCCGGCTTGGGACGCCTGGTCAAACAACCGCTGACGCGCTGGTTCTTTGGGAAAATCTCAAAGACCTACGGCATGATTCTGTTGCCGCCGGTTCTGGGGAACAATGAATTTCGCGGCGAGGGTACGCTCGCCATTCGCGGCGCGGTCGCGCTGACGCGCGGGGATCCGCCGGCATTGCTCGGCGTTGCGCCAGAGGGAAAAACGGGGGACAATCTCACCTTGTGCCAGCCGCCGATCGGCGCGGGGCTATTCCTGTTGCTGCTCACACGCGATACGATACCGGTGCTGCCCTGCGGAATTTTCGAGGACGATAATACGCGCACGCTCACGGTGAACTTTGGCGCGCCGTTCCAGTTGAATGTCCCGCGCCGATTGCCGAAAGCGGAACGCGACGGCCAAGCCGCGCGCCAGGCGATGGTTCACATCGGCGCATTATTGCCGGAGAGAATGTGGGGCGTGTACTACGAGGAGATCAAAGCCCTATTCAACTCATAGATCATCTTCAGCCCCTTCAACGTCAAACAGTCGTCCACCACATCCATCGCCTTGGTCTCGCGCGCGATCAATTGCGCCATCTCCCCGGTGCCGACCACACGCGCGTGCGCGCCCAGTTCCTTCTTCACGCGCGCGATCATCCCCTCGACTAGCGCGACGTAGCCGTAGATCAAGCCGGCTTGGACCGCGCTCACCGTGTTTCGGCCGATCGGGCTTTTCGACGCGGGCGCGGCGAGTTCCACGCGCGGCAACTGCGCCGCGTGCGCAAAGAGCGCGTCGGCAGACGTCGTCACGCCGGGCGCGATCGCCGTGCCGAGGTAATCGCCTTCCGCGCTGAGCGCGTCAAAGATCGTGGCTAGCGGACTAAAGTCAATGACGATGGCGGGCGCCCCGTACAGTTGCTTTACCGCGACCGCGTTCGCGATGCGATCCGCGCCGACCTCGCGCGGCGAATCGGTGCGGATGTTCAATCCAGTCTTGACGCCGGGTCCGACGATAATCGGTTCGAGATGCAAGTGCCGCTGGCACAGTTCGTCGAACGTGGAAATGAGCGGCGGCACGGACGACGCGATCGCGCAGCCGTCGAACGTCATGCCGTTCGCGCCCTTTTGCCGGAGGAGCGAGCGCAGCAGCACCGCGTACTCGTCCGCCGTACCGTCCACGCGCGTCGTAATGCGCCAGGTCGAAACGAGTTCGTCGCCGCGATACGCGCCCAAGGTGATGTGGGTGTTGCCGATGTCGAATAGCAGAATCGCGGATGGTGAATTGCGAATTGTGGATTGTTGCCTAGTCATCTTCGATTCCTCCAAGATTGTACCAAAGCAAGAACATCAGCGTTCATTCCTGTAAATCCGCGGCAAGCATCTTCGTGCGTTTCAATCTGCAATCTGAAATCTGCAATCACTTGACCGCGCGCACGATCGCATCCGCGACGACTTCTGCCGCCGCATGCCCGATCGCGCTCACCTCGCCTTTCTGCCTGCCCGCGCTCAGCGCGAAGATCACATCGCCGTCGTACAGCGTGTGTGCGGGACGAAGCGCGCGCGCCAAGCCGTCGTGCGCCATCATCGCGACGAGATTCGCTTCCTCTTTGGACAGCGCGGCGTTCGTCGCGACCACGCCGAGCGTCGTCTGCGCCCGCGCGAGAATCGTTTGCGCGAGCCCGCTTTTGATCGCGCTCCCCGAGTCCAGCCAGCCGCCCACAACCGGCTTGCGCGTCCCCGCGAGAATTTCGCCGGTGCGCGGATCCACCACATCGCCGAGCGCGTTGACGACGACCAGCGCGCCGACGACGATGCTCTTGCCGATGGACTGGCTCGCGGCACCCACTCCGCCCGGGCTCGTGAATCTCGGTCCCAGCAGATGCCCAACCGACGCGCCGGTACCCGCGCCAACGCGTCCTTCCTCGACCGCGCCCGATTTCGCCGCGACGCAGGCGCGATACCCCGCGTCGGCGTCTGGGCGCGTCGTCGCGCTGCCGACAGCGAGATCGAAAATCGCGGCGGCTGGCACGATCGGCACGCGCGCGACGCCGGTATCGTACCCGATCTTGTTCTCTTCGAGGAATTTCATCACACCCGCTGCCGCATCGAGTCCGAACGCGCTACCGCCGGTGAGCAAAATCGCGTTCACGCGCTCGACGAGATGCGCGGGGCGCAGCAAATCAGTCTCGCGCGTCGCCGGCGCGGGACCGCGCACATCCACGCCGCCGACTGCGCCCTCCGGCGGGCAAAGAATCACCGTGCAACCGGTCGCGTTTTCCAAGTCGGTGTAATGTCCGACGAGAATGCCGTCAATGTCTGTGATGGCGTTAAACATTCAACCTCTTCTCTCAAACATTCCCGCATCGGGCTTGCCGATTTCACCCGTCAACGTGAGATGCATGCCCTTGAGCAACGTTCCGTCTTCGCCGCGCAAATCTTTGACGCTGCCGACCAACTCGAAACCGCATTGGCGCAAGCCGTTGACGAAACGCGCAAGACCGTCAGGCGTGAAACTCGAATCGGGTTCGACGATGAAGAGATGTCCGCCCCCTCTGAGAATCCGTCGCGCGTGAGTGAAATACGCGAGCAGGTCCGACGTGGTGCCGTAGAGTGACAAACTGTAAATCAGAACGTCCGCCGATTTGTCGGGGAGCGATGGGTTCTCCATTTTGCCTTGCACCTGTCCCGCGCGTTCGTGACGGTCAAGCCCTGTGACGTTGCACGGCAAATGAGCAAACGGGTTCAGCCCGCAGCCCATATCCACGATTGCCAAATCGGGACGCAGCAGCAAGGCGAGTCTACCGCGCAACCATTGATGCGACAAATGCGCGGCAGTGGACGCTTGCAGGTGCTCCAGGAATTTGCGCGTGTATTCTTTGTCCGCGAAAACGGAATCCGCTTGCGCCGCGCTCATCGCGCGCAGGCGACCGATTTCGCCGCGCCAATGTTCTGCGGGCGTCTGCTCCGCGCGGCGACGCTCGACCGCGAGCGGTTCGACGCCGATTTCGCGCGCTTGCTTGAGCCAGCGGCGCAATGCCTTTTGCACTTTTGCTGCCGCGTCGGTCGTGTCGTACTTGCCGTCAATCGCAATGTCCGCGAGTTCGCGCTTGCCTTCGATGAAATCCCAGATGCGTTCGTCAATCGTGCGGAGCGGCGCGCCATCGCGCAAGGTGCGCGTCGTCGTCGTCTGCAGCACATCCACCCGCACGCGCTGTTTCTGCCCCTCGCGATACAACCGCGCGACGCCTTGATCGAATTCCGCGTAGGTGTACGGCAAATCGGCAAAGATGATTTCGTTCGTCGTCGCGTCGCGCTTGGGATCGAAGAGCGTCAAGCCGACGCCAATCGTGCCAATCGTACCGACGAGGACGCGCGTGCCATCGGCTTGGCGAAACGCATTGAGCAATTTCGTGCGTTCGGCTTTCGGTGTTTGTCCGTTGATGTGCGCGACCTGACGCGGCAAGAAATCGTCGAGGTAGTCGGCGATCTTTTGCGACACGTCGTCGGTGAGGTAGGTCAGGACGAGGAGTTTACGCGCCGATTGCGCGCGGTTGAGCAGATACGCGAGTTTCGCGTCGGTCGAAATTTTGCGGAGCGTGACAAGCGCTTCGCCCGCGCGTGAGCGATTCCACGCGTAAACCTGCAGCATCTGCGCGTCAATATCGGGCGGCAGAGGAATCGGCACGGGGCGCACATCGCAACCAGGCAGATGGAGCAGCGTTTCGTCTTTGCGGCGGCGGATGATGTGCGGGAGCAGCGACTCGAACACATCGGCAATGTCGCTCAGGCGGCGACTGCTGAGGCGCGCGTGATCGAATTGCGGCGCGTGCTGGCTCAACGTCTGCATCAGCGACAGCGGCTCGGACAGTTCGTTGATGAGCGGCGTGCCAGTCAAACCAATCGCCGTACGCGCGGACGCGCGAAGCGTTTCCAACGCAGAACGGCGCGCAGTCGGTTCGGTTTGTGCGGCGCGCTGCTTGATGTAATGGATTTCGTCGAGACAGAGGCAATCGAAATTGCGCGCGGCAAGTTGCGCGACCGCGTCGTCGTTCAAGAGTTCTTCGTAATGCAAAACGTGGAAGGTGAGTTGCGCGGACGGTTGCGCGTTCAGCGTTTCCGCGATGCCGCGCACGATGCGCGCGTGCGGGAGCCGCTGCCGAATCTCGCCGCGCGGCGCGCACCACGTATCATCCGCGACGGTCTTGGGCGCGACGAGCAGAATGTTTGAAACGCCCGCCGCGCACACCGCCGCGAGAAACGACGCGGATTTGCCCATGCCGGGGTCATCGGCGTTGAGGATGAACGGCGCATCCGTAGGGACGTTCAATTGAACGTCC